>CALMGU010000184.1 GCA_937865685.1 uncultured Alphaproteobacteria bacterium | reverse complement strand
GGAGGCGGAGGAGGCACGAAGACCTCCACGACTTCCGCTTCCTCGAGCTTCTTCTGTTCCGCGATGAACTTGTCGAGGAAGTACCAGCCGATGCCCAAGTGAAGCGCCAGCGCGACGATGAGCGTGTACCAGAGAGTGCGCTGCATGGTTTAAACCGCGCCCTTCCCTAGACGACTTCTTCAGCGACCAGAGCGACTTTGTAGAAGCCGTAGTCCTGAAGGACGTTCATCACCCGCATGACGTTGCCGTAGATCACGTCGCGGTCCGCGCGGACCATGATGCGATTCTCGCGGTCGCCGAGCGTGCGGGTCATCACCGCATCGCCCAGACGGTCAAGCGTGATCTCGTTGTCGCCGAGGAAGATCTGGCCCGTCTTCTGGATCGAGACGAACACCGGATCCTTGGGATTGGGCGTCGGCTCGGCATTGGACGGCGGCAGATCGACCTGGACGTTCACGGTGGCGAGCGGAGCCGCCACCATGAAGATGATGAGGAGCACGAGCATGACGTCCACGAAGGGAACGACGTTGATCTCGGCGTTGTCGGCGTAGTTCTTGGACGACTTGTTCTCGTCGCCGCCTACTTTGGCGCCCATGGGCTGGTTCCTTTCCTACCGTGGCGCTTAACCCGCGCTCTGGTCGAGCTGACGGGAGACGCGCACCAGCAGCTCGGACGAGAAGCTATCAAGACGCTGATTGTAGGCAGCAATGCGGCGAGCGAAGATGTTGTAGAAAATAACCGCCGGGATAGCGGCGAAGAGGCCGATCGCGGTGGCGAGCAGCGCTTCGGCGATACCGGGCGCCACGACGGCCAGGTTGGTCGTGTTCGTGTTCGCGATGTTGATGAACGAGTTCATGATCCCGTAGACGGTGCCGAACAGGCCGATGAACGGACCGGTCGAACCCACGGACGCCAGGAACTGCATGCCGCCCGAGAGGCGACGGGCCAGCGAGGACTGAACCGCGCCGATGGCCGCCTGAGCGCGCATGATGGTGGAGTCGCGGTGCTCGCCGGCGACGTGCAGGCCGGCCTGGCGGCTCAGCTCGACTTCGGCGGCCGCGGCCGCGGCCATGGGCGGTTCTGCCATGGCGCAAGGCGCCCGCAATCTGGGCAGCAAGACCAAGACGCTTTTCTGGGTGGCGAGCTGCACGCCCTGCGACAAGAATCTGAATTTCGATCCCGCCGCCTTCAAGGATGTGCTGGCCTGGTTCAAGCATAATGGCGCCGACGGCATCGTGGTTCTGGGCACCACCGGCGAATATCCGTCCTTCGGCATGGCCGAGCGCAAGCAGGTGATGGAAGTCGCCGGCAAGAACAAGGACGGCATGAACATCATCTGCAGTTCGGGCACCTCCAACTTCACCGAGACGATCGAACTGTCGAAACATGCCGCCGATCACGGCGCCGAAGGCCTGCTGGTGATCCCGCCCTTTTATTACAAGAAGCCCGCCCTGGCCGGTCTGGTGAAATATTACTCGCTGCTGTTCGATGCGGTGCCGCAGAGCCTGGCGGTCAACCTCTATCACATTCCTTCCAACAGCGCGGTGCCGATCTCCCATGAGCTGCTGAAGGCGCTGAAGCATTACCCCAATCTGGCCGGGATCAAGGATTCCGAAGAGGACATGCCGGAATATAAGCAATTCGTGGCGGATTTCCCCGACCTCAATATGCGCACTGGCACCGACACCAAGCTGGAATTCGCGCTGTCCAAGGGCATGGGCGCCATCCTGGCGGAAGGCAATCTGTTCTGCCGCCAGATCGCCGACATGTTCGCGGCCTTCCGCGCCGGCAAGGACAGCCATACCGCTTTCATGAAATTCCAGACGCAGCAGGCCCTGATGCGCAAGTTGGGCGGGGAAATCGATTCCTATGGCCCAATGAAATACGCGCTCAGCCAGCAGATGGGCGTTCCGCAATTCTATCAGCGCCCGCCCAATCTGGATGTCACCGACGCTCAGAAGGCGGCGATCCGCAAGGGCCTGGCACAAATCAAGGAAATGGGTTGATCCATTTGCGCCGGTCCGGGGGCGGGCTGGCGTAGTAACAAAAATTATTTTGGGAGCGATTATGAAGAAGAAATTGTTGGCCGGCGCGGCATTGATGCTGCTGGCGGGACCGGCTTTGGCGCAGACCGGCCGGAATGTCGATTGGCCGCTCTATACGGGCGACGTGATGGGCAGCAAATTCAAGCCGCTGGACCAGATCAACGCGTCGAACTTCTCCAAGCTGGAAGTGGCCTGGCGCTTCAAGACCGATTACATGGGCAACCGCCCGGAATATAAGCTGGAAGGCACGCCCATCGAAGTGGGCGGCGTGCTCTATGCCACCGCCGGTTCGCGCCGCGCCGTGGTCGCGCTGGACGCGGTGACGGGCGAATTGCTTTGGGTCCATGGCGAGAAGGAAGGCGCGCGCGGCGCCGCCGCGCCCCGCCAGCTGTCCGGCCGCGGCCCGGCCTATTGGAGCGACGGCAAGGAAGCCCGCATTTTCTACGTCACGCCCGGCTATCAGCTGATCGCGCTGGATGCCAAGACCGGCATGCGCGTGCAAAGCTTCGGCACCAACGGCGCCATCGACCTGAAAGCCGATGACAGCCAGAAGATCGAGCCGGATCTGACCACCGGCGAAATCGGCTGGCAGTCTGCCCCCACCGTGGCGGGCGATGTGGTTTTGGTGGGCTCAGCCTTCCGCGAAGGCTTCACCCCCACCAGCTTCAAGAACAACAAGGGTTCGGCGCGCGGTTTCGATGCCCGTACCGGCAAGCGGCTCTGGCAGTTCCGTACCATTCCGCAAAAGGGCGAGCCCGGCGGGGAAACCTGGCTCAACGACTCCAACATCACCGCCGGCAATACCGGCATCTGGACCGAAATGACGGCGGATGTGGAAGCAGGGCTGGCCTATCTTCCGGTCGAGCAGCCGACCTCGGACTTTTATGGCGGCCACCGTCCCGGCAACGGGCTTTATGGCAACAGCCTGGTCGCGGTCGATCTGAAGACCGGCAAGGAGAAGTGGCACTTCCAGTTCATCCATCACGAGATCTGGGACTATGACATGTCGTCCGCCCCGCTCCTGATGGACATCAATGTGAACGGCAAGCCGATCAAGGCAGTCGCCGAGCCGTCGAAGATGGGCTACCTCTATGTCTTCGACCGCATCACCGGCAAGCCAGTCTGGCCGATCCCGGAACGCAAAGTGGAAAAGGGCGACGCGCCGGGCGAGTGGTATTCGCCCACACAACCCATTCCCACCAAGCCGGCGCCTTATGCGCGCACCGGCGTTTCGGAGAATGACCTGATCGATTTCACGCCCGACCTGAAGAAGCGGGCGCTGGAGATCGTGAAGAACTACAAGATGGGGCCGATCTACACGCCGCCGGTGGTGAGCAAGCTGGCGCCGGGCCCGATCGCCACTCTAAGCCTGGGCGCCGCCAATGGCGGCACCAACTGGCCCGGTGGTTCTTTCAATCCGGAAAACCATACCGCCTATCTCTTCGCCTGCAATTCCTGCCTGCAGCCGATGGGTCTGGTGCCGCCGCCGCCCGGCTTCTCCGACATCCGTTACGTCGAAGGCCGCGCCGGTCAGAAGGTGGAAATGGTCAATGCGTCCGGCGCCGACGCGGGTGCCGATTCCGCGCCGGGGGCCAAAAAGCCGCCGCCGCCGCCCGCCAATGACAGCGACGATTTCGGCCTCACGGTCCAGGGCCTGTCGCTGATCAAGCCGCCTTACGCGACAATCAGCGCCATCAACCTGGATAAGGGCGACATCGTTTGGCAGATCGCCCATGGCGAGACGCCCAACAATGTGCGCAACAGTCCGGCCTTGAAGGGGCTCAACATCCCCCGCACCGGCCAGACCAGCTACAATATCGGCACCTTGGTGACGAAGAATCTGGTGATCGCGGGCGATCCTCAAGTCACGGTCACGCCGGATCATCCGCGCGGCGCGCCGCTCCGCGCCTATGATCAGGCGACGGGCAAGGAAGTCGGCAATGTGCTGATGCCCGCCGGCCAGTCCGGTTCGCCCATGACCTATATGGTCAATGGCAAGCAGTACATCGTGGTCGCGGTGTCGGGCGGCAATTATTCCGGCGAATATATCGCCTATACGCTGCCGGATAACTGAGACTTCGAATGCAAAGAACCCCGGACGCCGGCAGGCGCCCGGGGTTTTTTGTTGCCTATCGGTCAAGGCTCGGCGCTGGCGCTTTCAAAGGTGCGCAGATGCGCCTGCCTGTCCACCTGCAGGTCTGCGTCGCGATCGGGATAGAGTCCCCCTTCGGTGACGGCCGACAAGGTGATGCGGGCGCCATCAAGGCTGCGCGCCTTGCAGGCGAAATCCACGCTCCTCAGGCGGCTGTCGCTGTCCGGGAAGGTGATGGTCTGGCGCTGTTCGCGCAGCAGCACGCCCGAAAAGACATCGTGCGAGGTGCCGTCGCGGTAATTGATGGTGATGTGATCGCAATCCACCGCGTCATTGTCGGGCACGAAACTCAGTCGCTCCACCGGGCCGTCGAAGCGTGTCCAGCTCACCCGCGTATAATGATCGGCCGAAACATTCACCGCGCCCAGCTGATGCACACCCGCCGAAGCGGGCAACGCCATGCCCAGGCACAGGGTGGCGCCCAGAGCCAGAAGTGCGGATTTGCAGATAGACGCGCGCATGTCGTTCTCCATTTCGCCCGCGCGGCGCGGGCTTTGTGTTTTCCCATCAAAAAAACGGCACAGCCGGGCAAATCGTTCCTGACGGGAATTCGCTTTGCAAAACAGACGGTTGAGTGATGGACGGGGTTCCTTCGTCCGCCATCAAAACGTCATTGTACAGACACAGGTCCGCCTCCTAGTCTGTGAGCGGTTCTTGCGGGGGAAGCCAATGACGGACATCGGGCGTCGTGATTTCTTGCAATCGGCGGCCGCGGCCTCCGCGGTCACCGCGATCGGAACATCGGCGGCCGAAGCCGCGGTTCAAGGCAAGGCGCCCGGCAAGCTTGCCGACATCGATCACTTCATCATCCTGATGAAGGAGAACCGCTCCTTCGATCATTATTTCGGAACCTTGCGCGGGGTGCGCGGCTTCGACGATCCCGCCGCCATCCGCGCCGACGGCAGTTCGGTGTTCCGCCAGCCCGATCCCTTGTCGCCGGACGGTCATGTTCTTCCCTTCCGCCTCGACACGCTGAAGACCAATGCGCAGCGCTACCACGCACTCGATCATGGCTGGGGCCCCCTGCATGCGTCCTGGAATGGCGGGGCGATGGACAATTGGATTCCGTCACATCGCGAATCCGATGGCGAGATCGGGCCCATGACGATGGGGCACCTGGCGCGCGAGGATTTGCCTTACTATTTCGCGCTGGCGGACAATTTCACCATCTGCGACGCCTATCACTGCTCGGTGTTCGGGCCGACCCATCCCAACCGCTATTACCTGATGACGGGGACCATCGATCCCAATGCGCTGAATGGCGGCCCGGCGCTGGACAATAACGGCACGGTCTATTCCTGGGAGACTTATCCCGAACGGCTGGAGCGGGCGGGCATTTCCTGGCGCGTCTATCACGAGGAAGACGATTACGGCTGCAACATGCTGAAATATTTCAGCCAGTTCCAGAAGGCGCCCCACACATCGCCGCTCTATGAAAATGCGCTGCGCGACCGGCCTTTCTATGAGCTGCTCTGGGACATCCGCCACGGCAAGATTCCGCAAGTGACCTGGATCGTGCCGCCTTCGCATCTGTCCGAGCATGGGGATTATCTGCCCGCGGCGGGCGAGGATCACACCAACCAGATTCTGCAGGCGCTCTGGTCCAATCCGAAATTGTGGGCGAAGACCGCGCTGATCCTCAATTATGACGAGAATGACGGATTGTTCGACCATGTCGCGCCGCCGGTGCCGCCGCCCGGCACGCCGGACGAATATGTGAACGGGCTGCCCATCGGATTGGGTTTCCGCGTGCCCTGCATGGTGATCTCGCCCTTCAGCCATGGCGGTTATGTTTCCAGCCGGGTGTTCGATCACACCTCCGTGCTGCGCCTGCTGGAGACCCGCTTCGGGGTGGAGATTCCCAATCTCAGCAAATGGCGGCGCGAAACTTGCGGCGATTTGGCCGACGCGTTCGGTTTCGGCACGGCTCCGCGGTTCGACATTCCCAAAATGCCCCAGACCGAACATGCGCTGCGAATGGCGGAAGAACGCGCCATGGGTCTGAATCCGCCAGTGATCCCGGCCCGGCAGGTCATGCCGCGCCAGGAACCGGGATCGCGCCCCCGCCGGGCGTGATCCGTTCGCACATGTCGCCCGAGCCGGGTTTGTGGTTCGGCAGGCGGATGGTTAGCTTTCAAGCAGGAGAGAGCGCCCTGTCGTGGAGATAGGGCAACATCAAGGATGCGCGCCATGGCGGCGGACGTGAAATTCCAATTGATAGACCTTCCGCCCGATGAAGGCCTGCCGCCGCCGCTGTTGGCGCTGAACAATGAATTCGCTCAGGAATTGTCTTATCTCAGTCCCGAAAAGGCCGCGCATCTGGTGCGCGAAGCGGCGATGGCGTGCCGCGCGGGTGAGGCGGATGCGCTGCTTTTGGCGTTCGACCAGGATGCGGCCTATGAGAATCCGAACTTCGAATGGTTTCGCGATCGTTTCGAACGGTTCATCTACATAGACCGGGTGGTGGTGTCGCCCGCGATGCGGGGGCGCGGGTTGGCGCGGTCGCTGTACACGGCGCTGTTCAGGCGCGCCGCGGCGCTCAAGCATTCCCAAGTGGTCTGCGAGATCAATCTGGACCCGCCGAATCCCGCTTCGGACGCGTTTCATGCCTCGCTGGGCTTCGAGCAGGTCGGCCAAGCCGTCCTGCCGCGAGCGGGAAAGACTGTCCGCTATTTTTCCCGCAAGATCGATTGATCCCGTCTCAATGCGCCTGCCACTTCAGTGGGCGGAGGGCGCGTTTTTGAGATTGGCGATGAAATCGGCGCGGGAATTTTCCGACGGGAAAGGCGCGGCAGGCACCGGCAGGCCCAGGAATTTGCACAAAGGCTCCCAGCCATCGCCCACCGTGTAAACCAGCAAGCGTTCCGCCGGAATGGCGCGGATCACCTCTTCGGTGTGGCGGCGGAAATAGTCGGTCATGAAAGCGCGGTCGTGGAGATGCTCGCCGAAATTCTTCAACAGAGTGGCGAAAAAATCCGCGAAAGGACCGGGTTTGGTGGTCGGCCCGTCGGGCGCGAAGATCGTGGCCTGGGTCGATTCAAACCATTGGTCGGGATCGCGCACCGTGTGAAGCACCTTGGCGTCCGGATAATGGGCGGCGATGGCGCGCCAGTGATGGGCGCCGGGATAATCCACAACGGATTGGTAATTGGCGAAAATCGCGTCCCAGTCGGGCTTGCCCTTAGCGGCATCGATCCAGAGGAAGCGGCTTTCGGGATTGGCGAAGACTTCGACCATGTGATGACAGGGCCCCACGCCCAGCATGTTCAACGCGGTCTGCATCGATTTGGTGCCGGTGCGGCCCAAGCCTGAGCCAACGACCTTCAACGCCATGACATCCCCCCGGAATCGTTGTTGTTGGGAGATACCAGACGCCTCTACCGGTCAGATTTCAATGCGATAAACGCTTGCCGGCTGGCTGGCCCGGCCTTCGGGCAAGGTGAGGGCAAGGCCCGCATCCGTCTGCTGGAATGTCAGGGGTGCGTCGGTGCCGAGCAGGCGAACCCGCTTGACCGCCCGGTCCGGCCGGATCGATGTGATCAGCACCCGCCCGTTTTCCGGCTGGGCCAGCTGGATGGCATAGAGCACTCCGCCCTTGGTGGTGAAGCGGAAATCCCGCGCCGTATAGGGTTTGGCTTTGCTTTCTGCGAAGGATCCGTTGGCGTTTTCGGTGGGACCTTCGCCGAATTTCTCCCAAGGCCGGGTGCCATGGATGGCTTCGCCATTGACCTTCAGCCAGCCGCCCACCGCCAGCAAAGTGTCACGGGCCGCGCCTGGAATCCGGCCATCGCCATGGGGGCCGACATTCAGCAGCAGATTACCGTTCTTGGACACGACATCAGCCAGCAGATGCACGATCTGGTCGACGCTTTTGTAGGTGTCGTTCTCGATATAGCCCCAGCTTTTGTCGCTGATCGACGTGCAGGTCTGCCAGACATCGGGACGGATGCCGGGCGCCTGGCCCCGCTCGATGTCCAGCACGCCCGCGCCGTCGGCGAATTCGCCCAGCTTGTAATTGACGATGGCTGATCCGTTCGTGCGTGCCGCCCGGTTGTAATAATAAGCCAGGAAGGACGGCAGCGTATTGCGGAACGAAGGCTGGCCGATCCACCAGTCGAAATAGACCAGTTCGGGTTCATAGCGCGCCACCAGTTCGGCCTGGCGCGCCAGCCAGTCGTCCAGCCAGAATTGCGAGACATAAGTGTAGTCGCTGAACAGATCGTCGCTGTTGGGACCGACGATGCGGGTCTGCGCGGGACCATAAAGCCCGGCATGGGCGGGATCGGAGACGTCGGAGGGGAATTTCCGCCCGCCTTCGAAGAACCAGTCATGCTCCGCCCGGTGCGAGGAGAGGCAGAAATGCAGATCGTGTTTTTGCGCCGCCGCCTTCACCGCGCCGACAATGTCGCGCCTGGGGCCCATCTTCACCGTGCTGTAGTCGGAAAGGCGGGTGTCGTACATCGAAAAGCCGTCATGATGCTCGGCCACCGGCACCACATAGCGGGCGCCCGCGTCGCGGAAGAGCGTCATCCAGGCGTCCGGATCGAAATGTTCGGCCGTGAATTTCGGAATGAAATCCTTGTAGCCGAATTTGGTGTGCGGCCCATAGGTCTGAACGTGATGGGCATATTCGGGGCTGCCCTCGATATACATATTGCGCGAATACCATTCGCTGCCGAAAGCGGGCAGGGAATAGAGCCCCCAGTGAATGAAGATCCCGAATTTGGCGTCGCCATACCAGGCGGGCGTTTTATAAGCCTGCAGCGATGCCCAGTCGGGCCGGAACGGGCCGTCCGTCTTGCCCTTGTTCACTTCCGTCAGCCAGCGGGTTCGCTCGGGGGCATATTTTTTGGTCGCCGCCATCCATTCGCGGTCCCGTTCGGTGGGCGTGGTGCGGTCGATGCCTTGGGCGAAACCAGGCCCGGCAAGCGCCGCGTTCAGGCCGGCGGCGGCCGTCACCGCGAGGCATTCTCGCCGCGACATGGCTCGCCGTGGCATGTGAGTGCGCATGATTTTTCCCCGTCGACGCTTTGTCACAATAACGGATTTATCGCCCCCCGGCGTCAAGTCCGGCGGGGCTTTGCCGGTGTTCGCCAGTGCTTTATGGATAGGGCGCCGGTATCGGGAGAAGGACATGCACGAACGCAAAGCGCTGGAACGGGGCCTGGAGATGCTGCTGTTCCGCTCCCGCTGGCTGATGGCGCCTTTTTACATCGGCATGGTGGTGGCGCTGGTGATGCTGCTGGCGGCCTTTGTCGAAGAGCTGCTGCATGCCTTGCCCGATCTTCTCCACACCGATCCGGAGCATGTGATCCTCACCGTGCTGTCGCTGATCGATCTGTCGCTGGCGGGCAATCTGGTGGTGATCGTGATCTTTTCCGGTTACGAGAATTTCGTTTCCAAGATTCAGACCGACAATCATGAAGACCGGCCCAACTGGATGGGCACGCTGGATTTCTCCGGCCTCAAGATGAAGCTGATCGGCTCCATCGTGGCGATCTCGGCGATCTCGCTGCTGCGCGCCTTCATGACCTTGACTGAGCCGGACGCCCCGCTGGATGAAGCGCGCATCCGCTGGCTGGTGCTGCTGCATTTGACCTTTGTGGGCTCAGGCCTTCTCTTCGCCGCCATGGACTGGGTCGCCAACCGGGCCGAGATCAAGGACGGCGGTCACTGAGCGGGAAGACCCAATCCGTACGCCGTCATGGACAAAGACCCCATCGCATGGCCTTCGGTGAGAATCCGGGCGGGTTCTTCGCCCGCCAGTCCGGCGAGATAGAGCAGCGGCAGAAAATGCTCCGGCGTGGGCGCCGCGCGGCGGTAATCCGGATGCTCCGTGAGTTTCAGGATATCGGCGGGCACGGATGTCATCACCGCTTTCACGGCGTCGTCGAAGCGCAGATTCCAATCGAAGCCGGCAGCGGGCCGGCGCCAGTCGATCAGGCCCAGATTGTGCACCACATTGCCGCTGCCGATGATCAGCACGCCCCGCTCGCGCAACCGCGCCAGCTTTGCGCCCAGCTTCAGGTGATAGTCGAACGGCTTCAGCGCGTTGATCGACAATTGCGCCACGGGAATGCCGGCATCGGGAAAGACGTGGGCGAGCACCGACCAGGTGCCATGATCCAGGCCCCAGTCCGCGCCGTCCAGATCGACTCTGTCCGGCTTGACCTCTTCGGCGATTTCGGCGGCCAGTTCGGGCGAACCAGGCGCCGGATATTGCATCGCGAAGAGTTCAGGCGGAAAGCCCCGGAAATCATGAATGGTGCGGGGCCATGGCATCGCGGTCACGGCGGTGGCGTCGATGAACCAGTGCGCCGACACCACCAGGATGGCGCGGGGCCTTGGAATCGCGGCGCCGAACGCACGCCATGATTCTGTATGGCGATTGCGCGCCAGCGCGCTCATCGGGTTGCCATGCCCGATGAACGCCGCCGGCATCGGTTTGATGTGCTCGCTCAAACCCCGTTCCTCTTACACCGCGTCCACCAGGACGATCTCGGCATCTTCCAGCGCCGTGACCTTGATGGTCTCGACATCGGCGATGGCCGCGCCGTCGCGGGTGTTGACCTTGACGCCATTGATCTCGACCGCGCCCAGGGCGGGCACCAGATAGCCATGGCGCTTGGCGCCGATGGCATATTCGACGCTTTCGCCCGCTTTCAAGGTGGCGCCCAACACGCGGGCGTCGGCCCGGATCGGCAGGCCGTCATTGTCGTTGGCGAAGCCACTGGCGAGCGTGACGAAGCGGCCGGAACGGTCGGCCTTGGGGAAAGGCTTGGCGCCCCAGGCCGGCTGGCCGCCCGGCTTGGTCGGGTGAATCCAGATCTGGAAGATCCGGGTGGGTTCGGATTCCAGATTATATTCCGAATGGCGGATGCCGCTGCCCGCGCTCATCACCTGCACATCGCCCGCTTCGGTGCGGCCCTTGTTGCCCATGCTGTCCTGATGGGTGATGGCGCCTTCGCGCACATAGGTGATGATCTCCATGTCGGCATGGGGATGGGGAGGAAAGCCGGTATTGGGCGCGATCTCGTCGTCATTCCAGACGCGCAGCGCGCCCCATTCCACCCGCCTGGGGTCGAAATAATTGGCGAACGAGAAATGATGGCGGGCATTGAGCCAGCCATGATTGGCATGGCCAAGGCTGTTGAAGGGCCGAACGTCGATCATGAGGTTTCTCCTTTGGCGGTCCTGCCGCCCCGATTGCGAGGCCCATAGATATTGCCGGCCGGGGCGCCTATAAATAGAAACAATCGAAACTCATTGTTTCTGAAATTGACCATTGGAAGTGGCCTATGACCAACCTGCCCGACCTGGAAGGCCTGGCGATCTTCGCCCGGGTGGCCGAGTTCCGCTCCTTTTCCCGCGCGGCCGAGGAGCTGAAACTGTCCAAGGCCACCGTGTCCAAGGCGGTGGGCCGGATCGAGGCGCGGCTGGGCGCCCGGCTGTTCAACCGCACCTCGCGGCGGCTGGCCCTGACCGAGGCGGGGCAGGCCCTGGCCACCCGCG
>CALMGU010000183.1 GCA_937865685.1 uncultured Alphaproteobacteria bacterium | reverse complement strand
CGCCGCGCCCCTTGGCCGAGCTGGAAATGGGCGATCCCTTGGGCGACGCGGTGTCATCCTTCGTCGCCGCCGCGCGGGGCGAAGCCGAACCGCTGGTGCTGCCGGAACAGGCGGCCCGGGCGGTGGAAACCGCGCTTCTGATCGAGGAAGCCGCCGACGCCACCATCCCGGCACTCGTGCGCGGGCGGTATGGCCGGCTTGCCGCCACGGCTTAAGCGGCGCTTTCTCTTTTCGCGTCCAACAGTCTAAACAACGGCGATGACCGGTCGCTTCCGCATTGCCCTGGCGCAGCTCAATCCCGTGATGGGCGACATCGCGGGCAATCTGAAGCGCGCCCGTGAAGCACGCCTCAAGGTGCCGGACGCGGACGTCGTCCTGTTCTCCGAACTTTTCATTATCGGCTATCCGCCCGAAGACCTGGTGCTGAAGGGCGCGCTCCAGGCCGACGCCCGCGAAGCGATCGAGGCTTTGGCCGCCGATACCGCCACCGGGCCCGCCATCCTGATCGGCGCGCCCTGGGTGGAGGACGGCAAGCTCTATAACGCCATGCTGCTTTTGGATCGCGGCCGGATCGCGGGCCGCACCTTCAAGCATGATCTGCCCAATTACGGCGTGTTCGACGAGAAGCGGGTCTTCGCCGCCGGTCCCATGCCGGGGCCGCTCAATGTGCGCGGCGTGCGCATCGGCGTGCCGGTGTGCGAGGACATCTGGACCCAGGATGTCACCGAATGTTTGAGCGAGACCGGCGCGGAAATCCTGGCGGTGCCCAATGGCTCGCCGTTTGAAGCCGGCAAGGAAGATCTGCGTTTGCAGCTGGCGGCGGCGCGAGTCACGGAAACTGGGCTGCCGCTGATCTATCTCAATCAACTGGGCGGCCAGGACGAGCTGGTGTTCGACGGCGCGTCCTTCGTCCTCAATGCCGACAATTCCGTGGCCCTGGCGATGCCGCCCTGGCGCGAGGATGTGGCGGTCAGCGATTGGACGCGCGACGAGGCTGGCAAATGGACCTGCGCGCCCGGCGAGCGGGTGGGCGAGGAGGGCCGGGAAAGCGCCACCTATCATGCGATGATGCTGGGCCTGCGCGATTATGTGAACAAGAACCGCTTCAAGGGCGTGGTGCTGGGCCTGTCGGGCGGCATCGATTCCGCCTTGTCGGCGGCGGTGGCGGTGGATGCCTTGGGCGCGGAACGGGTGCGCTGCGTGATGCTGCCCTCGCGCTATACGAGCAAAGACAGCCTGGACGATGCCGACGAATGCGCCCGCCGCCTGGGCGTGCCGTATGAGACCATCGAGATCGAGCGGGCGGTGGCGGCGTTCGGCGAAACCCTGGCGCCGGTGTTCGCGGGGACGAATGCCGACACCACCGAAGAGAATATCCAGTCGCGCATCCGCGGGCTTATTCTGATGGCGATCTCCAACAAATTCGGGCCCATGGTGCTCACCACCGGCAACAAGAGCGAGATGAGCGTGGGCTATGCCACCCTCTATGGCGACATGTGCGGCGGCTATAATGTGCTGAAGGACGTCTACAAGACCGAAGTTTTCGCGCTGTCGCATTGGCGCAATGCCCATTCGCCGGACGGGGCGCTGGGACCGGGCGGCGCCGTGATCCCCGAACGCATCATCACCAAGCCGCCCACGGCGGAGCTTCGCGCCAACCAGACCGACCAGGATTCCCTGCCGCCGTATGAAATCCTGGACGGGATTCTCAAATGCCTGGTCGAACGGGAAATGAGTTTCGACGAGACGGTGGCCAAAGGCTTCGATCCCGCCACGGTCAAGCGGGTGGAGCAGTTGCTTTATGTCTCCGAATATAAGCGCCGCCAGGCGCCGCCGGGGGTGAAGATTTCCTCCCGCAATTTCGGCCGCGACCGCCGCTATCCCATCACCAATGCCTTCAGGGATGCGCGTTGATGGAAACCATCGTCCGCGTCGCGCCATCGCCCACCGGCTATCTGCATGTCGGCAATGCCCGGGCGGCGCTGTTGAACTATCTGTTCGCCCATCATGCGGGCGGCAAATTCATGCTGCGGATCGACGATACCGACGACACCCGCTCCAAGCCAGAATTCGAAGCCGCCATTCTGGAAGACCTGAAATGGCTGGGCCTTCATCACGATCTTTTCGCGCGCCAGTCCGACCGTGCGGATCGCTATCGCGAAGCCGCCGAGCGGTTGAAGACGGCGGGACGGCTTTATCCCTGTTACGAAACCGCCGCCGAGCTCGACCGCCGCCGCAAGCGCCAAATGGCGGCGGGCAAGCCGCCGGTCTATGACCGGGCCGCGCTGAACCTCACCACGGAACAGCGCGATGCCTATGAAGCCGAAGGCCGCAAACCCCATTGGCGCTTCAAGCTCAGCCACAACAAGGTGCATTGGAACGACCTGATCCGGGGTCCGGTGGAGATCGATACCGCCACCCTGTCCGATCCCGTGCTGATCCGCGAGGATGGACGCTTCCTCTACACCTTGCCGTCGGTGGTGGACGATGCAGATTTCGCCGTCAGCCATATCTTGCGCGGCGAGGATCACGTCACCAACAGTGCGCCGCAGATCGAAATCTTCGAAGCCCTGGGCGCGCCGGTGCCGCGCTTTGCCCATTTCGCCCTGTTCGTGGCGGCGGGCGGTGAAGTTTTGTCCAAGCGTGAAGGATCTTTGTCGCTTCGCACGCTGCGCGAGAAGGGCATCGAAGCGATGGCGCTGAACGCCTATCTCGCCCATATCGGAACCTCCGATAGCATTGAGCCGGCGCTGTCGCTGAACGATCTGGCGAATGGTTTCGCTTTCGAGAAGATGGGCCGTGCCTTGGCGCATTTCGATTTGGCGGAACTGACGGCGCTGAATGCCAAGACCTTGCACGCCATGCCGTATGAAATCGTGGCGCCGCGCCTGACCGCGATGGGCGTGGACGCGGCGGTGTGGGAGGCGGTGAAGCCCAATGTGGTGCGCCTGGCCGATGCCGCCGAACTCCGCAAGCTGGTGATCGGGCCGGTCACGCCCGTGATCGAGGATGCGGGCTTTGCCGCGCGCGCGTCGGCGCTGCTTCCGCCCGAGCCTTGGGACGAGGCCACCTGGGGCGCCTGGACCAAGGCGGTGGCGGCTGACACGGGCGCCAAGGGCAGGGCACTGTTTCATCCCTTGCGCCTGGCGCTGACCGGGCTGGAGCATGGACCGGAACTCAAAAAGCTGTTACCCCTGATCGGGCGGGCCAGAACCCTGGCGCGCCTGGAAGGAAAAACCGCGTGACGGCCACCTGCCGCATGATCCGGATTTCGATTTGCAGCTGACGCTGCAAAAACCCTTCTGCTCGCCCCCACAATTTGCCAAGTTCAGCACCTTCCCGGTGGATGCCCATGACCGTGCGTTTGTTCAACAGCCTGACCAAGACCAAGGAGGATTTCGTCCCCCTGGATGCCAAGAATGTCCGCATGTATGTGTGCGGACCCACGGTCTACGACTTCGCCCATATCGGCAATGCCCGCCCGGCGATCGTGTTCGATCTTCTGTTCCGGCTCTTGCGCCGCGAATATGGCGACGCCCATGTCACCTATGTCCGCAACATCACCGATGTGGACGACAAGATTAATGCCCGCGCCGCCGAACGCGGCATTTCCATCCGCGAACTGACGGAAGAGACCGCGCGGATCTATGCCGAGGATGTGGGCGCGCTGGGCTGCCTGACGCCGACCGTGACGCCGCGCGCCACCGAGCATATCGCGGAGATGGTGGCGATCATCGAGCAATTGATCGCAGCGGGCCATGCCTATGCGGCGGATGGCCATGTGTTGTTCGATGTTTCGTCCAAAGCCGATTACGGCAAGCTGTCGCGCCGCTCGCTGGATGAAATGATCGCGGGCGCGCGGGTGGAAGTGGCGCCCTATAAAAAAGGCGCGATGGATTTCGTGCTGTGGAAGCCGTCATCGGCGAGCGAACCGGGCTGGGATTCGCCCTGGGGCCGGGGCCGGCCGGGCTGGCATATCGAATGCTCCGCCATGGCGGGCAAATATCTGGGTGAGACGTTCGACATTCATGGCGGCGGCATCGATCTGATGTTTCCCCACCATGAGAATGAAATCGCTCAGAGCGAAGGCGCCCATCACGATCACCCCCTGGCGAAGGTCTGGATGCATAACGGCTTCCTGCAGGTGAATGGCGAGAAGATGGCCAAGTCGGCGGGCAATTTCTTCACCATCCGCGATCTTCTGGCCGATTGGCCGGGCGAGGTGCTGCGCTTCAACATGCTGCGCAGCCATTACCGCCAGCCGATCGATTTCACCCTGGATGGCTTGCGCGAAAGCTGGAAGACCCTGGAGCGCTGGTACGAAACCACCGAGCCCCTGGTCGATCCGGCGCCGGACGCGGATTTCCTTGCCGCCTTGCGCGACGATCTCAACACCCCCGCCGCCATTGCCTCGCTGCATCAGGCCGAGCCGGTGGCGCTGGCGGGGGGCTTGGGCTTTCTCGGTTTCTCCAATGTGCAGATGAAGATCGCCGCGAAGACCAAAGTGGACGAAGCCGCCATCGCCGATGCCATCGCCGCCCGCAAGGCGGCGCGCGCCGCCAAGAATTTCGCCGAAAGCGACCGCATCCGCGACGAACTCCTCGCCAAGGGCATCGTGTTGAAGGACGGGCCGCAGGGCACGACTTGGGAAGTCAGAAAATGAGCAAGGAACGCCTCTATCTGTTCGACACCACCTTGCGCGACGGAGCGCAGACCCAGGGCGTGGATTTTTCCGTCGAGGACAAGCGTCAGATCGCCCTCGCGCTGGATAGCCTCGGCATCGACTATATCGAAGGCGGCTGGCCCGGCGCCAATCCCACAGATACCGCCTTCTTTGCCGAGCGCCCGCCGCTGAAGCATGCGCGCTTTACATCTTTCGGCATGACCAAGCGATCTGGGCGCAGCGCCGCCAACGATCCGGCCCTGGCGCCCGTGATCGACGCGCCGGTCGATGCGGTCTGCCTGGTGGGCAAAAGCTGGGACTATCAGGTCGATGTCGCGCTGGAGATCCCTCGCGAGGAGAATATCGACAATATCGCCCGCTCCATCGAAGCGGTGGTGGCGAAAAAGCGCGAACCGATGCTGGACGCGGAACATTTCTTCGACGGCTACAAGGCGAACCCGGATTACGCCATGGCCTGCATCACGGCCGCGCATGACGCGGGCGCGCGCTGGATCGTGCTGTGCGACACCAATGGCGGGACATTGCCGGAAGATGTCTATCGCATCGTCTCAGAGGTGAAGGCCAAACTGCCCGGCGCGGCGCTGGGCATCCATGCCCATGACGATACCGGCCAGGGCGTGGCGGTGAGCCTGGCGGCGCTGCGCGGCGGCGTGCGCCAGATCCAGGGCACCTTGAACGGGCTGGGCGAGCGCTGCGGCAACGCCAATCTCTGCTCGCTGATCCCCACGCTCATGCTGAAGGAGCCTTACGCCTCGCAGTTCGAGATCGGGATCACGTTCGAGCAGCTGACCCACATCACCCGCGTGTCGCGGATGCTGGACGAGATTCTCAACCGCGCGCCGGGGCGCCATTCGCCTTATGTCGGCCTGTCGGCCTTCGCGCACAAAGGCGGGCTTCATTCCTCCGCCGTGCTCAAGGATCCGCGCACTTACGAGCATGTGGTGCCGGAGTCCGTGGGCAACAAGCGCATCATTCCGGTGTCGGACCAGTCCGGCCGCTCCAATGTGCTGGCGCGGCTGAAGGAAGTCGGCATCGAGATCGACGCCAAGGACCCGCGGGTCTCGCGCCTGCTCGATGAAGTCAAGCAGCGCGAATATCTGGGTTATGCCTATGACGGCGCCGACGCGTCGTTCGAACTGATGGCGCGCCGGGCGCTGGGCCAGGTGCCGGATTATTTCACGGTCGAGAGCTTTAGGGTCAGTGTGGAGCGCCGCCGCAATTCGCGCGGCGAGCTGGTCAGCGTTTCCGAAGGCGTGGTGAAGCTGGATGTGGCGGGCGAGGATATTCACAGCGTCGCCACCGGCAACGGCCCGGTCAATGCGCTGGATGCGGCGCTGCGAAAGGATTTCGGGAAATATTCCTCGGCGATCGGCGACCTGAAGCTGGCGGACTTTAAAGTGCGCATCCTCACCAGCGGCACCGAGGCGGTAACGCGGGTGATGATCGAAAGCATCGACGGCAAGGGTCAGCGCTGGTCCACGGTGGGGGTGTCGGCCAACATCGTGGACGCATCTTTCGAGGCGTTGACCGATTCCATCACCTACAAGCTCTACAAAGAGGGCATCGTCTCCTAACCGGCGCTTCGTCGGCGAACCCGATCCGGTTACACGCCGCACGCCGATCTTTCTGACATAGTCTTGAGAGGTTTGGCCGATTTCCCCGGCCGCGCAGGGAAATGCGAGTAACTCCCCGCTTCCGGCGGTCACGCAAACGCGCTATGGTTCGCGGCGTTCCAGGGGCCCCCTGGGAAAAAACGAATTCAAGGGAGAAAAACAAATGAAGGGTTTACTGACGATGGCTGCCGCTATCGCGCTGACGGCATCGTTTGCCAGCGTTGCGACGGCGCAAGGCATGAAGTCCAAGGAAGACCAGATCAAGACCGCGACGTCGGCGCTGCCGGCGGCGCTGCGCGATGGCGCGACCGTCATTGCCTATGACAGCAAGGGTCTGCCGCAGGTCCTGCGTCAGGGCACCAACAGCATCTTCTGCACCGACCTTTCCACCGCCGAGGGCTTCAATGTGAGCTGCCGCGGCAACGCCCTGCGCGCTGCGTCGGACTTCACGGCGAAGGAAAAGGCTGAAGGCAAGGATGCCAAGGCGATTTCCGCCGACACCGATGCCGCTTACGCGTCGGGCAAGCTCACCCGCGCGCCGGCCGGCACCATGATCTATGGCCGCAGCGGCAAGACGATGGCCGAAGCCCGTTCGATGTGGGTTGTGCTGATGCCGAATGTGAAGGGCGAAGATATGGGCCTTCCCACCTCGCGCATGAACACCTCCTCACCCTGGATGATGCGTTCGGGCACGCCCGGCGCGCACATCATGATGCCGCAAACGGCGAACATGGACGACATGCCGCCGCCGCCGCCGAAGCCCATGTAAACTTCGGTTGACGTTTCGGTCTTCCGACCGCGACACACGAAGCACGGCGCCCCTCAAAAGGCGCCGTGTTTTGTTTTACGGGAAACATTTCTTCCACAAGGCGGCGGAACTGCTCCTTTTCGCCTTCCGATATCCGGCGGACGGAGTATGATTATTCGCCAATTATATAAAGCAAATCGAGGAGGAGACTTGGACATGAGACAAGCATTGATGATTTCGGCGGCATTGCTGCTGGGCGTAACGGGTGCCATGGCGCAGACCATGTCCAAGGACGAGCAGATCGCCCAGGCGGTGAAGGCTGCCCCCGAAGCGCTGCGCGCGGGCGCGACGGTGGTGAGTTACGACGCCAAGGGCGATCCGGTGGTTTTGCGCGAAGGCAATAACGGCGTCGTCTGTACGCCCAACCGGCAGACCACCAGCTATTCGGTGAATTGCTATGGCGCGGCCCTTCGCGCCCAGCGCGATTTCGAAGCCAAGGAACGGGCGAGCGGCAAGGACGCCAAGACTTTGGCCGCCGACACCCAGGCCGCGATGGCGTCGGGCAAGCTGAAAGCGCCGCCGACCGGCACCGCCATGTACATGCTGATGGGCCAGACCGAAGCCAGCGCCAAGGGCATGTGGGTGGTTCTGGTTCCCAACATGACGGCGGAAGCGACCGGCCTTCCCACCCAGCCGACCGAAAAGGGCACGCCCTGGCTGATGCGCGCCGGCACGCCCGCCGCGCATATCCATATCCCGCAGCCCTGAGGCTGATCGGTTACGATTTGAGAATGAAGAAACGGCATCCGAAAGGGTGCCGTTTTTTTGGGAGCGCGGCCAGGAAAAGTGGGCACCGGTTTTCCGGGCGGCGCCGGAGGCGCCAATTGACAATTGGGCGCGTCCGCGCCCGGGCCGCGCGACCATCTAAGAAGTTAGAACATCCGTCCGCCATT
Organism: uncultured Alphaproteobacteria bacterium; assembly: GCA_937865685.1. GTDB lineage: Bacteria > Pseudomonadota > Alphaproteobacteria > Micropepsales > Micropepsaceae > Rhizomicrobium. The sequence continues at coordinate 31,127 of CALMGU010000183.1, read as the reverse complement.
GGGGACGGGCAGCGACGGATGCAGCAGCACCACTTCGCCGGTTTCGTCGGGCACGCCCAAGGTCAGCACCTGCGACATGAAGGGACCGATCTGGCGCGGGGGGAAATTCACCACCGCCACCACCTGTTTGCCCACCAGGGCCTCGGGCGTGTAATGCCGCGTGATCTGGGCGGAGGAGCGGCGGGTGCCGATCTCGGCGCCGAAATCGATCGTCAGCTTGATCGCCGGCTTGCGCGCTTCGGGAAAGGCTTCGGCGGCGATGATGGTGCCGGCGCGGATGTCGACTTTCAGGAAATCGTCGAAGGCGATCGGATCAGGCATTGAGGCGGCCCTCCAGGATCTTGAGCGCGTCTTCCGGTCCGTCGGCCAAGTAATAGAGTTTGAGGATTTTCTCGCGCGCGAAGCCGGCTTTCACCGTGGCGTGCAGCATGGCGTCCAGGGCATTGTAATAGCCTTTCACATTCACCACCACGATGGGCTTGTCATGCACGCCCAGCTGGGCTTCGACCGCGACCTCGAAGAATTCGTCGAAGGTGCCAAGTCCGCCCGGCAGCACGATGAAGGCGTCGGACATTTGCAGCATCTGGGTTTTGCGCTCTTGCAGATGCGGGGTGACGATCAGCTTTTCCTCCGGCGATACCGGCGGCTCCAATGCCTGAAGGAAGGCGGGGATGATCCCCTGTACCGCGGCGCCTCCCGCCTGTGCCGCTCTGGCAACATCGCCCATCAAACCGTTGCCGCCGCCGCCGAACACCATCGACCAGCCGGCGCTGGCAATTCCGGCGCCGACCGCGCGCGCCGCGTCGCGAAAGGCTGGATCGTCGCCATAGGACGAGCCGCAAAAGACGCAAATGGCAGGTTTTTGCTTGGGATCCATGTCCGCATTGGGGTTGCGTGGGGGGCGCCATCTTCCTAAACAGGTTCGTGCCTTAAACCAAGACCAGCCTATTGCGTTTGCAAGGGGCAACCACCAAGTGTCGTTGCCGGGGTTGGCATGACATTCCTGTTACGGAGATTTTTGTGCCGCGCTGGCTTTTGATTCTGAGTGCGATTGCGCTGATCGCGCTTGTCGCGGGTTACGTCACCTTCGGTGGCGCCAATATGGGGCGGTAAATGGCACGGTCGGCGGTGGAAGAAGGGGACGGCGCGCCATCTTTCCGGCCGCTTTGGACCTTGATGCCCTATCTGTGGCCCAAGAACCGGCCCGACCTTCGGGCGCGGGTTCTGATCTCCGTTATCTTTCTGGTGCTGGCCACCGGCTTCACCAGCGTCTCGCCCCTGATCTTCGGCTGGGCGGTGGATCAGCTCAAGCCGACCCCCGCCAATATCGCCATCGGCTCGGTGCTGTCGCTGATCGCGGCCTATGCGATTTCGCGCATCATGATGCAGGCTTTCGCGCAGTTGCGCGACGGGATCTTCGCCAAGGTCCAGTACCACGCCATGCGGGAAGTGGCGGTGGAGACGTTCGCCCATGTCCATACGCTCTCGCTGCGCTTTCACCTGGAACGCAAAACCGGCGGCTTGTCGCGGGTGATCGAGCGCGGCATCAAGGGCATCGATACGCTTCTGTCCTTCGCCCTGTTCAGCATCTTTCCGACCATTCTGCTGCTGGGTTTTTACAGCGCGATCCTTTTGATCGACCTCAATGTCTGGGTGGCGATTTCCACCATCATCATGGTGATCGCCTATGTCTGGTTCACCTTCTGGATCACCCGTTGGCGCATTCAGTACCGGCGGGAGATGAATCAGTCGGACACCGACGCCAACACCAAGGCGGTGGACAGTCTCTTGAATTTCGAGACCGTCAAATATTTCAACAATGAGGTCCACGAAACAAAACGCTATGACGTTTCAATGGAGAAATTCTCCAGGGCCTCGATCCAGTCGCAGATTTCCCTGTCCGTGCTCAATACCGGCCAGGCCGCGATCATGGCCATCGGCCTGGGCGTGGTGATGGCGCTGACGGCGGTCGGCATTTCGCGGGGCCAATTCTCCATCGGCCTGTTCGTGGCCGGCAATGCCATTCTGATTCAGCTCTATCAGCCGCTCAATCTGCTGGGCACGGTCTATCGCGAGATCACGCAGGGCCTGGTGGATATGGAAGCGATGTTCCGCCTGCTCAACCAGCCGCGTGAAGTCACCGACAAGCCCGACGCCACGCCCTTGGCTGTGTCAGGCGGCGAGATCCGCTTCGACAATGTGGTGTTCAATTACGATCCCGAGCGCACGGTGCTGAAGGGCGTCAGCTTCACCGTGCCCGCCGGCAAGACCGTGGCGGTGGTGGGCCCGTCAGGGGCGGGCAAATCCACCATCAGCCGCATTCTTTATCGTTTCTACGATATCCGCGAAGGCAAGGTGACCATCGACGGGCAGGATATCCGCGACATCACCCAGGCGAGCTTGCGCGCCGCCATCGGTATCGTTCCCCAGGATACGGTGCTGTTCAACGACACGGTGCGCTACAACATCGCTTACGGCCGCATCGGCGCCAGCGATGCGGATATCCGCGAAGCCGCGCGGCTGGCCCAGATCGACAAATTCATCGTCAATCTGCCGCAAGGCTATGACGCCATGGTGGGCGAGCGCGGGCTCAAGCTTTCCGGCGGCGAGAAGCAGCGCGTCGCCATCGCCCGCACCATTCTCAAGAATCCGCCGATCCTGCTGCTGGACGAAGCCACCAGCGCGCTGGACACCGGCACGGAGCGGGAAATCCAGGGCGCGCTCAGTGATGTCTCACGCGGACGCACTACCTTGGTGATCGCGCACCGGCTTTCGACAGTGATCGATGCCGACGAGATTCTGGTGCTGGATCAGGGCCGGATCATCGAACGGGGCCGCCATTCCCAGCTCTTGGCGCTGGGCGGCCATTACGCCTCGATGTGGAACAAGCAGCGCGAAGCCGCCGCAGCGCGCGAGAAGTTGAAAGAAGTCGAGAACGATCCGGATGTGGCGCCTGGGATAGCGAAAGCAGTCCCAGTTTAGCTGTTCGGCGGCTGTGCGGCCTCACCCTTCGACACGCTCAGGGTGAGGATATCCTCATGCCGAGCTTGTCGAAGCATGAGGACCGCAAGGTCCATCAGCGTGCTAGATGATCTCGACCCGATCCACTTCGACGCCTTTATTTCCCTGGCGCGTCGAGTATCGAATCCGCTGATCCGGCTCAACCGCCTGGACGCCGGAGCGGCGCAAGGCGCTGGCGTGCAGATAGATGTCGCCCGAACCGGAATCCGGCATCACAAAGCCGAAGCCCTTCTGGTCGTTGAAGAATTTGATCTTGCCTTCGACCATGGGGCCGGTGGGCGCATTGTGGTCGCGATAGCCGCCCCGGCCGCCGCCAAAGCGGTCGCCGCCGCCGAAGCGATCGCCACCACCGAAACGGTCACCGCCCCCGAAGCGGTCGCCGCCGCCGAAATCCCGGCGCGGGCCGCGCGGGGAGGGCGCTTCGGCCGTGGACAGGTCGACGCTATGGACATTGACCACCTGCAAGCCGCGCTGGGAATCCGCCAGGTCGCAGACGATGGTGGCGCCCTGGGGCACTTCGCTATGCCCGACCGCTTGCAATGCGGAGGCATGACAGAACGCGTCGCCCCCATCACTCAGGGTGACGAATCCATATCCTTTGGTCGCGTTGAACCATTTCACTTTGCCCGTCGCAGAAGTCCGCGCGAGGGCTCTGGAGCCTTCGTTGTCGTAATGAGCCATTTGAACCGACGCCACACCCAAGCCGGTTGATAACAGAACGCCCCCACGTCCGGCTGCGGGCAGGGCGCTATCTGCCGTATGATGACTACAGAAACACGAAAGTCGCAAGCGAGGTTAAGAGAAGGTTGCGGCCGCGGAAAGCCTGGCTTTTTTGCTGCGTTGCGAAATAAACTTGACTTTAAAGGGCTTGGCCCCGATATAGCGTTCATCCCTGTGCGACCGCACAAAGGCCTTATGGCCGTCATCGCCGGGATTTTTTCGAACCTCCGTTCCCTCCAGTGTGCGTGGAAGACGGCAACAGCCGTTCCCCCGTTGCGTCTTTGCGCGCGGACTTCCGGTTTTAAGGACTATTGTGACTGACGTGACTTTTGCCTCGCTTGGCGTTGCCGAGCCGATCCTCCGCGCCCTGGCCGCGGAAAACTACACCCATCCCACCCCGATCCAGGCCCGCGCCATCCCCGCGCTGCTGGCGGGCCGGGACCTGTTGGGCATCGCCCAGACCGGCACCGGCAAGACCGCTGCCTTTGGCTTGCCCCTTTTGCAGAAGCTTTCCATCGGCCATGTGCCGCCCCGTCCCCGCGAAGCCAAGGCCCTGATCCTGGCGCCCACCCGTGAGCTGGCGGTGCAGATCGAGGAGAGTCTTCGGACCTACGGGAAATTCCTCAACCTCAAGCGCGCCGTCATCCTGGGCGGCGTCAGCCAGAATGCCCAGGTCAATGCCATGAAGAATGGCGTCGATATCCTGGTGGCGACGCCGGGCCGTCTGCTCGACCTGGTGCAGCAGAAGCATATCCGCCTCGATGCCGTTCAGGTCTTCATCGTCGACGAAGCCGACCGCATGCTGGACATGGGCTTCATCCGCGACGTGCGCAAGATCGTGGGACATCTGCCGCGCGAGCGGCAGTCGATGCTGTTCTCCGCCACCATGCCCGACGATATCGTCAAGCTGGTGGGCGACATGCTGAAGTCGCCGGAGCGCATCGAGGTGACGCCGCAAGGCCGCACCGCCGACCGCATCGAGCAGAAGCTCTATTACGTGCCGATGCCGCAGAAGCGTCAGCTGCTCAGCGCGCTTCTGAAGGACGAGGCGATGAACCGCGTCATCGTCTTCACCCGCACCAAGCATGGCGCCAACCGCGTCGCCGAGCATCTCAGCAAGACCGGCGTGGTGGCCGAAGCCATTCACGGCAACAAAAGCCAGAATGCCCGCCAGCGGGCTCTGGACATGTTCCGCACCGGCAAGGCCCGGGTGCTGGTGGCGACCGACATCGCCGCGCGCGGCATCGATATCGACGACATCTCGCATGTGATCAATTTCGAGCTTCCCAACGAGCCGGAAAGCTATGTCCACCGCATCGGCCGCACCGCGCGGGCGGGCGGAGAGGGCATCGCGATCTCTTTCTGTGACGCTTCGGAGCGCGAATATCTGCGTGACATCGAGCGGCTCACCCGCAACAAGATCACGGCCGTGCCGCACGATCTGCCGGAAATGACCGAAGCCCAGAAGGCCCAGGCCGAAGATCCGCGCCGTCCGCATGGTCATCGCCATGGCAAGCCGGGGCACAAATTCGGCGGGCATAAGCCCGGCGGCCAAAAGCCTGGAAGTGGGCCGGCCAAGAAGCGCAACGGCTCGCGGGCCCATTGGAATCGCAAGCGGGACGCCGCCTGATCAAGCCATGACGGCGATCTTTGTCGATGGCGATGCCTGTCCGGTGAAGGCCGAAATCGAAAAGGTCGCCACGCGGCATGGCCTTGCCGTCACCATCGTCAGCAACGGCGGATTGCGCCCATCGGCCAATCCGCTGATCCGCCATGTGATGGTGCCGGATGGACCCGATGCCGCCGACGACTGGATCGCCGAACATATCGGTCCCAAGGACATTGCCGTCACCGCCGACATTCCGCTGGCGTCGCGCTGCCTTGAAAAAGGGGCGCGCGTCATCGGTCCCAATGGCAAGCCGTTCACCGACGACAATGTGGGCATGGCGCTGGGGATGCGGGAACTGAGCCGGCATTTGCGCGAAGTGACGGGTGGCCAGACCCATCATGCGGGATTTTCCAAACAGGACCGCTCGCGGTTCCTGGGCGAACTGGAAAATTGCATCCAGGCCCTGAAACGCGCAGGCTAGGGCAATGCCGCAACCGTTCGGACTCGGTCTGGAAAATCATTATGCCCGGCTACCGGGCGAATTTTACACAAGCATGCCGGCGGAACGTGTGGGCGAGCCCCGGCTGCTGCACGCCAATCCCAAAGCCGCGTCCCTGATCGGGCTTGATCCCGCCGCCTTTGCCGATCCGGATTTCGTGAAGGTCTTTTCCGGCCATGCGAGGCTGGGCGATTTCGAGCCCTTGGCGATGGTCTATTCCGGCCATCAGTTCGGGGTCTGGGCGGGACAGTTGGGCGACGGCCGCGCGCTTCTGATCGGCCAGGTGCGGGGTGCCTCCGGTGAATTGTGGGACGTGCAGCTGAAAGGCGCCGGCATGACGCCCTATTCGCGCTTCGCCGACGGCCGCGCCGTGATGCGATCCACCATCCGCGAATATCTGGGCAGTGAAGCCATTGCCGCTTTGGGCATTCCCACCAGCCGCGCGCTTTGCATCACCGCCACCGGCGAAAGCGTGATGCGCGAACAGCCGGAGCCGGGCGCTATCCTCACACGTCTGGCCCGCAGCCATGTCCGTTTCGGGCATTTCGAGCATTTCCATCATCGCGGCAAGCACGAGCAGGTGCGGCTTCTGGCCGATCATGTGATCGGCGAATATTTCCCCGATTTCGCGGGCGACTATGCCGGCTGGTTCGGTGAGGTGGTCAAGCGCACCGCCGAGCTGATGGCGGACTGGATGGCCGTGGGTTTCGCCCATGGGGTGATGAACACCGACAATATGTCCATCCTGGGCCTTACCCTGGATTACGGGCCGTATGGCTTTCTCGACGCCTATGATCCGGATTTCATCTGCAACCATACCGACGAAGGCGGGCGCTATTCCTTTTCCAATCAGCCCGGCATCGGGCATTGGAACCTGCGGGCGCTGGCGGTGGCGCTGTCCAGCCTGATCGGCAGCGACATGCTGGTGGAAAAGCTGAACGGCTATGAAGCGATCTTTGTCGCCCGCTTCCGCGCCCTGATGCGGGCCAAGCTGGGGCTGGTGCGGGAAGTGGAAGGCGATGACGAGCTGATCCGTGCGCTGCTCCGCCTGATGGCCAAGACCCGCGCCGATTACAGCCAGACATTCCGAGGCCTCACCCGCACCGACGAGGACTGGCTGTTTCTGTTCGGCCTGGGCCGGGAGGAGGCGCTGGCCTGGCGCGAGGCCTATCGCGCCCGCATGGACGGGGAGGGCGACCGCCGCGCCGCCATGGACGCGGTCAATCCCAAATATGTCCTGCGCAACTGGGTGGCGGAAACCGCGATCCGGGCGGTGGAGGACCGGGGTGATTCCGGGTCCTTGGACCGTATCCTGAAGCTGGTGCAGAGCCCCTATGCCGAGCATGCGGGCGAGGATGCCCTTGCCCAGCCGCCAGCCCCTGAATTTTCGGGGCTTTCGGTGTCCTGTTCCTCGTAAAAGCGCCGATTTGTCCTAAGAAAACGGGTGGCAGGCCAGGGGGCAAATGAGTATGGTCCCGCCGCCATGGAACCCTTCAAAAAGCTGGACGGCATCGCCGCCCCCCTGAACATGATCAATGTCGATACGGACATGATCATCCCCAAGCAATTCCTCAAAACCATCCGCCGCACCGGGCTGGGCAAGGCCCTGTTCGACGAGATGCGCTACAAGCCGGACGGCAGCGAGAATCCGGATTTCGTGCTGAACAAGCCGGCCTATCGCCAGGCGCAGATCCTGGTGACAGGCGAGAATTTCGGCTGCGGCTCTTCGCGCGAGCATGCGCCCTGGGCGCTTCTGGATTTCGGCATCCGCTGCGTGATCGCGCCCAGCTTCGCGGACATTTTCTACAACAATTGCTTCAAGAACGGCATCCTGCCCATCAAGCTGCCGCAGGAGATCGTGGACAAGCTGATGGACGATGCGATGCGCGGCGCCAATGCCCGCATCTCGGTCGATCTGGAAGCGATGGAAATCCGCGGGCCGGATGGCGGCATGGTCAAGTTCGAGGTCGACGCCTTCCGCCGCCAATGCCTGCTCAATGGCTGGGACGATATCGGTCTTACCTTGCGCGACGAAGACAAGATCACGGCGTATGAAGCGCGGCACAAAGCCGACGCGCCCTGGCTGTAAGAGGACGACATGCACAATATCCTGTTGACGCCGGGCGATGGTATCGGCCCCGAAGTGATGGACGCGACCCAGCGGGTGCTGGGCTGGTACGGCCAGAACCGCAATTTCGGCTACAATTTGGAAGAAGGCTTGATCGGGGGCACCGCGTTCGAAAAGACCGGCCGTTCCGATCCCGACGACACGATTGAAAAAGCCAAAAAGGCCGATGCCGTGCTGTTCGGCGCGGTGGGCGGTCCCCAATGGGATGGGCTGCCGTTCGCCCAGAAGCCGGAGCGGGGCCTGCTGCGCCTGCGCAAGGACCTGGAGCTGTTCGCCAATCTGCGCCCGGCCTTGTGCTTCGATGCGTTGAAGGATGCGTCCAGCCTCAAGCCCGAAATCGTGTCCGGTCTCGATATTCTCATCGTGCGGGAATTGACCGGCGGGGTTTATTTCGGTGAGCCCAAGGAAACCACCACGCTTCCGGACGGCCAGAAGCGCGCCGTCGACACGCAAGTCTATACGACCTCGGAAATCGCCCGGATCGCCCGCGTCGCGTTCGAATTGGCGCGCCTGCGCGGCAACCGCGTCGCCTCGGCGGAAAAGTCCAATGTGATGGTGACCGGCGTGCTGTGGCGCGAGGTCGTCAGCAAGGTGCACAAGGACGAGTTCCCCGATGTGCAGCTTGCCCATGTGCTGGCGGACAATTGCGCCATGCAGCTGGTGCGCAATCCCAAGCAATATGACGTGATCGTCACCGACAATCTGTTCGGCGATGTGTTGTCGGACGAAGCGGCGCAGCTCACCGGTTCCATCGGCATGCTGCCCTCCGCTTCGCTGGGCGCCAAGATCAGCGGCAAGCAGGCGGCGCTGTACGAACCCATCCATGGCAGCGCGCCGGACATCGCCGGCAAAGGCCTGGCCAACCCCATCGCCTCGATCCTCTCCTTCGCCATGTGCCTGCGTTATTCCTTCGGCCGGGTTGAAGACGCGGTCCTGCTGGAGAAGGCGGTGGAGCGAGTGCTCGCCGACGGCTATCGCACCGGCGACATCATGCAGCCGGGGATGAATCAGGTGGGCACCAGCGCCATGACGGACGCGATCCTCAAGGCACTGGCGAAGCTGTCGGCATAGAAACCGAGCTGAATTGTTCACGGTTCGTTGAATGATTTGTCATGGCCCGGGAGTTCGTAGCAGCAGCGTGCGAACGGGCCGTCCAGGTGAAATAGACAAAATTGTCGAGTTGGAATGCGGTTCAACTGGATGGCCCACACGGAGTTTACACTCCGGCCGCGCTTCGCGCGGACCGGGGTGGTGGGCCATGACAATTTAGAATTATATTTCCAGCCTAGGCGACCGACCAAAGCCGTTTCAGATTCTGCGTCACCACTTCCAGTCGGACGCGGCTGACATAGTCCATCTTGGCGCCTTCCAGTGCCAGCACGTCCTGTATTTCGAACAGCATGTTGCGCTGGCGCTCTTCGGGAATAAGACTCTCGATGAAGGTGATGGACACCAGCCGGGTGCCCGATGTCACCGGCCGCACTTCATGCAACAAGCTTGACGGATAGACGAAGGCGTCGCCCGGTCCGCCTTTGATCTTGATCGGCATGGTGCCCATATGCAGCACCAGTTCGCCACCGTCATAGCTGGCCGGATCATTGAGGAAGATGGTGCAGGACAGGTCCGAGCGCAGCTGATAAGCACCAGATTGCGCATGAATGGCCATGAAGGCCGTGTCGGCATGGGCGCCGTATTTCATCCCCGGCTCATAACGGCTGAGCAGCGGCGGGGCGATGCGCTTGGGAAAGGCAAATTCGCGGAACGGGCGGCAACGCTGAAAAGCCTCCACCACGATCTGCGCGGATTCCAGATAGCGCGGATCGCTCTGATCGGCCTGCAGGTTCACTTTGGTGGTGTTAGCGGGGTTGGACAGCCGGCCTTCCACGAAATTGAGCTGGCCGGATAATTGCACCAGGCGTGCAACTTCCGCCGGGTTCAAGAACGCACCTATTTCCTGGAACATAAGCCCCCCATTTTTCTGCCGGAAACCATAGCAAGCCGCCGCAGGGCCGCCCATGCGCGGACGCGAATACTCATGATTCAAGAAAATGCTTCGCCGCCGCCCGGCTGGAACGCGGCGCGACATGTCATGCGTCACTCATTCGAGGCCCGGCGCAGAGGCTGCTCGGCGAAGCTCACTTTTCCGGGCGGACAAACATAAGACGGCTGGCAGCTTGAAATCCTCAGGGGCGCGGGCTTGTCACCGCCCGTCAGGGTGCGCTCTCCGCCCGGAACCCGCCGCGCCCGGACGGCGGCTCCCGCCGAGCAGGGAAATATTCTGTCGCGGACCAACCGGCCTCGCTGGACGGACGGCGGACGCACCGCTGGAACCGCGAGAAAAACGGCCCCGGAACGTGGGCCGAAAGGCCCGAAAAACCATAAAAAACACTATGGGTTAGGTGGATATCACGGGGCCGTTGCGTTGCCTACGCGGTTGCAACATAAAGCTTCGTCAATCTTCCCAGGCCTTTGCGTATGTCTGTGCCCTTCCGCCGCCTCCTGGTGGCCAATCGTTCCGAGATTGCGATCCGCGTGTTCCGTGCGGCGACGGAGCTCGGCATTTCCACCATCGCGGTTTATGCGGAGGAGGACAAACTCTCCCTCCATCGTTTCAAGGCGGACGAGGCCTATCAGATCGGCAAGGGCAAGGGCCCGGTCGAAGCCTATCTTTCCATCGACGAAATCATCCGGGTGGCCAAAGAGGCCAAGGCCGACGCCATCCATCCCGGTTATGGCCTGTTGTCGGAGAGCCCCGAATTCGCCGAAGCCTGCGCAGCGGCGGGTATCGTCTTCATCGGCCCGTCGCCCAAGACTTTGCGCATGCTGGGCAACAAGGTGGACGCGCGCAATCTGGCCGTCTCGGTGGGCGTGCCGGTGATGCCCGCCAGTCCGCCTCTGCCGGACGATCCGGAAAAGGTGAAGGCGCTGGCGCGCGAGGTCGGCTATCCGGTGATGCTGAAAGCCTCCTGGGGCGGCGGCGGGCGCGGCATGCGTCCCATCGACAGCGAAGATACACTGCTCGACGCCGTCTTCACCGCCAAGCGCGAAGCCAAGGCCGCCTTCGGCAAGGACGAAGTCTATCTCGAAAAGCTGGTGCGCCGCGCCCGCCATGTCGAAGTGCAGGTGCTGGGCGACGCCCATGGCACCCTGGTGCATCTCTATGAGCGCGACTGCTCCATCCAGCGCCGCAACCAGAAAGTGATCGAGCGGGCGCCCGCGCCCTATCTCGATCCCGCCACCCGCCAGGAATTGTGCGCGGCGGCGCTGCGCATCGCGGGCGGCACCGATTATGTGGGCGCCGGCACCGTTGAATTCCTGATGGATGTCGATAGCGGAAAATTCTATTTCATCGAGGTCAACCCGCGCGTCCAGGTCGAGCATACGGTCACTGAAGTGATCTGCGACCTCGATATCGTCAAAGCCCAGATCCGCATCGCCGAAGGCAAGCGCATCGGTGTCGCCACCGAGGACGGCGGTTACGAAACCGGCATCCCGCCCCAGGCGCTGATCGAGCCCCGCGGCCATGCCATGCAATGCCGCATCACCACGGAAAATCCGGAAAACAACTTCATTCCCGATTACGGCCGCATCATCGCCTATCGCGGCGCCACCGGCTTCGGTATCCGCATCGATGGCGGCACCGCCTATTCCGGCGCGGTGGTCACCCGCTGGTACGATCCGCTGCTGGAGAAAGTCACCGCCTGGGCCTCGACCCCCGGCGAAGCCATCGCCCGCATGGAGCGGGCCTTGCGCGAATACCGCATCCGGGGCGTGGCGACCAATCTGCCCTTTTTGGAGTCAGTGCTCAGCCATCCCAAATTCCGCTCCAACCAATACACCACCCGCTTCATCGACGAGACGCCGGAGCTGTTCCATCTGCCGCCCCGCCGCGACCGCGCCACCAAGCTTCTCACCTACATCGCCGATGTGACCGTGAACGGCCATCCGGAGACGCGCGGCCGCGCCTTGCCGCCCGCTGACGCCAGAAGGCCCGTGGTTCCGCATTTCGACGCCGCGCCCGCGCCCGGCACCAAGCAGCGTCTGGACCAGCTGGGCCCGGAGAAATTCGCGGCCTGGATGAAGGACCAGAAGCAGGTCCTGATCACCGACACCACCATGCGCGATGGCCATCAGTCCTTGCTGGCGACACGGGTGCGCACCTATGACATCGCGGCCGTGGCCTCGGCCTATGCCAAGGGCCTGCCGCAGCTTTTGTCGCTGGAATGCTGGGGCGGCGCCACCTTCGACGTGGCGATGCGTTTTCTGGGCGAAGACCCGTGGGAGCGGCTGGCGCGGATTCGCGAGGCTTCGCCCAACATCCTCACCCAGATGCTGCTGCGCGGCGCCAATGGCGTGGGCTACACCAACTATCCCGACAATGTGGTGAAGGAATTCGTCCGCCGCACCGCCGCCGCGGGCATGGATCTGTTCCGCATCTTCGACTGCCTCAACTGGACCGAGAATATGCGCGTCGCCATCGATGCGGTGTGCGATGCGGCCAAGCTGGCGGAAGGCGCGGTCTGCTATACCGGCGACATTTTCGATCCGGCCCGCGCCAAATACGATTTGACCTATTACATCCGCATGGCCAAGGAGCTGGAGAAGGCCGGCTGCCACATCCTGGCGATCAAGGACATGGCCGGGCTGCTCAAGCCCGCCCAGGCCCGTGTGCTGGTGGCGGCGCTGAAGAACGAAATCGGCCTGCCGATCCATCTGCACACTCACGACACGTCTGGTATCGCCGGCGCCACCATCCTGGCGGCGATCGATGCGGGCGTCGACGCGGTGGACGGGGCGATGGACGCGATGTCGGGCAACACTTCCCAGCCTTGCCTGGGCTCGGTGGTGGAGGCTTTGCGCCACACGCCCCGCGACCCGGGCCTGGACCCGGAAGCCATCCGCCAGATCAGCTTTTATTGGGAAGCGGTGCGCACCCAATATGCCGCCTTCGAAAGCGACCTGAAGGCGGGCGCTTCGGAAGTCTATCTGCACGAAATGCCGGGTGGCCAGTTCACCAACCTCAAGGAGCAGGCCCGTTCGCTGGGTCTGGAAACCCGCTGGCACGAAGTCGCCAAGGCCTATCGCGCCGCCAACGATTTGTTCGGCGACATCGTGAAAGTCACGCCGTCCTCCAAGGTGGTGGGCGACATGGCGCTGATGATGGTGTCGCAGAATATCACCAGCGCCGAAGTGCTGGACCCCAAGACCGACATGGCGTTCCCCGCCTCGGTGGTGGAGATGCTGCGGGGCGATCTGGGCCAGCCTTTGGGCGGCTGGCCGAAGGCGCTGCAGGACAAGGCGCTGAAGGACATCAAGCCCATCACCGACCGGCCCGGCGCGCGTCTGCCCGCCGCCGATCTCGACGCCACCCGCAAGGAGGTCGAAGTCAAGATCGGACGTCCCTTGGAAGGCGACGAGCTGATGTCCTACCTGATGTATCCCAAGGTCTTCACCGATTACGCGGCGATGCAGGGTAAATACGGTCCGGTATCGGTGCTGCCCACGCCGGTCTTTTTCTATGGCATGAAGCTGGGCGAAGAGATCGCGGTCGAGCTGGAACGGGGCAAGTCGCTGGTGCTGCGCCTGCAGACCATCGGCGAGACCGATGAAGAGGGCAAAGTGCGTGTCTTCTTCGAACTCAATGGCCAGCCCCGCATCGTCAAGGTGCCCAACCGTTCCGCCAAGGCGACGGTGGAAGTGCGCCGCAAGGCTGAAGAGGGCAACGACACCCATGTCGCAGCCCCCATGCCGGGCGCCGTCTCCACCATCGCGGTGAAGAAAGGTGAAGCGGTCAAGGCAGGCGATGTCCTTCTCACCATCGAAGCGATGAAGATGGAAACCGCGCTGCATGCGCCGCGCGACGGCACCGTCACCGAATTGCTGGTGAGGCCGGGCGCCCAGATCGACGCCAAGGACCTGCTGGTGGTTTTGAGCTAGGCGAACCGGGCGCGAGAGGGTTCACCGCGCCCGGCTCTAACCCTCAGCGGCCTGTTGGGGGCCGAATATGGGCTCGGCTCATGTTTCCAATTGGATGGCGCATTTCAATTCTTTGCTGCGCGGATGGTTAAAAGCGGGGCCGCTCACTTCTCGAACGGCGTGCCGTTTTCCACGGCCACCCAGGCCTTCGCCATGCGTTCGGTGGGCAGCCAGACCGTGGGTTCTTCCGGCATCTTGGCGCCGGAAACCACCGCCGCGACCGTGTGCTTGGCCAGATCGCCCTGCCAGCCTTTGGCCGCGTCCAGCGGTTTCAGCGCGGCGGAGCCGGATGTGATCCGCATGGGCAGCACGTCATCGAAGAACATGCGGGACATTTCGTCGGAGCGGCCCACGGCATGGGGCGTATTGGGCTCCTGCACCAAGGCCCAAAGCGCGCCCGGCCGGCGGTTCATCGAGAAGATGCCGGTGACGGCGGTGACGCGATATTGCAGATCGTCATTGCCCACGAACAAAAGCGCGGGCACCCCGCGCATCGCCTTGGAGGCGGTGCCGGTGTAATAGAAATTGCCCTTGTTGACGATGAAGGCGGCGACGCGTTCCGGCTTCCAGGCGGCGATTTCGTAATTCACTTCCCCGCCCGCCGACATGCCCCACAAGACCAGCGGCGCCTTGGCCAGTTCCGGATGCTTGGAGCGTTTGGCGAACGCGTTGATGGCGTTGAGCAGCGCCGGACCGCTGCCCTTGCTCACATCGGCATAGTCTTCGACGAAGGAGGGCACCTTGTCCGTGAAATGGGTGCCGATCACCGCCAGCTTGTGGCTGGCCGCCCATTGCCGCCACACCGGATCGGACGCCATCTGCCGGCCTTCGCCGTTCGAGCCAGGATTGAGCACCAGGATGCCGTCCAGCTTGGCCACGCCCTCCGGCGCCCAGAAACGGAATTCCGCCTTGTCATAATTGGCGCCCGGCCGCGCGGCTTCGTCCAAGGTGGTGGGGTCGGGTTGCAAGGGCGGCTCGCTGCGCGGGGCCTGCGCCCGCGCCAGGCCCGCGAACGCAACCAGGGCAATGCCCATGGCAATATGTTTGGAAATTCGCATGTCCCCATCCCCATTTTCAGATTCTTATCGGCGGCATCCTAGGGACCAAGGGGCAGGCTTCCAAGGCCCAATCCGGGTGGATCCGCCATGTTGCGGCCGCGAAACATCGACACGAATGTTTGTTCCAAATTCATTAGACAGTTTCGCGCAACGGCCTTTGAATCGGCACCACGCAACGGGGGTTGATCGAAGGAGTTTTCCTTGGACGCCTATGAGATCCGCATCGTGAAAAAGCAGCAAAATTCGCCCGTGATCCATGCCTGTTCGCAGGCCAGCGATCATGCCGCCATCCGGCGCGCCAAAAGCCTGATCGAGGACGGCGATCGGGTCGAAGTCTGGCGCGGCCCCGATTGCGTCTATGCGACTTCGGCGCCGCCATTCCGGCAATGACCGTCCCGGCAAGGAATGTCAGGGCCCGCGCCGTCCTTCTGGGCGACCGCCTCAGTCCGGACCGCGCGGCGCAGGCGCGGGTGATCTCCACTGCGCCTTTCGCGTTCCGCAAGGGCGAGGGCTTCGTGGTCGCCTTCCGCTATGGCGCGGCGGTGCTGATCGGACTTGATCCCGCCGAAGAGGAAGAGGCGCTTGCATTGCTGGCCGGCCCGCCTGCCGGCACGCGCGAGGAAGAGCGCATCGGAGTGGAACTGGGGCCGGTCCCGGATGAAGGCTTGAACGCGGCGGGCGTGCTGCAATTGCGCGAACTTGATCCCGCACATGTGCTGGTGCTGGCCGATATTCTGGGCAAGAGCGTGGCTCTGGCCTATTACGAGAAGGAAATCGCCTCGGTGCTGGACGCCATCGAGCCGGCGGCCGGCGCGCTGGCGGCGACGGGGCGCATTCCCAGCGCCCGCACGGAGATTTTGAAGCTGGTCGGCTCAGCGCTTCTCACCCAGCACCGGGTTTCCGGCCGCATCGCCTTCGCGGAAAAGCCCGACATATTGTGGGAGCATCCGGAGCTGGAACGCTTCTATGCCCGGCTGGAGGACGAATATGAAATCGTCGAGCGGGGCACCTTGCTCAACGGCAAGATGAGTGTGATCGCCAGCGCGGCCGAGACGTTCACCGACATGATGGACACGGCCCGCTCCGCCCGGCTGGAGCTTCTGATCGTGATCCTGATCCTGGCGGAGCTGGTGATCGCCGCCGCCACCCTGTTTCATCCCTGGTGAGGGGCGGCGCCTATTGTGCCGTCCAGCCGCCATCGATGGGGATGATCGCGCCGGTGATGGAGCGGGCGCTGTCCGACGCCAGGAAGACGGCAAGGTCCGCCACTTCTTCCACCGTGACGAATTGCTTGGTGGGCTGGGCATGCAGCAGCACGTCGTTGATCACCTGTTCGCGCGTCAGATTGCGCGCCGCCATGGTGTCGGGAATCTGCTTTTCCACCAGCGGCGTCCAGACATAGCCGGGGCAGATGGCGTTGACGGTGATGCCGAAAGTGGCGGTCTCCAGGGACACGGTCTTGGTCAGTCCGGCGATGCCATGCTTCGCGGAGACATAGGCCGATTTGAACGGCGAAGCGACCAGGGCATGGGCCGAGGCGGTGTTGACGATGCGGCCCCATTTCTTCGCCTTCATGCCGGGCACGGCGGCGCGGATGGCATGAAAGGCGGCGGACAGGTTGATGGCGATGATCTGGTTCCATTTCTCAGGCGGGAAATCCTCGATCGGCGACACGAATTGGATCCCGGCATTGTTGACCAGGATATCGACCCCGCCCAGCTTGGCTTGCGCTTCGGCCACCATGGCGACGATTTCCTCGCCCTTGCTCATATCGGCGCCGGAATAATGGGCGCGGACGCCGAATTCGCTTTCGATCCCGGCGCGCTCTTTTTCGATGGCATCCTTGTCGCCAAAGCCGTTGATCACGATGTCGGCGCCCTGTCTGGCATAGGCCCGCGCGATGGCGAGGCCGATGCCGCTGGTCGAGCCGGTGACGAGGGCGACCTTGCCTTTGAGCATGACGAATTCCTTATCTTGGAAAGGGGCCTGGACCGTACCATGCCCCCCATGAATACTTTAACGAGAGTTTATTTTTGAACCGTGAATGTCACGGGAATTTTAACCCGCCCGGCCTAGAGTCGCGCCATGGACGGTAAACCCATCGCGTTTGAAGAGGGCATCATGCCCGGCCGGCGGCCGGAGCGCTGCGGACGCATCGCTCTGGTGCTGCAAGGCGGAGGCGCGCTGGGCGCCTATCAGGTCGGCGTCTATGAGGCCATGCACGAGGCCGGACTCGAGCCGGACTGGGTGTCCGGCGTTTCCATTGGCGCGGTGAACGCCGCCATCATTGCCGGCAACAAGCCGGAAAATCGCCTGGACCGCCTGACGGATTTCTGGAGCCGCATCACGAACCGCACCGTCTGGCTGCATACTCCGGATGGCGACATTTTCCGCCAGATGCGCAATGCCGCCTCGGCCTTCCATACCATGGTGATGGGTCAGCCCGGCTTCTTCGCGCCACACAAGCTCAATCCCTGGCTTAGTCCCGCCGGCGCCAAAAGCGCCACCAGCTATTACGACAGCAGCCCGTTGCGCGAGACTTTGCTGGAACTGGTGGACTTTGACTTACTGAACAAAGGCGATTGCCGGTTCTCGGTGGGCGCGGTCAATGTGACGAGCGGCAATTTCATTTTCTTCGACAATGCCAAGCACCGGATCGAGCCAGAACACATCATGGCGTCGGGCGCCTTGCCGCCCGCTTTCGCCCCGGTGCAGATCGGCACGGATTATTTCTGGGACGGCGGCATCGTCTCCAACACGCCGCTGCAGCATCTCTTGGCCCAGGACGACGACATCAATTCCCTGGTGTTCCAGGTCGACCTGTTCAGTGCCTCCGGCGCCTTGCCGCGCACCATGCCCGATGTGATGGGCCGCGAGAAGGACATCTCCTATTCCTCCCGCACCCGCCAGGTGACGGACATGTTCCAGCGGTTGCAGCGCTGGAAGACCCGCGCCTATCGCGCGCTGTTGAAAATTCCGGAAGCGGACCTGACCGACGAGGAGCGGGCGATGCGCGACAAGCTGGCCCGGCTGCCTGCCCACACTATCCTTCAGCTGATCTATCAGCAGAAAAGCTATGAAGGAAACGCCAAGGATTACGAATTCTCCCGCACTTCCATGCGCGAGCATTGGCAGAGCGGCCATGACGACACCAAGCGCACCATGATGCACAAGCACTGGCTGGAGATGCCGCCGGAAAATACCGGCATCGTCACCCACGACATCCACCGGGACCGCGAAGAAGCGGTCTGGTAAGCCTCGTCAGCGGCCCGGCTTCAGCACATTGTTGGCCCGGTCGCGATCCGGCACCACATGATCCGGATCGACGGTCACCGACAGGATCGGCTTGGCGCTGTCCAGCCTGAGCTCGACTTGCGATTTCTGGATCCAGGTTTCGGCGGGAAGCGCGATGCGCCGCTTTTCGCCGCCGGCGAACGCCACCTCCACCGTTGACGGCATCACCAGCCGGTCCTGGTTGGCGATGGTCACCACCGCGCCCTTGTCCCAGCCTTCCTTGTCGGCAACCGCGCCGGTCACGGCCAGGTCCAGATTCCAATTGTTGAAATACCAGCCCCGCCAGTACCAGGAGAGATCCTCGCCGCCCGCGCTATTCATCGCCCGGAAGAAATCCGACGGAGTCGGGTGTTTGAACGACCAGTCGGCGATGAATTTCCGGAAGGCGAAGTCGAACCGTTCGGGTCCCAATATCTGATCGCGCAGCAAGACCAGCCCCAGCGCCGATTTGAAATAGCTGGAGGGGTGGCGGTATTTCTCCCGCACCTGGTCGGAGCGGGTCATCATGTTGGGCGCCTCGCGATCGGCCAGAAGCGGCAGGATCTCGTCCACCGGATTGCCTTTGCCTGGCGCATACTCGCCGTCGCGTTTGGGGCCGAATTCCTTGAAATCGTCGGATTCGAAAATATCGATGAAGGTGTTGAAGCCTTCGTCCATCCACTGGTCGCGCCGCTCGTTGAAGCCCACCACCATGGGAAACCAGGTGTGGCCGATCTCATGCGCGGTGATCCAGAACAGCTCCGGATCGCGGTCCTTGTAGCTGTCGAAGGCAACGGCGGGATATTCCATGCCGTCGATGGGCCCGCCCAGGCTGGACGCCACCGGCCAAGGATAGACCGACCAGCGTTTGGAGAAATTCTCCACCGCGTGCTTCAGATATTCGGTGGAACGGCCCCAGCCTTTGGGCTCCGTGCCTTCCACCGGATACAGCGATTGGGCCAGTGCGGTCTTGCCGCCGGGCAGATTGATCCGCGCCGCGTCCCAGATGAGCGCCTTGCTGGCGATGAAGGCGACATCGCGGGTGTCGGCCAGATGGAAGCGCCAGGTGAGGGTGCCGTCCTGCTTGGGCCGGCTGGCGGGATCGTTGACCTCGGCGGCGGTGCGGATCATCACCGTCTTGTCGCTCTGGCGCGCCTCAGCAAGGCGATCCTGCTGGGTCTTGGTGAGAACCTCCTGCGGATTGGTGAGTTCGCCCGAACCCGCCACCAGCATGTCCGAAGGCACGGTCATGGCGACATCGAAATCGCCATATTCCAGATAAAATTCCGAGGCGATGTAGGGCAGGGTATCCCAGCCGCGCAGATCGTCGAACACCGCCATGCGCGGATACCATTGGGCGAGGTCGAAGATCTCGCCATCCTTGGCCGTGTCATGGCCGGTGCGCCCGGCGCTGCCCTTGGGCACGGTATAATGATAGGCGATGTGCAGCTTGAGCTGCCCACCCTTGGCTTTCAACGCTTGCGGCAAGCGCACCTGCATGCGGGTGTCGCTGATCACGGTCTCGGCTTTCACGGCCTGGCTGCCTTCGCCGATCTCCACCGTGTCCAGCACGAAGCCGTCGCCGGGTTGCGGCGCGGCCCGTCGCGCGGTGCCCGCCGCCGTGCGGGCCCGCGCATCCTTCTTGTAGATATTCTCGTCCAGCTGCACCCAGAGCGCGGTCAGCGCGCTGGGGCTGTTGTTGGTGTAGGTGATGACTTCATCGCCCGTGAGCGTGGCTTTGACGGGGTCGAGGGTGGCGGCGATTTTATAATCCGCCCGGTTCTGCCAATAGTCCGGCCCCGGCGCGCCATCACCCGCGCGATAGCTGTTGACGGCCACGGGAAGGGTAAGCGGCGCGAAAGCGCGGCGGGGATCGTAGCGGCCCTGGCTGGCCTGCTTTTCGGCGGCACGGTCGCAGCCCGCCAGCGCCAGAACCGCAACTGCCAACAACCCGACCGCATGCGCCGTTTTCATGAGAATCCCCGCTCAGCTCGCGCGGGATGATGTGGCATTTTGCTAGGGAGTGGAAGGGTCGGGGATCAGCGCTGCTGCAACCCTGCGCAGCGTCCATTGCGTGACAAGGAATGCGGCAACGGCGCAGATTGCGATTCCATACGCCATCGGCTGGGGCAGGCCGTTGGCGAACAATCCCGCCAGCGCCATCACCGCCGCCCCGATGATCATCTGCAGCGCGCCCATCAGCGCCGAGGCGGTGCCCGCAATGGCGCCGTGATGCTCCAGCGCCAGGACGGCGGTGGTGGGGATCACCAGTCCCAGGAAGCCATAGCCGATGAACAAAGGCGCCATCAGGGCGAAGAGATTGTCGATGCCGGCCGCGAACAGCAACGCCAGCGCCACCATGGCCAGGGCAAAACCCGTCGCGGCCACGCGCACCACTTTGGGCAGGCCGTAACGCTGGGTGAGCATTCCGGTGAGCTGGCTGAAGCCGAAGAAAGACGCCGCGTTCAAGGCGAAGCAGAGACTGAACAGTTTGGGCGTCAAGCCGTAATGATTGATCAGCACGAAAGACGCGCTGCCCAGATAGACGAAGAAGGACGCCACGCCCAAGGCGCCCACCAGTACCAGGCCGATAAATTCGCCGTCGCGCAGCAACAGGCCATAGGCGCTGAAGGCCCCGCGCCAGGTACTGTCGGCGCGGTGATGGTCTTCGCGCGTTTCCTTCAATTGCGTCACGGCCAGGACAAGCGCGATCACCGCGGCGATGGTGAGGACGGCAAAGACCCCGCGCCAACCGAAAGCCCCAATCACGAAGCTGCCGGTCAAGGGCGCCAGGATCGGCGAGATGCTGACCGTGAGCATCAGAAGCGACATCAGCCGGGTCGCGTCATGGCCGGTATAAAGATCGCGCACGATGGCGCGGGGGATCACCATCCCGGCGCAGGCGCCGAAGGCCTGGACCACGCGAAAGCCGATCAGGGTTTCGATGTTGGGAGCCAGCGCGCAGCCGATGCTGCCGATGGTGAAGATCACCAGCCCGCCATAAATCGGCAGCTTGCGCCCCACGATATCGCTGAGCGGACCATAGAAAAGCTGGCAGATGCCGATGACGATGAAATACGCCGTCAGGCTCATCTGCACCGCGCTCGTGCCGGCGCCCAGATTCTTGCCCATCGAAGGCAAGGCGGGAAGATACATGTCGATGGCGAAAGGCCCGACCGCGGTGATGAGGCCAAGCACGATCGCGATCCCAAGAAAGCGTCGCGTCACAGGAATATCCGTTCTGAAAGGCCGGCGGTTATACGGTCATCGCTTGGGCGCCACCAGCGCGAAATACGCGCCCAGGCTATCCATGCACTGAAGGATGTACATGGGGCCCGGAACTTCCGCCGGACCCATCAGCACTTTGCCGCCCGCCGCTTTCACCCGCTCCGCCGCCGCATCGATGGCATCGACGTTGAAGTAATAGCCCCAATTCGGAACCGGAATGGCGTCCGGCTTGGTCATCATGCCGCCCACCGGCTCGGCGCCCGTGGCGAACAGTTGATAGGTGCCCATCGGTCCCATCTCGAAGGCTTCCGCCTTGGTCCAGCCGAACAGCTTCTCATAGAAAGCGAAAGCGGATTTCCATTCGCCCGCCATCAATTCGCGCCAGCCGATGGCGCCGGGCGCGCGCGAGGAGACGGGCGGGAAGGCCTCGCTGTTCAGGCCCTTGGCCAACAGAAAGCCCGCGCCTTGGGGATCTGAGACCACGGCGAAACGGATGATGCCGGGCACATCCATGGGCGGGCGAAGCAGCTTGCCGCCTTCCTTCACCAGGCGTTCGCACATCGCATCGACATCGTCGGCCCAGACATAGCCCAGCCAGGCGGGCGGCATGCCCTTGGCCTCTGCCGGGATCGGCATCAGCCCGGCCACCGGCACGCCATTGGCGGTGAAGAGGGTGTAGGACTGGCTGGGCGTGCTGCCGTCCATCGTTCCCCAGCCGACCACGGCGCCATAGAAAGCGGCCGCCGCCTTGGTGTCGGTGGTCACCATCTCGTACCAGAAAAACTGTCCCTGCCTCATCGCCGTCTCCCTTGAAGGCCCGCCACTCAACTTGACTTAATAAGTTGAAGTCAACATAATTGTTTTGTGACGGATGTACCTTTCGAGACCACCCTTATGGTGCGCGACACGTGCCTGTGCCTGGCGACTCAGCGGGCGGCGCGGGCTTTGGCGCGCCGGTTCGACGACGCCTTCCGGGCGCTGGATCTCACCAATGGGCAATTCTCGCTCCTGATGGCGCTGAACCGGCCCAAGCCGCCCACCATCGCGCCCCTGGCGGAATTCCTGGCGATGGATCGCACCACCCTGACGGCGGCGCTCAAGCCGCTGGAGCGGCGCGGGCTCGTTCAGGTCTCGGTCGACCCGGACGACCGCCGCAGCCGCCTGCTCAAGCTCACCGCCAAGGGGCGGGGACTGCTGGCCAAGGCGCTTCCGATCTGGAAGGAGCATCATGCTTTGCTGGAACAGCAAACCGGTCCCGCGAACGGCCTGCGGCAGAGTCTTGCCGAATTGGCGCTGCCGGAGAAGGAACGGCCGCAGCGCGCCGCCCCCAAGAGCAAGTCCAACTTGCCTTGTGACCAGAGATCTGGCGGCTAACGCGCGGACTGGGCCAGCTGCGCCTGCTCCATCGCCGTGACCACCACATTGGCATTCTGGTCGTATCCCAGCGCGGCCGCGTCCAACGTGACGGTCCGCCCGCCGGTCAATGCGATTTCGGCCTTGAGAGGCTTGCCCTTGGCGTCGGTCTGGACCTTGGCCAGCGATCCCACCGCAACGCCTTTGGGATCGACCACGCGGGCTCCTGCGATCTTGGCCGGTACCGCGGCGATGCTGTTGAGCGCCATCGGGGCGAATTCTTCAGCCGCCAATGGCGACATGCCGATCGCAAGGAATGGAAGTGCAAACAGGATTTTCATGCGCATCGGCATAAGAGAGAACTCTTCGGAAACGGACGCGATGCCGATCCGTTCCTGACTGCCAAACCGGGCGGCATCCGCCCGGCAGCGCCGGACGGACGCGGCGTCGGGTTTTACAATCCGCGCGGGTAGGCTTGTCCGGCCGGGGCCGGCCCGGACGTCAGCATTCCCGATTCAACGACAAACAGGGCGGCAGCGCCTGCCAGAAGAGCGATGACGACCCATGCTACGATTCTCGAACCTTTGCTCGGTGCTTCTTCGGTATGATGAAATTGTCCCAAACTGCTCATCCGGTACCTCCTAGGTTCGCCCGCCTCGGGCGGTTGTTTCGCGCACTATCTCCGTCGGTTATGGCCACTTGCGGCCGGGCTTTTTCCCGGACCGCGTCGCCCGCACTATACCATCGAAATGCCGCTTTCAGAGCGGAACTCTGACAAAATTTACATGTTGGGCGTGGCGTGACGCTGCATCGCAACAACCCAAACAAGTGACCAGGATTGGGACGGCGGTTTTTGTGCCTGGGACCGCTTCGTGATCTGATGACCAGGGCGGCGACTGCGAGGCTTGCGGAGACGGTCATGAAGCTTCGCCATTCGGCATATGCCGCGGCATTCCTTCTGCCGCTTTCATTCGCGGGCGCCGTGGCGCAGTCCGCAAAGGCCGCCAATCAATGCTTCTTCACCAGTCAGTTTGAGAATTGGCGCGCGCCTGATGCGCGCACCATCAATATCCGGGTGCGCGGTAACCAATATTACCGGCTGGGGCTGGGCAGCGAATGCCGCGCACTGCTCGATCCCGGCGCCTATCTGGTGACGACCTTTCGGGGCAGCAATACGGTTTGCTCGCCACTCGATTGGGAGCTGAAAGTCAGCTCCGGGATCGGCAGCCCGCCGTTTCCCTGTTTCGTGCGGACGATGACACGCCTGACCCCGGACGAGGCCAAGGCGCTCACATCCAAGCAGCGGCCTTGAACGCGATCAGGGCGTGTCGGGCTTGTCTTCGGATGCCGGCAGCGTGACGGGCGAGCCGCCCAGCGCCAGATAAAGCTGCACCGTATCCATCAGCCGCTGCGCCTTGGCGCGCGCCAGGCCCAGCTGCGCCTGGGCATTGCGCCGTTCCGCGTCGATGACATCCAGGATGCCGGAATTGCCCGCCTCGAAGCTGCGCCGGGCCAGATCGAGGGATCGCGACGCGGTTTCCGCCGCCGCCGCCTGGGCATGCAGGCGGTCGGCATCGTTGGAAAGCGCCTGCAGCCGGTCGGCGATGTCGCCGAAGGCGGTGAGGATGGTCTGGCGATAGGTCGCGAGCGAGGCTTTGTAATTCTCGATCGCGGCGCGGCGCTCGGCGCTGAGCCGCCCGCCGCTGAAGATCGGCTGGGTGAGATTGGCGGCCAGGGCATAGGCATTGTTGATGCTGTTGAACAAGCCGCCCGGCGTCAGCGCCTGTGTCGTCACATTCGCGGTGAGGGTGAGGTTGGGATAGAGATTGGCGGTGGCGATGCCGATGGCGGCGCTGGTGGCGTGCAGCTGCGCTTCGGCGGCGCGGATATCGGGGCGGCGGCGCACCAGCTCCGACGGCAGGGCGACGGGCAATTCACCCGGCAAGGTGAAATCGGCGAGCGCGAATTCCGGCGGGCTCCATTCGGCGGGCGCCTTGCCCACCAGGATCGCCAAGGCGTGACGCGCCACCGCTTCCTGCTGGCGCAGGTCGGGCAGAAGCGCGCGGTCTTCCGCCAGCTGGCTTTGGGCACTGACCAATTGCACCTGGGTGCCCGAACCGCTGGTGATCGCGGCCTGCACCAGCCCGACATTGCGCTCGTCATCGGCAATGACGCCGTTCAAGGCTTCGATCTGGGCGCGTGCCGAGGCCAAGGCCAAGGCTTCGGCGGCGACGTGGGCGGTGAGGGACTGATAGGCGGCGTCAAGCTCGAAGCCCTGATATTCCAGCAAGGCTTGCCTTTGCTCGATCCTGCGCCGCTCGCCGCCGAACAGGTCCAGCGGAAAGCTCACCGCCGGCCCCAAGGTGTAATAGGCGAAAGGCGGGACCGTGAAATTGAGCG
Source organism: uncultured Alphaproteobacteria bacterium (assembly GCA_937865685.1). GTDB lineage: Bacteria > Pseudomonadota > Alphaproteobacteria > Micropepsales > Micropepsaceae > Rhizomicrobium. The sequence goes on along the minus strand of CALMGU010000183.1, from coordinate 5,862 downwards.
GCCCGAACAGGGAGCGGCCATATTTCTGATAACCGGCGGTGCCGCCGAGCGCGACCTGGGGCAGAAGCGCGCCCTCGGCGACGTTCACCTGTTCTTCGGCTTCCGCCATGCGGTGGCGCGCGGCCTCCACATCCTGATTGCCGGAAAGCGCTTCCTTGATCACGCCGTCCAGGGGCGGAGACTGAAAACCCGCCCACCAGTCGCCTTGGATGCGCTGACCCAGCGCGATGCGCTGATCGTCCGGCGGCCCGGCATCGGTCTTGGCGTTGTAGGTCGTGACCGCGGGCGGCGCGGGCACCAGGAAATCCGGCCCCAGGGTGCAGGACGAAAGCAAGAGCGCCGAAAGAAGCGAGAGGGAAATCTGTTTCATCAGTCCAGCACCGCATGGCTGCCGGCGGCCGGCCGCGTTTTCTTGATCAGGAAGAGGAAGGGAATGGTCGCCAATGTGAGGATCATCATCAGCTGGAAATCGTCGATATAGGCGATCATCGCCGCCTGGTTGAAGATGGTGCCGTCCAGCCCCGCCAGGCCCCGCATGCCGCTGCCGTTGAAGGCCGCCGCCGCGCTGTTGCCGATGAAATTATACGGCGTGATGTGCTCGGCCATCGAGGCATGGACGCGCTGGGTGTTCTGGGTGAAGAGGAAGAACACCACCGAAATCCCGATCGAGCTGCCCACGTTGCGCAGAAGGTTGAAGAAGGCCGTGCCTTCGTTGCGCAGATGCGCGGGCAGGGTGGTGAAGGCCACCGCCGACAAGGGCACCCAGACCAGCCCGACCCCGAAGCCTTGGATGACGCCGGAAATGATGATCGGCCAGGTGTTCATCTGCAGGGAGAATTGGGTCATCTGCCACAGCGAGAAAGCGGTCAGGGCCAGGCCCGCGGCAATGATCATGCGCGGATCGAAGCGCGAGACCAGGCGGCCCACCACGATCATCGCCACCATGGTTCCGGCGCCGCGCGGCGCAGTGACAAGGCCGGTCAGCACCACCGGATAGCGCATTTCGGTCTGCAGCAAGGGCGGCACCAGCGCCAGGGTGGCGAACAGGACCACGCCGACCACGAAGATGAAGATGTTGGAGGCGACGAAATTCTGATCCTGGAACAGATGCGGATTGAGGAAGGGCTTGGGGTGGGAAAATGTGTGGACCAGGAACAGATAGAACGCCACTGCCGCCACGATCGCTTCGATCACGATCTCGCGCGAGGAGAACCAGTCCAGAAGCTGCCCCCGGTCCATCATCAGCTGCAGCGCGGTGATGAAGATGCTGAGGGTGGTGAAGCCGAAGAAATCGAAACGCGATCCTTGCGCGTTGCGGCTTTCCGGCAAGGTGAAATAAAGGCCCACCAGGGTCAGAACGCCGATCGGCAGATTGATGTAGAAGACCCAGCGCCAGGAATAATTCTCCGTCAGCCAGCCGCCCAGCGCCGGCCCCAGGATGGGGCCCATGGTGACGCCGATGCCCCAGATCGCCATGGCGCGCCCGAAATCCTTGGGCGGATTGATGTCGAACAGCACGGCTTGCGACAGCGGCACCAAAGCCGCGCCGCCCACGCCTTGCAGGAAGCGGAACAGCACGATCTGCGGCAGGGATTCCGCCAATCCGCACAGGGCCGATGCCACCGTGAAGATGAAGACCGAGATCAGGAAGACCCGGCGGCGCCCGAATTGGCCGGCCAGCCAGCCGGTGAGCGGAATGGTGATGGCCGCCGCCACGATATAGGAGGTGAGCACCCAGCCCATCTCGTCCTGGGTGGCCGAAAGCGTGCCTTGCATGCGGGGCAGGGCGACATTGGCGATGGTGGTGTCCAGCGCCTGCATGATGGTCGCCGCCATCACCGAAAGCGTGATCAGGCCATGGAAGCGGACCCGCTGGGGCTGAGGCGGAAGAGGCGTCGCGGACGCGCCGACACCGGCCGCCTTCTCGGCTTTCTCCAGCGCATTCTCCTGCGGCTTGTCAGCCATCGGGTTCAGTTCCAGAACGCCAAGGAACGATGATGCTCGGTATCGACTTCGGCATTCACGCTCATGCCCGCCGCCAGCGGCAGATGATCGTGATCTTCAATGGAAAGGCGCACGGGCAGGCGCTGCACCACTTTCACCCAGTTGCCCGAGGCATTTTCCGGCGGCAGCAAGGAGAAGCTCGATCCCGTGCCGGGGCTTGTCGAGGTTACCGTGCCGGTAAATTTCTCGCCGGGAAATGCATCCAGCGTGAATGTCGCCTTCTGGCCGGGACGCATATGAGCCAGATCGGTTTCCTTGAAATTGGCTTCGACCCACAATTCCTTGTCGCTCATCAGGGCGAAGAGCGGCGTCGCGGCATTGACATGATCCCCGACCTGGATCTGTTCCACCTTGGCGACCACGCCATCCATCGGCGCATGCACCACAGTGTAGGACAATTCCAGCAGCGCCCGGTCGAGAGTCGCTTGCGCCTGGCGGACAACGGGAAGGTCCCTGGCATCGGCGTCGGCCTTGCCGCCCAGATCGGCCAGGGCGCTGGCGGTCTGCTGCTGCGCAGCGGCCAGTTGCTGTTTCGCGGAATCGAAGGCGTTGCGGGTCTGGTCCAGCTGGGCGCGCGAGGAAATCCCTTGCGACTGAAGTTCGGTCTGGCGGGCCAGTTCGCGCTGCTGATAGGCCAGGGTGTTGCGCGCGGCCGCTTCGTCCGCCAGGCGCTGGCGATAATCGGCTTGGAGTGCGGGCACCTTGATCATGGCGGCAGCCAGTTGGGCGCGCGCGTCTTCGACGGCGATCTTGAAGCGCGGCGTGTCGAGGCGGAAAAGGATATCGCCTTTCTTGACGTGCTGATTGTCGCGCACGTTGATTTCAAGCACGCGGCCGGACACTTCGGTGCTGATATCGACCCGTGCGGATTGAATATAGGCGTCGTCGGTGGACACATAGCGCCCGCCGGTCAAATAGAAGAACACCACCGCCAAAAGAACCAGCGCGGGGCCGCCGATCAGAAGGGCGCGGCGGTTGCGTCCGATCCAGCCTTTGGGTTGCGGGTCGGTGTTGGTATTCGCCATGGGATGTCCGGAAGGGTATCTCGCCTGCCGTATAGCGGTTTGCCCGCCCCTCAGCCAGCCCGGCTTTGGGTGATGCTGGCGTCAGCATTTCTGTACGGTCCCGACTGTCCGCAGCCAGTCGTTGCGGTTGTTAACTTGTCCCCCGGATGGGGACGCGGCTGTCCAGGAACGGCGCGGCTGTTTCCGAAGCCGGAAATCAAGCTTTCGGATGAGTTATCGCACCATCGATCAATGCGCGGCGCCGCGTTCAAGCCAGTCCGGCTTATTCCTTTTGTTGGCCAGTCCGGCGAACCATCCCGATAATGCGTAGCAGCCCTGCCGCCAGGCCGCGGCCTTGGCGTATTTGATCGCGATGTGCAGCAGCGACAATGGCACGGTCACCGGCATCAGCGCCGGATAAAGATCGCGGGTCAGAAGGATGCGATTGCGCTCCATCAGATACACGGCGAGTTTCGATTGCGTCCGCAATGTTCCACCCGAGCCGGTCGCGGTGCCTTGCGCATGGCGCACGAACGCGTCCGGCGCATAGCCCAGCTTTTCACCCCGTCCAATGGCGCGCAGGCACCATTCGACTTCCTCGCAATAGAGGAAGTAATCGTCCCGCATCTTGCCCGCGCGCTGGCAGAAGCCCCGCGTCACCAGCAGCGAGGCGCCGGTGATGTAGTTGATCCGCTTTTCCAGAGCCCGAATGTCGGGTATCGGCTGCCAAGGCTTGCCCTTGTCCAGCGAGATGGCGCGGGCGCTCCATTTCCGCCAAACCCCGCCGCGCGAGGCCAGCCGCCCGTCGCCGCTCAAAAGATCGTGCCCCACCGCCGAGCAGCCGCCCCGATCCAGCCGCGCCATCAACGCTTCCAGTGCGCCGGGCTCCGGTTGAGTGTCGGGGTTGAGGATCCAATAAGCGTCGGCGGGCGGGGTGCGCTCCATGGCCAGATTGATCCCACCCGCGTAACCCGGATTGCCGGGCGCCGATAACAGGTCCACGGGCTGGCCACCCTTAAGCCGCTCAGGCAGCGCGGCGCGAAGCTTTTGAAACGCCTCTTCGCCGCCATTCTCGCAGATCACCACCCGGAAGCGGCCCCAGGTCGACTTCTCCAGAGCCGCCAGGCAACCGGCGATATCGGTCAGGCTGCGGTACGAGACGATGATGACGGCGACATCCGTTCGCGGCGCGGCATCGGGCGGGAGGGAAGGGGACGTCAAGGACCTTGATTCTCTTTGGGAGCCGCAAGGGCAAGATGTCCCCGGCCCAAGGAACGCGCAACCGCTTCGCCGAGGTCCAGAAAGCGAAAAGGCCGCCCGGAGGCGGCCTTTTGCTGGAGACTGTGATGTGCGCCGATCAGGCGGTGGCTTTGAGGCCGAGTTCGCGGCGGTTTCTGAGCATGAAACCGATGCCGCCAAAGCCCAGGAGCATCATCGCCCAGGTGGCGGGTTCGGGAACGCCGCTGGCCAGGGCGCCGATATTGTCGAATTCGAAGGAATTCTCGCCCGAGGTGAACACGATCTGGTTCACCTTGTCGGTGGGATCGAACGAGAAGTAGAAGCGGCGGTTATTGTCGCCGTTCGACTGGTTGCCCGTGGCCGGGTCGAACAGCGAGGAACCCAGGAAGGTCTGGCTGAAGCCGCCCGCGCCCTTGAAGGTGATGGAGTTGGTCGGATCCAGAGAACCGATATACAGGCTCAACGATTTGAGCAGAGGGGTATTGAGCGTGGCGACCTGATTGGTCTGCAGCGCCATATAGAGCGAGGTGTCGCCGAACGGCGGCGCGGCCACGTTCACATGCAGGCCGTCGGCGCCATTATAAATGAAGCTGCCGATCGGCGCCGTGAAATTGTAACCCGCGGCATTGGGGCTGTCGAAATTCACGACCGAAGTCTGTCCGGGCGCCAGCGCGGCATCAAAGGCGGTCGAGCCGTCCAAGGTGACGGAAGCGTTCGCAGACGTTGCCAGAAGCGCCAAGGTCGCGGCGGTCAGGCCAAGCTTGATAAGGCGTTTCATATTCAGTCCCCACAAAACCTATTGCGATGCAAGGCCGGGAAAATCCAACCTGCGCAGGCACAATAACACGCGAGCGGGCGTCTGGTGCCCACTCTGTAAACAAATTTTTTACCATGGTTAAATTCCACGGCTCGGTGACCGGCATGGGCATTGCCTTGTACGGGTTAACCTTGTTTTTGCAATAGATTGGTGGCGAAATCCGATCAGCTCAGGAATAGTTCCAATAATCTCTTTCCGTCAATTTTCGGAGAGATCGGTCAAAGGTCGGAATTTTTTCCGAAAGCGGATTTATGAAATGACGATGATAAGGTTTGAAACATTCAGCCCGGAAATTGAACTTGAGCTCTGACCCAAACGAGAAGCCGGTTTTCGTTACTCAGCCGGATTTGCCGCCGCTGGATCAGTTCCGTCCCTATCTCGAGCAGATATGGGAAAAGAAGTGGCTTACGAACGCGGGAGAGTTTCATCGTAAATTTGAAATCGAGCTTGCTCGCTATCTGGGAGTTGAGCAGTTGGCGCTCGTCTCCAACGGCACTCTGGGATTGGTCATCGGATTGCAGGCGTTGGGAATTACCGGTGAGGTCATAACCACGCCCTATTCCTTTGTTGCCACCGCGCATTCCCTGCTATGGAATAATCTCGAGCCCGTCTTTGTGGATATCGATCCGCTCACCTGCAACCTTGACCCGGAGAGGATAGAAGCGGCTATCACGCCGCGGACCACGGCCATTCTTCCGGTACATTGCTACGGTATGCCATGCGATATCGATCGCATTCAGCAAATCGCGGACAAGCATGGATTGAAAGTCATCTATGATGCCGCTCATGCTTTCGGTG
>CALMGU010000182.1 GCA_937865685.1 uncultured Alphaproteobacteria bacterium | reverse complement strand
CGATGAGGTCGCAAGCGCTGCCGTTCCACCTTCGAGCTGCGCCATGCGCTCCTCGAGGACGCCCTGTGTCGGATTCCCGATGCGGGTGTAGATGTTGCCGAACTCCTGGAGACCGAACAGCTTGGCCGCATGCTCAACGTCATCGAACACGAACGAGGTGGTCTGGAAGATCGGCGTCGCCCGCGCACCCGTCGTCGGGTCGGGAGCAGCACCTGCGTGAACGGACAGGGTGTTGAAGCCGTACTCGCCCGTCTTGTCATCCGTATCCATGGCAATTCCTTTCCTGCGTGACCGTCAGTCTGCGCGCGTGATTCGTGGGTCGCCGAGACTCAACCCAATTCCGAACGAAAGCGCGAGTATTCAATTTTGGGGCAGCGGTCCATGATCACGGTGAGGCCGGCGTCCTCGGCCAGCTTGGCCGCTTCCTCGTTGATCACGCCCAGCTGCATCCAGATATATTTGAGACCGAAACGGTCCTTTTCCGCCAAGGCTTCGCGCACGATGGCGGGCGCATATTGGGACTCGCGGAAGATATCCACCATGTCGACCGGGGCCGGCACTTCGCTGAGACTGGCATAGACTTTCTGTCCCAGAATTTCCTTGCCCGCCATGCCCGGATTCACGGGGATGATTTTGTAGCCCTTGTTCAAGAGATACATCATCGCGAAATAGGACGGGCGGATCTCGTTGCCGCTGGCGCCCACCATGGCGATGGTCTTGACCGAACGCAGAATGGTTTTGATCAAGGCGTCGGGATAGGTCAGGCCGGCCATTTCGGATCTCGCTTTTCCAGGAAGGCGCAGATGCCTTCCTCCGCCTCGGCGTTCAACATGTTTTCCGTCATCACCCGCGAAGCATAGTCATAGGCGTCAGCCAGCCTCATCTCGATCTGGCGGTAAAAGGCTTCCTTGCCGGTGCGCACCGTGGCGCGGGGCTTGGAGGCGATAAGCTGCGCCAGCGCCATCGTCTCCGCCTGAAGCTGGCTCGGCGCGACGGCGCGATTAATCAGGCCCAGCGCCTTGGCTTCATCCGCGGAAATCATCTCGCCGGTCAGGAGCATCTCCATCGCCGCCTTGCGGCCCACACTGCGCGACAGCGCCACCATCGGGGTCGAGCAGAAAAGGCCGATATCGACCCCCGGCGTGGCAAAACGGGCCTGAGAGGAGGCCACGGCCAGATCGCAGCTGGCGACCAGCTGGCATCCCGCCGCGGTGGCGGTGCCTTGCACTTCGGCGATCACCGGCTTGGGGCAGGCCACGACCTGTTGCATCAAGGCCGAGCATTGGGTGAAGAGGGCGGCGAAAGCGCCCGCCCCGTCATCCTCTTCCGACCGGCGGGCGTTCATTTCCTTAAGGTCATGGCCCGCCGAGAAGACGCTGCCTTCGGCGGCGATGATGATGACCTTGACCCCCGGATCCGCCGCCGCGCCTTCCAGGGCGTTGGCCAGCGCCCCCATCAGGGCGGAGCTCAAGGCATTGCGGGCCTTGGGCCGGTTCAGCGACAGGCGGAGCACGGCGCCGGCGCGGGCGGACTTCAAGGGCGATTCCAGTTGGGGGGTGATGTTCATGGGCGGGACTGTAGTGCGGGCGGGCGGCAAATTCACGATGTCCGCCACTATTATGCGGTATCATAATACCATATAGAAGAAATGCCCGGAATTCCGAGTTTTCTATTGACCTTCGGCCGGCCCGCCCGTATACGCGCCCGTCCTTTCAAGAGTATACCGCCATGAAAACCTACTCGGCCAAAGCTTCCGAGATCGAAAAGAAGTGGGTCGTGATCGATGCCGAAGGCCTGGTGGTCGGCCGTCTGGCCTCGATCATCGCCATGCGGCTGCGCGGCAAGCACAAGCCGACCTACACCCCCCATATGGATTGCGGCGACAATGTCATCGTGATCAACGCTTCCAAGGTGGTGCTGACCGGCCAGAAGCTGAAGAAGAAAGTCTATTATCACCACACCGGCTATATCGGCGGCATCAAGGAACGCACCGCCGGCGCGATCATGGCGGGCAAATTCCCGGAACGGATCGTGGAGAAGGCGGTCGAACGCATGGTCCCGCGCGGTCCTTTGGGTCGCCAGCAGATGTCCAATCTGCGCGTCTATCCCGGCGCGGAACATCCGCACGAAGCCCAGCAGCCCGAAAAGCTCGACGTGGCGGCGATGAATCCCAAGAACACTCAATACAAGACGAAGGCGGCTTAAGTCATGGCTGACGACAACAAGTTCGGCGAACTCAAATCCACGCTCATCAAGGCCAAGACCAACGCCCCGGAAGACGCTTCCAAGGCCGACAATAAGCGCGACTCCAAGGGCCGCGCCTATGCCACCGGCCGCCGCAAGGAATCGGTGGCCCGCGTCTGGATCAAGCCGGGCTCCGGCAAGATCACCGTCAATGGCCGGGACGAGAAGACTTATTTCGCTCGTCCGGTGCTGCGCATGATCCTGCGCCAGCCCCTGATCGCCGCCAATCGCGACGGCCAGTTCGATGTGGTGGTCACCGTCACCGGCGGCGGCCTGTCGGGCCAGGCGGGTGCGGTGCGTCATGGCATTTCGCGCGCCCTGGTGAATTACGAGCCGGGCCTGCGCGCGGCGCTGAAGCCGGGCGGTTTCCTCACCCGCGATCCGCGCGCGGTGGAACGCAAGAAGTATGGCCGCCCCAAAGCGCGCCGCAGCTTCCAGTTCTCCAAGCGCTAAACGGCGCGAACTCTATTGCCTATTCCTTGGGCGGCCCGGCGAAAGCCGGGCCGCTTTTTTGTTGGCCACCCAATTCTCCCTTCCCCATATCCGGCTATAGTGCGGGCCTCCGTTGCGTAAAAAAGCCAATCACAAACAATTCCACTGGGAGGGACGTATGCATAAGGGAATCGTGGCAGCAGCCTTGCTGCTCACCACTTCGTCGATCGCGCTGGCGCAGCAGGATCGGGCGACCGACATCACCGCCGCGCAGGTTCAGCAAGTTCTGAAGGCGCCATCCAAGATCGTCGATCACACCCTGAAGGTGGTCGATCTGGGCAACTATCAGCTTTCCGTCGCCGTGATCAAACGCGGCCCGACCCGCGCGCCCGGTGCCGCGGCTCCCGTGCGCCAACCCGATCCCAAGGCCGTCAAATGCGGCCTTACGGCGATGCCCGCAGGCGCCAAGGAAGCGGCCGAAGGCGGCATTTCCCATGACTCCACCGACGAGACCTACATCATCATTTCCGGCTCGGGCACGCTGATCACGGGCGGCCAGATTTTGAACGGCACGCGCTCGGCGCCGGACAGCGAAGTGACCAAGGTCCTGAACGGTCCGTCCTGCAGCGGAAAGATCGTGGGCAATTTCGTCGCCCGCAAAGTGAATGTGGGCGATATTTCGGTGATCCCCGCCGGCGTAGCGCATGGTTGGGCCGACATCACCACCGAAGTCACCTATCTCAGCGTGCGCCCCGATCCGAAGAAGGTTCTGGAGCACGGATACGTCAACCCGGCGATCAAGTAGCGCGCCCGGGTCCGGTACGTGGCGCTGCGACGCATTCGCAGCGCAACATTGGGGGCTGACAAACTTCGCGACAGGATCGCGATGGATTGTCGGCCTCCATGGCCTATGAATTATTTTTCACAGGTCCGGCGGGATCATTCTCATCGCTCCCGTTCCGGCAACAGGGGGGTAATACATGTCCAAATCTCAACTGCGGCGCCTTTCGTCCGTCGCGGCAATCGCGCTCGTCCCGGCTCTGTTCGGGGCCCAGGCGATGGCGCAGAACAATGGCCAGCCTTCGACCGCGAAAGGCGATTGGCCGATGTACTTTGCCGATCCGTCCGGCTCGCGTTATTCGCCCCAGGACCAGATCAACGCCTCCAACTTCAACAAGCTGGAAGTGGCGTGGCATTTCAAGACAGACAGTCTCGGCACCCGGCCGGAATTCAAGCTCGAAGGCACGCCGGTGGAAGTCAACGGCATGCTTTATACGACCGGCGGCTCGCGCCGCGCCGTGGTGGCGCTGAATGCCCGGACCGGCGAGCTGAAATGGGTCTACAGCATGGAAGAGGGGCCGCGCGCGGCGCTGGCGCCCCGCCAATTGTCGGGCCGCGGTGTTTCCTATTGGACAGACGGCAAAGGCGATGAGCGCATCATCTATGTGACGACCGGTTATCGCATGGTCGAGCTCAACGCCAAGACCGGGCGGCCGGTGGAAAGCTTTGGCGATCACGGCGTGATCGATATGAAGATCGGCGCCGTGAAAGGCGCGGGCGAACAGATCGACCTGGAAAGAGGCGAAATCGGCCTGCACACCACCCCCACCGTGGTGAAGGATGTCATCATTGCGGGCTCCGCCTTCAAGGAAGGCATGCAGCCGCTGACCGCCAACAACACCAAGGGCCTGGTGCGGGCCTGGGACGTGCGGACGGGCAAGGAATTGTGGAAATTCCGCACCATCCCGCAAAAGGGCGAGTTCGGTTACGAGACTTGGGAAAATGGCTCCGCCGACCGCAACGGCAATGTCGGCGTCTGGACCGGCATCACCGTCGATCCGGAACTGAACAGCGTCTATCTGCCGGTCGAAGATCCCACCAACGACACCTATGGCGGCGCACGCCCCGGCAACAATCTGTTCGGCGATAGTCTTGTCTGCGTCGACCTGACCACCGGCAAGCGCAAATGGCATTACCAGATCGTCCATCATCCGATCTGGGACTATGACCTGTCATCGCCGCCGCTCCTGGCCGACATCAATGTGGACGGCAAAGCCATCAAGGCGGTGGCGCTGCCGACCAAGGAAGCGTTCCTCTATGTCTTCGATCGCGTCACCGGCAAGCCGATCTGGCCGATCATTGAAAAACCGGTTCCGCAAAGCGACGTGCCCGGCGAGAAAACGTCGAAGACGCAGCCTTTCCCGACCAAACCTGCCGCCTATGCGCGTCAGTCCGTGTCGATGGACGATCTCATCGACTATACGCCGGAGCTGCGCGCCAAGGCGGTGAAGATCATCAAGGAGAATTACAAGCTCGGTCCGATGTTCTCCCCCGCCATCATCAGCAAGGTCGGCTTCCCCAGTGCGGTTCTCACCATCGGCAATTTCGGTGGCGGTACCAACTGGCCGGGCGCCGGTTACGATCCGGAGTTGCACACGGTGTTCGCACCGGCCTCCAACACCGGCATCGTGCAGATGGGCCTGGTGGAGCCTCCGCCCGGGCTGACGGATTCCAAATATCTGCTCGGCACCGCCGGTCAGCCCTTCCGCATCAGTGGCGGCCCGGGTTTCGGCAGCGCCGCGGACGCGCCGAAAGTCAGCGAGGACGAGGCCAAGCTTCAGGCTGCGTTGGCCGCTCACCCGCAAACGCCGGTCGGCCCGCCGCCGCCCCGCAATGTGGATGGCATGCCATTGGTCAAGCCGCCTTATGGGACGCTGACGGCGATCAATTTGGACACTGGAAACACCACCTGGCAGGTGCCGCATGGCGATACGCCCGATGACATCCGCAACAACCCGGCGCTGAAGGGGATCAACATCCCCAAGACCGGCCAACCGGGCAATGTCGGCCTGGTGATCACCAAGAGCCTGGTGATCATGGGCGACCCGCTCTTCACCACCACGCCGGAGCATCCGCGTGGCGCGATGCTGCGCGCGTACGATAAGAAGACCGGCCAGCAGGTTGGTGCGGTCCTGATGCCTGCGCCGCAGTCGGGCTCGCCCATGACTTATTCGGTGGGCGGCAAGCAATATATCGTCGTCGCGGTCAGCGGCGGCAATTATTCCGGCGACTACATCGCCTATAGCCTGCCCAGCAACTGATGCTGAAAACAGAACGGGCCGCCCATCGGGCGGCCCGTTTTTTCTTCCATTCCCCAGATCAGGCGGGCGGCGCGGGCGCCGGCGCGCTTGCATCCGGCGGCGGGCCATAGGCATTGGCGCCCGCATCTCCCGGCTGGCACCAGAAATAAATCAGCACCAGAGCGGCGATAAACCCGATCAGGCCCAGGAGCGGTCCGATGGTGAGCATGTAAGCCACCGCGCCGAAAACGCCGAATGGTCCGAAGACGAATAGCCGGAACAGCTGCGACACGGCGAACGGGATCAGGAATATCCAGACCAGACTTCCGTTGCGTCCGGTGTCTTGCAAGCGGCGCGCGCCCATGCCTGCGGTTGGCAAGAGCAGGGCCAGCGAGGCCAGCGCGGCGAGGGGAATGAACGTGGCCGATTGCACCACCAGCGCCACCACCTGCACCGCGATGCAGGCCAGGATGAAATACCAGAAACGCTCACGGCCCACCCGTCCGGCCGTGTCGAAATAATGTTGGGTGACGGCGTTGCGGAAATTCTCGACGATTGCGTTCAGGTCCATCTCTGCCCCCAAAACATCCGCGCTCGGGCCGGATGCTAGCCCCGCTCCCGAGACTTGGAAAGCGGCCATGGGCTTTCCGCATGGCGGTTCGGCTTGCCGCCGGGGCAAAATAGGCTATGAGAAGCCGCCAACACGGGCAGGCACATGACGGCAAAGATCTTCATCGACGGGGCGGTTGGAACCACGGGGCTGGAAATCCGCGAGCGCCTGGCGGCACGTTCCGATCTCACGGTCGTCGCCTTGCCCGATGCCGCGCGCAAGGATGAAGCGGCGCGGGCGCGCGCCTTGAACGACGCGGACCTGGTCGTTCTCTGTCTGCCGGACGAAGCGTCGCGCCAGGCGGTATCGCTGATCGAAAATCCACGCGTCCGGGTGATCGACGCCTCCACGGCCTTTCGCGTTGCTGAAGGCTGGACATATGGCTTTCCCGAACTGGAAGCGGACGGTTACGACAGGATCGCCTCCAGCGCCCGCGTCGCCAATCCCGGCTGCTGGGCGACCGGCTTTCTGGCGCTGGCGCGGCCTCTGGTGCGTGCGGGCCTGATCCCCGCCGATTTTCCCGTCACCGTTCATGGTGTCTCCGGCTATTCCGGGGGTGGCAAAAGCATGATCGAGGAGTTCGAGAAAAAGGATTCCCCGGTCTTTGTCGAGACGGTTCATCGCGGTTATGCGCTGGGCCTTGGACACAAACATCTTCCCGAAATGCAGGCGCGGGCTGGCCTCAATCATCCGCCCCTGTTCGCGCCTACCGTGGCGCGCTTTTACCGCGGCATGCTGGTGGAATTGCCGCTGCAGACCTGGGCGCTGCCGGGCGGCCCAAGCCCGCGCGACATTCATGCCGTGATCGCCAATGCCTATGCCGGAAAGCCGCTTGTCGAAGTGGCGGGGCTGGACGAGGCGGCGTCGATGAAGGCCGTGGATGCTGAATTGCTGGCGGGCAGCAACCGGATGAAGCTGTTCGTCTTCGCCAACAAGGCGGGCGATCAGGTGCGGCTGGTGGCGGCGTTGGACAATCTGGGCAAAGGCGCCGGCGGCGCGGCCGTCCAGAATCTCAACATCATGCTGGGTCTCCCCGAAACCACCGGCCTCTAAATCGCACAGCCATCGCCGCTGCGGGCCGGGCTGGCATCGGCAGCAAATATGCTAGAAGCGCGCATGGTGCGGCTCTGGCTGGGAGTGCTTGTGGTGGTGGCATTGGGCGCGCTCGGCGTGGCCCTTTTGATCGCCCGTCCGCCCGATCCTGAAGGCTATTCCGGATTGGAGTTTACCCGCGTCACCGAAGCTGCCGCTTCGCGGGCGCCGTTGCTGGCCACGCGCGGAGCGCTGGTGCAAGAGGTGGCCCCCGACAGCCCCGCCGCGCGGGCCGGCATCCGGCCGGGCGCCGTGGTGGCGCGGATCGACGGGGAAGATATCCGTTCGGCAGAGCAAGCCTCCCGGATCGTGCGCCGCCACCGGGCCGGCGACCGCCTCATCATCACCCTGTTCGATGAGGCCAGGGGCGGGGTCCGTCCCAAGAACGTGCCGCTGATTTTCGATGCCGCGCCGCCGCGGAGCGAAAAAGTGTTTTCCGTCGATCCGCCGCCGACCTTGGCGAAGGAAAAGCTCACGCCGCCGGTCATGGTGGCAAACGCGGCCTGGTCGCGGCGCCTGGCGCATGGCGTCAGCGTGCGGCTGCGCGCCTTGCCGCAATTGACGGCGGGGATCTGCTCCGGCGTGGCGCCGGAAAAGTGGCGGTTGCGCGACTCCGGCCCGAACATGATCCATGTCGTGTCGGAGGCCGGCGGCGCGCACGCAATCTACAAATTGGTGCGCCTGAACGCCGACCAGCGACGCGATCCTTTGGGCTATGTCTCAGGCCTGTTGCACGCGATCTTCCGCAGCCCGGTCACGCTGACGCCGGTGGAAGCCCGGCCATTCGATGTCAGCGGCATCAGCTTCGGCAACAAGAATGGCGGTACGGGCTTTGCGTTGTGGCGGCTGAATGGTGAAGTCCTGTCCGTCTGGATCGCGGGCGTACCCGCCGCAGATGCCTCATGGGCGATACCTGTCACCGCAAGCGCCTTGCTATCGCTGCGTTGCCAATCCGATCTGGCGCCGGCGCCTCGTACCCGCGATCCCGCCATGACGGCGACATCCGTCTCGTCGCGTTGCCTTCAAGACCGCTGCGAAGACAGCGATTTCGCCGCCACTTATCTCGATAAATTCCGCCTGGGTTATGTTCACGCCCATGACGGGGAGGTTTTCCTGGTCAATCCTCGCCGCGATTTGTGGGTAAACGGGCAGGAAGGGCCGGGCTTCTACCGGCAGCTGGGCGGCCAGAATGAAAAGCTGGAGCCGGGGCGGACGAACTGACAGCGGATGAAAATGGATTCCCTTCCCTAGAAAGGTGCTCCCGCACCTTTCTCACCGGGAATGAAGTCCCGATAGCAACGCAAAGGCGTTATTATCGGGACTTCACCTTGACATAATCGCCGGGCGCGTCGCCCAGCACTTTCAGCTTGCCGTCGCCGGGCTGGCGCGCCGGAATTTTTTCGCCCGACAAGGCCGACAGCCAGCGGTCCCAATCCGGCCACCACGAGCCGGGATGCTCCGTCGCGCCGGCGCGCCAGCCATCGACGGTCTCGGTCTTTTTCTCGTTGGTCCAATATTGGTATTTCTTGGCGGCGGGCGGATTGATCACGCCGGCGATATGGCCCGATCCCGCGATGATGAAGCGGACCGGTCCGCCGAACAATTTCACCGCCTTGAACACCGAATTTGCTGGCGCGATATGGTCTTCCTTGGCCGATTGCAGATAGACCGGCACTTTCACTCTCGAAAGATCGAGCTTCACGCCGCCCAGCATCATCTTGCCCAGCGCCAATGCGTTGTCCTTGTAGCATTGGCGCAGATAGGACAGATGCAGCTTTTCCGGCATCCGCGTGGTGTCACTGTTCCAGTAGAGCAGGTCGAACGGCATGGGCGATTTGCCCAGCATGTAATTGTTGATCACGAACGACCAGATCAAATCGTTGGCGCGCAGCATGTTGAAGGTGCCCGCCATCTTGGCGCCGTCGAGCACGCCGCCCGCCAGCTTCATCTGATGTTCCAGCGCCTCGAGCTGGGCTTCGTCCACGAACACCGAAAGATCGCCCGCTTCGCTGAAATCGGTCTGCGCGGCCCAGAAGGTGGCGGAATGGATTCGCGTGTCCTTCTTGGCCGCCATATAGGCGAGGGTTGCGGCCAGGAGCGTGCCGCCGATGCAATAACCGACGCAATTGGGATCCTCCACGCCGGTCGCATCCTTGACCGCATCCAGTGCGGCGAAGACGCCGTCGCGCATGTAATCTTCAAATCCCATCTGGGCGAGATCGCTGTCGGGATTGGCCCAGGAGACCACGAAGACGGTATAGCCCTGGCCCACCAGCCAGCGGATGAAGCTGTTCTCCGGCCTCAGATCCAGGATGTAGAATTTGTTGATCCAGGGCGGAAAGATCAGCAGCGGGCGCTCATGCACCTGATCGGTGCTGGGGTTGAACTGAAGCAGCTCGATGAGCTTGTTGCGGAACACCACCTTGCCGGGGGCGGTGGCGATATTCTCGCCGATCACGAAACCGTCCGCAGACTGACGGATTGACAATTCGCCGCGCCCCCGCTCGATATCGGCGATCAGATTGTCCAATCCCTTGACCAGATTCTCGCCGCTGGTTTCCAAAGTGGCGCGCATCACTTCGGGGTTGGTGAGCAGGAAGTTGGTCGGCGCAAAAGCATCCGCGAACTGGCGGGTATAGAATTCCACCCGCTTGCGCTCGCCTTCGGGGATGCCGTTGAGGCTGGCGACCATGCTCTGCATGGCATTGGCCGACAAAAGATAGGACTGTTTGATGAAGTCGAAGATTTCGTTCTGCTGCCATTCGGCGTCGCGGAAGCGGCGGTCGCCGGGCGGGGGCGCGACCATGGGCGCGGCGCTGGTATCACCCAACATGCGGCGGGCAGTGGTTTCCCAAAGGCCCATCCAGTCGTGCCACAGCTGCGTCTGGGTTTGCGCCACGGTCTGGCGGTCGGCGCCCATCGCTTTCAGAAGCGCGAAGAAGGCGCTGGAGATGTTGAGGGGGTCGAGCGGGCCGGGATTTTCGCGGTCGGCCCAGCGGCGGAGAAATTCACCGATCAGCTTCTGGCTCTGCCCCGCCACCGTCACCATGTTGCGGGCGAACTTTTCCCGGTCCAGATGCGCGAAGTGGTCCGACAGGGAAGGGCCCGTCGATTCGGGCCGGGACGCGGATTGTTTCTGACCCATCATGACACCGTGGTTGGCCTGGAACCGGTGATATCGCGGGTGGCCGGGCGCCGCAAATCCCCTGTCGCAATGGCCGTTATGGCTGAAATATGTCAAGAATTCACGTATTTAGCAGTGGCCGCGCTTGGAACCAAAGCCCTGGCGCGGTATAGGAAAAGGGCTGGGCCGTGCGCCGTTCTTGAGTGCCAAGCGCCGTCCGGCAATGCTTTCTGACTGGGAACCGACCGCATGACCAAGTCTTCCGTCCATCTGCGCCAATTGACGCTGATCCTGGGCCTGACCGTTGCGGCCTCCGCTTGCTCCACCATTTCGGATCTGGACCCCACGGGTCTGCTCAGCGATAGCAGTGACAACGCTCCGGCCAGCCAGTTTCCCGATCAGGCGGCGCCGACTGCTTCCGACGATGCGGCCGGCACCACGCCCGATCTTGCCAGCCTGCCGGCCCGTCCGGCGCCCAGCGCGACACCGGGTGACCAGCAGCAGACCGCGCAATCCCTGGCCAGCGATGGCGCTCAGGCCCGCTACAGCGCCGATGCGCTTCGCGGCGGGACCGAAGCGGCTGCCGCGCCGCC
>CALMGU010000181.1 GCA_937865685.1 uncultured Alphaproteobacteria bacterium | reverse complement strand
CGCGGCGATGACTTCTACGCCGGTTACTTCCGCGACATGGACGGCAACAAGCTGGCCATTTTCTATATGGGCTGATGGACCGAAGCTGGGGGGCGCTCATGCGCCCCTCGGCGCATCCGCAGTTGCGAAATCTCTTCAGCATCCGCTCGCCGATGCATATCCGACCCGCGACCCGTTTTACGCGCGGCTTCTCCCTGGTGGAACTGGTCACCGTCATCATCCTGTTGGGCATCCTGGCCGCCTTCGCGCTGCCGCGATTGCTGGACCTGCGGACCTCCGCCAGGACTGCCGTGGTGACAAACTTTGCGGGTTCGCTGCGAGCGGGCGTGATGATGGTCCACGGCGCCTGCGTCGCCACCCCCGGCTGCATCTCCTCGATAGCCGAGGACAAGACGGTGGTCATCGACGGCAAGACCTTCGCCCTGTGGGCCAACTACCCCAACGGCGGCGTCCCCCTGGGCGTCGCATCCGCTGACACCATCGTCGATGCCTCAGGCTTCCAGGTCACCGCCACCGGCACGAGCGGCTTCATCAACACCGTATTCCAACTCTCCACCGCCCCGGATCCCGCGACCTGCTCGGTAACCTACACCGAAGCCTCGAGCCTCACCGTCCCCCCCGTCATCCAAACCACCACCACCGGCTGCTGAAAAACTCCGCACCTCTCCGGCACGCCGTCATCGCAAGATCTCGGCGCAAGTGGGAGATGGGATCGCAGACGCGGTCCTTAACAATCCGCAGAAGACCGAAGCGGAGATGCTGCGCACCCCGAATTTCGGCCGCAAGTCGCTCAACGAGATCAAGGCTGTTCTCGCGGAAATGGGTCTGCATCTGGGCATGGAAGTGCCCGGATGGCCGCCTGAGAATATCGAAGACCTCGCGAAGCGTTACGAAGATCAATATTGAAAAGGGATGGCCCGTCCGGCGACACCGGCGGGCCATGACAGGGATTAAGAGTCATGCGCCACGGCAATCAAGGACGCAAACTGAACCGCACCGCGTCTCATCGCAAAGCGATGTGGGGCAATATGACGGCGGCGCTCATCAAGCATGAGCAGATCAAGACCACCTTGCCCAAGGCCAAGGATCTTCGTCCGGTGATCGAAAAGCTGATCACCCTGTCGCGCCGCGGCGCCAAAGACTTGCACGCCCGCCGCCAGGCGCTGGCCCAGATCAAGGACGCCGATCAGGTGACCAAGCTGTTCGACGTGATCGGTCCGCGTTATGCCGGCCGTCCGGGCGGTTACACCCGCGTGCTCAAGGCCGGTTTCCGTCACGGCGACAATGCGCCGATGGCGATCATCGAATTCGTCGACCGCGATGTCGATGCCAAGGGCAAGGACTCCGGTCCGGTGGAAGTGGCGGAAGAGGCTGAGGCGTAAGCCGTCACAAAGAAATGAGTTCGGGGGGCGGCAGAAATGCCGCCCTTTTTGTTTGTTGAGGCAGTTCCGGAATTCCGCAATTCTATGGCGGGGGGGTGAACTGGGAAACATTTTCGGAAGGTTGCATGTGATGAAGACGGTGTCTCTTGCGGTGGCAGGTTTGGCCGCGATCGCGGCGCTGGCATTCTGGGCGATGCCGGGAGCAGGCGCCCCGCCCACGCCCCACCTGGTAACGCCCCAGCCGCTCAAACTCGCGCCGCCGCCGCGCGGCGAAGCTCCGCCGTCCTCGATGGGCCAGGTCCAGCTGACCTTCGCGCCGGTGGTCAAAAAAATCGCGCCAGCGGTGGTGAATGTCTACACCCGCACCGTCACCCAGGTTCAGACCAATCCCTTTTTCAACGATCCGTTCTTTTCGCAATTCTTCGGCAACAATCCCGGCATGCGCCAGCGCGTGCAGCAATCACTGGGCTCCGGCGTGATCGTGCGGGCCGACGGCCTGATCCTCACCAACAATCATGTGGTGGATGGGGGCACCGATATCGTGGTGGCGCTGAACGACAAGCGCGAATTCAAGGCCAAGGTTCTCACCGCCGACCCCAGGACCGATCTGGCTGTGCTGAAGATCGACACCAAGGGTGAAAGACTGCCGACCGTGCCGTTCGGCGACAGCGATGCGGTGCAGGTGGGCGATCTGGTGCTGGCGGTCGGCGATCCCTTCGGCGTGGGCCAGACCGTGACCATGGGGATCGTGTCGGCGCTGGCCCGCACGCAAGGGGCGGCCAATGACTATCAGTTCTTTATTCAGACCGACGCCGCCATCAATCCGGGCAATTCCGGCGGCGCGCTGGTGACCACTGACGGCAAGCTCGCCGGCATCAACACGGCGATCTATTCGCGCTCCGGCGGCAATATCGGCATCGGCTTTGCCATTCCCGCCAATCTGGCGCGCCGGGTGGTGGAAGGTGTGGAAGGGGGCGGCGGGGTTCGCCTTTCCTGGATCGGCGCCACCGGCCAGCCGGTGACCAGCGCCATCGCCGAAAGCCTGGGGTTGGGGCGTCCGGGCGGCGTCTTGATCAAGGATATCTATCCTGGCGGGCCTTTGGCCAATGCCGGCGTCAAAAGCGGCGATGTGGTGCTGTCGGTGGATGGCGCGGGCGTGGACGATATGCAGTCGCTCAACTATCGCATCGCCACGCACAAGCCCGGCGACAGCGTCAAGGTACGAATCGGCGCGGGCAAGACCATCCGTGAAGTGAATGTGACCTTGGCCCTGCCGCCGGAAAACCCGCCGCGCGAAGCGACCGTCATCGCGGGACGCAATCCTTTGACCGGCGCGAAGGTGGAAAATCTTTCACCGGCCGCGGCGTTGGAGCTGCAGACCGATCTTTTGGCCAAAGGGGTGGTGATTGTTTCCATCAATCCCAATTCCTATTCGGGGAACTACGGGTTCCAACCCGGCGATATCGTGCGCAGCGTGAATGGGGTGGGCATCAACCGTGTCGGCGAGTTAACGCGCGCTTTGAACGATGCAAGCCGCTGGGACCTCGTGGTGGAGCGCGGCAATCGCAAGCTGCAATTGTCCGTCAGCGGATGAATTCACAAAAAAGCCCTATTTGATAAAGTTTTCATGTTGTTACCGCTTGTTGCCAAGCGATCACTTTCGTTTTTCAAGAGGCGACGATCATAAAAACCCGACGTTAAATATCGCGATGGGGGGCATCGCAACGAAGGGTTCGTTTATGAAAAGCTTTGTCCTCAGTTCCGCCGCCGCGCTGCTGCTCGCCACGAGTGCCGCCCATGCCGACAGCACCCATACGGACAATTGGTATGCCTCTATCCTGGGCGGCGCGAGTTTCGATCCTGCGTTGATGGCCGGCGGTTCCCCGCATGACATGGACACCGGCTATAATATCGGCGCACGCGTGGGTTATGGGCTGGACAATATTCTCCCGATGCAAGGATGGTCGGCGGAAGCCGATCTTTTCTACAATCAGTCGGGCTATAAGGGGGACACCGGATTTTCGCATCTGGCGTCCACCAGCTTCATGGGCAATCTGGTCTATCATCTCGATACCGGCTCGCCGCTGCGCCTTTATGGCGGGGCGGGGTTGGGCGCGGTGAATGATCGGGTCGGCGGAACGGTCAGCGATTCCGCCACCGTGTTCGGCTGGCAGGCGCTGGGCGGGCTCGAATATCCGGTTTCCCAGGACATGACCCTGTTCACGGAATATCGCTATCAGAACGCGCACGACGCCAATATCGGGGCGCTGACCGGCGTGGGGAACACCAGCAACAATATCTCCGTCGGGATGAAGTTTAGTCTGTAGGTCTTTTTTTGCGCTTCCTCCGCCCTTCGCATCGCAAGCGCTGCTAAGGGCACTCCCCCCTGGCCAGGATGCTCCGAATGCGCGGGGGAGGCGAGCCTGCGTGTGCTCCAACAAGTGCTCGTGCGCCCTGGCTCTGGCTTTCTTCCCCCGCGCGGCGAAGCCGCCGGCGGGGGAAGATGTCTTCCGAAGGCTTGCCTGAGGAAGACAGATGGGGGCAAAAATCTTCCATGAGCGATTTGTTCGAATCCGGAGGCCTGGAACAGGATGCGCCACGTCCGCTGGCGGACCGGCTGCGCCCCAAAAGCCTGGCCGACGTGGTGGGCCAGGAGCATCTTTTGGGCCCCGATGGCCCGGTCGGCCGGATGGTGGCGGCGGGGCGGGCGCATTCGATCATCCTCTGGGGACCGCCGGGAACCGGAAAGACCACCATCGCGCGGCTGCTGTCTTCCGCCTTCAAGCTGCAGTTCGAGCAATTGTCGGCGGTGTTCTCCGGCGTCGCGGATCTGAAAAAGACCTTCGAGGCCGCCCGCCAGCGCCGCAAGATGGGGCAGGGCACGCTCTTGTTCATCGATGAGATCCACCGCTTCAATCGAAGCCAGCAGGATTCTTTTTTGCCCGTGGTCGAGGACGGTACGGTGGTCCTGGTCGGCGCCACCACGGAAAACCCGTCCTTTGAGCTGAACGGGGCGCTTCTGTCCCGCGCGCAGGTCCTGGTGCTGCGCCGCCTGGACGATGCGGCGCTGGAGAAATTGCTGGAACGGGCCGAAGCGCATTATGGCGAGCCGCTCAAGCTGACGCCGGATGCGCGCGCCAGTCTGCGCGCCATGGCAGATGGCGATGGCCGCTATCTGCTCAATCTGGCCGAAGAGGTCGCCAATCTGAAGATCGTGGCGCCGCTCGATCCGGCGGGACTGATGGCGGCGGTGCAGCGGCGCATGCCGCTTTACGACAAATCCCGCGAAGAACATTACAACATCATCAGCGCCTTGCATAAATCCATCCGCGGCAGCGATCCCGACGCGGCGCTGTACTGGCTGGCGCGAATGCTGGCGGGAGGCGAACAGCCGCTCTATATCGCGCGGCGTCTGGTGCGGGCGGCGGTGGAAGATATCGGTCTGGCCGATCCCGAAGCGGTGCATCAGGCGCTGGCAGCAAAGGACGTGTTCGATTTCCTGGGAAGTCCGGAAGGGGAGATCGCCTTGGCGCAATGCGTGATCTATCTGGCCTCGGCGCCCAAATCCAATGCCGTCTATACGGCGCTGGGCGCCGCCAAACGCGCCGCCCAGGAGCATGGCTCGCTGATGCCGCCGGCTCATATTCTCAACGCGCCCACCAAATTGATGAAAAACCTTGGCTATGGCGCGGGCTATCAATATGACCATGAGGCGGAGGACGGATTCTCCGGCCAGAATTACTTTCCGGACGCCATGACGCGCGAACAATTTTACGCGCCCAAGGAAGCCGGCTTCGAGCGGGAAATCGCCAAGCGGCTGGACTATTGGGCCAAGCTGCGGACAAGGAAGGGGGGCGGTTGATGCAGTGGGGCGTGGTTCTGATGGTGGCGCTGGGCGGCGCGCTGGGATCGCTGGCCCGCTATTTCGTGGCGGGCGCGGTGCAGCCGGCCTGGTGGCCGGGATTTCCGTTCGGAATTTTTGTGGTCAATGTCACCGGCGGGCTGATGATGGGCCTGATCGCGGGACTGGCGGCGCTGAAGCTCAATCTGACGCCGGAGATGCGGGCGTTCCTCACGACCGGCGTTCTGGGTGGCTATACCACCTTTTCCACTTTCTCCTTGGACAGCGCGATGCTGATGGAGCGGGGCGCCTACGCCCAGGCGGGTGCTTATATCACCGGCTCCGTCGTTCTTTCGATTTTGGCTCTCTTCGCGGGGCTTTGGCTGGTGCGGGCCGTTTATGCCTGAACAACGCATCATTGCCGATGACGATGACGGAATTCGCGTCGATCGCTGGTTCAGCCGGCATTTCCCGGCCCTGACTCATGGCCGTCTGGAAAAACTGCTCCGCAAGGGCGAGGTGCGGGTGGATGGCAAGCGCGCCAAGTCCGCTGACCGCGTCGCCGCGGGCCAGGTCATGCGCCTGCCGCCGCAAGTGATCCATGACAAGGTGGAAGAGCGCGTGAAGCCCGCGCCGGTGATCAAGACATCACGCCGGCTCGAAGATGCGATCCTCTATATGGACAAGCATCTCATCGTCCTGAACAAGCCTTCTGGCCTGGCCACCCAGGGCGGTTCGGGGCTGAAGGAACATGTCGATGGCATGCTCGATCAACTGAGCTTTGAGAAGAACACGCGGCCCAAGCTGGTGCACCGGCTGGATCGCGATACCTCCGGCGTGCTGTTGGTGGCGCGCACATCGCAGGCTGCCGCGGGATTGTCCCGCGCTCTGGCCAGCCGCGATGCGTCCAAGGTTTATTGGGCCCTGGTCAAAGGCGTGCCCAAGCAGAAGCATGGCATCGTCAAGGCGGCCCTGGCCAAGGAAGGCGTTCGCGGCAAGAGCGAGCGCATGATGGTGAGCGAGGAAGATGATGCGAAATTCGCTCTGACCGAATATGCCGTGATGGGGCAGGCGGGCCAGGAATTCGCCTGGGTCGCGGCCCGCCCCGTCACCGGCCGCACCCATCAGATCCGCGTCCATCTGGCCAGCCTGGGCACGCCCATCGTGGGTGATTTCAAATATGGCGGCGCCGATGCCAAGGGCAAAGGCGCCATCACCGACAAGCTGCATCTGCATGCCCGCTCGATCGACATTCCGCGTCCCGATGGCGGACGCCTGCAAGTCACGGCGCCTTTGTCGCCGCACATGGCAAAGAGCTGGGAGTTGTTGGGCTTCGATGCCAGCGACAGGCGCGATCCCTTTCCCGCCCGGAAGAAAAAGCCGTGAAGCGTTTCTACAAGACCGTCACGGTGGATGAGGCATCGGACGGATTCCGTTTCCTGCTGGACGGAAAGCCCGTGCGCACGCCCGCGCGCCAGCCTTTGCTGTTGCCGACCCATGCCCTGGCCGAAGCCGTCGCGCAGGAATGGCGGGCGCAGGACGATGAAATGAAGCCGGCGGCGATGCCGCTCACCCGCCTGGTCAATACGGTGCTGGACGGCATCCGCGCCACGCGCGAAGAGGTGATTACGGCCATTCTGCGGTTCGGCGAGAATGACCTTTTGTCGTATCGGGCGGAGGCGCCGGTGGCGCTGGTGGCGCGCCAGCTGCAATGGGACGCGTATCTGGATTGGCTGTCGGACCGCCACGGCGCCCGGCTGGCGGTCACGTCCGGCATTCAACATGTCGCGCAATCCGAAGAGACGCTGGTCGCCTTGCGCGAGGCCATCGCGGCACAAAGCGACTTCAATCTCGCGGCCCTGCATGTCCTGGCGTCGGTGACGGGCTCGTTGGTCCTGGGGCTGGCGGTGCTGGACGGGCGCCTGACGGCCGAGGATGCCTTCGCCCTGTCGCGTCTCGACGAGGCCTATCAGGCCGAGCAATGGGGCAGCGATCGGGAGGCGGAGGCGCGGGCCGCGCATCTGGCCGCGGAAATGCGCAATGCCGCGGAGCTGGTACGCCTGGCGCGGGCTTGACGCTTTTGTCCGGCGAACCCAGTCTGCGTCCATGAAAGAGATCATTTCCGAACTGGAATCGCGCCGGACCCTGGCAAAGGCTGGGGGCGGTGAAGCCCGAGTGGCTGCCCAGCACGCGCGGGGCAAGCTCACCGCCCGCGAACGGATCGAGCTTCTGCTCGACCCCGGCAGCTTTGAAGAATTCGACATGTTCGTCGAACATCGCGGCACCGAATTCGGCACCGAAAAGAACCGCATCCCCGGCGATGGCGTGGTCACCGGCTGGGGCACGATCAATGGCCGCATGGCCTATGTCTATGCCAAGGACTTCACGGTGCTGGGCGGCTCCACCTCCGAAGCGCATGCCGACAAGATCTGCAAGATCATGGACATGGCGATGCAGAATGGCGCGCCGGTGATCGGGCTGTTCGATTCCGGCGGTGCCCGCATCCAGGAAGGCGTGGCGGCGCTGGCGGGTTTCGGCGAAGTCTTCAAGCGCAATGTGCTGGCGTCCGGCGTGGTGCCGCAGATCTCCGTCATCATGGGGCCGTGCGCGGGCGGCGATGTCTATTCTCCGGCCCTGACCGATTTCGTCTTCATGGTTGCCGGCACGTCCTACATGTTCATCACCGGTCCCGACGTCACCAAGACCGTGACCCATGAAGATGTGACCCCGGAAGAATTGGGCGGCGCGAAGGTGCACACCGTGCGCTCGTCGGTGGCCGACGGCGCTTATGACAATGACGTCACCTGCCTGGAGGAAATTCGCCGCCTGTATGATTTCCTGCCGCTCAACAATCGCGACAAGACCCCGGTCTGGCCGGTGGAAGACGATCCGCGCCGCCATGACATGTCGCTGGACACGCTGATTCCCGACAGCGCCAACAAGCCCTATGACATGAAGGAGCTGATCCTCAAGGTCATCGACGAGGGCGATTTCTTCGAGGTGGGCGAAGCTTTTGCCCGCAATATCATCACCGGATTCGGCCGGATCGAAGGCGCCACGGTGGGCTTCGTGGCCAACCAGCCCATGGTGCTGGCGGGCGTTCTGGATTCCGACGCCAGCCGCAAGGCGGCACGGTTCGTGCGTTTCTGCGATTGCTTCAACATTCCCCTGGTGACCTTTGTCGATGTGCCCGGCTTCATGCCCGGCACCGCCCAGGAACATGGCGGCATCATCAAGCATGGCGCCAAGCTTTTGTTCGCCTATGCCGAGGCCACGGTACCCAAAGTCACGGTGATCACCCGCAAGGCCTATGGCGGCGCCTATGACGTGATGGCGTCCAAGCATATGCGCGCTGATGTCAATTATGCTTGGCCTACGGCCCAGATTGCCGTGATGGGCGCCAAGGGCGCGGTCGAGATCATCTTCCGCAAGGACGCCGATGACGCCAAGGCGTTGGCGGCGCGGACCAAGGAATATGAGGATCGTTTCCTCAATCCCTTCGTCGCGGCGTCGCGCGGCTATATCGACGACGTGATCCGGCCGCATTCCACCCGCTGGCGGATCGCCCGTTCTCTGCGCATGCTCAAGAACAAGCAGGTGGCGCAGATCTGGAAGAAGCACGACAATATTCCGCTCTGAATGCCGATGCAGCGCAAACGGCCATTGGGGCGGGAGCCGGGACTCCAGGATCTATTGTGGCTGCGGCTGAAGGCGCTTGAGGGCTGGCATTTCCGCAAAGGCGCGTCCTTTCAGACCTTCATCTTGCCGTTCGTCGAGCATGAGGCGCTCTTGGTGGTCGAGTTGGAAGCGGACCGTGCCAATCGCAGCCCAGTCAGGGACCGGTTGCTGCATGAAGCGGGCTATACCATCCTGCGCTTTCCCATGACCGACGCGGAGGCTGGGCTGGACGCCGTGATGGCGACCATCCGGGCGGTGCTGGAAGATCGCCGGGACTAGGGCATGCCGGGCCGGGCGCTGTCGACCTGCTGCAGAAACCCCGCCAGCGCATCGGGATAGGATTTGTACTGAATCTCGGCCAGGCAATTGCCCCTGTCATCGCGTAGTGCGCAATCCTTCAGGCCCCAGTCGCTCTTGCGGTCATAGTGATCCAGCATGAAGCGCCACGCCTCGTCACGGTGGCCCAGACGGGACGCGACCGCGACATAGGAGGCGCAGGCGCCATTGTCGTGATTGGCGCAGCCCTGCTGGAAATTGGGCAGATCCTTCTCGTCGCGGGGGCGATAGAGCGGGCTGAGCGTCACATCGGCCAAGGCGCCTTGAATCAACTTGAAGATGCGGACGGGTGGCGCGGCGCAGGCGTAACAGGAATAGCGGTACAGGAAGCGGTCGTCGCCATGGACGATCTCCTGCTCGCCGTCGCCGTCCGCGTCTTCGGGCACGATCTCGTCGCCGTTCCAGCCGCCGCCATCGATGATCCGCCACTGGCCGGCCACCAAGTCCAGAATATGGATTTGAGCGCAGCAATGGGCGCCGCCGGAGAAGCGAGAGACGAAGAATTCCGGCGTGTTGTTGGCGGGGTCCATTTCCACCAGCGAGATGCTGG
Source organism: uncultured Alphaproteobacteria bacterium (assembly GCA_937865685.1). Taxonomy (GTDB): domain Bacteria; phylum Pseudomonadota; class Alphaproteobacteria; order Micropepsales; family Micropepsaceae; genus Rhizomicrobium. Next base: position 1,384 of record CALMGU010000181.1, on the reverse strand, counting down.
GCGGAAATTCATGCGCGCCGGGAACATGGTCCAGGAAAAGCGACACGGGCCTGGTCCCAGGGGCGGATGCGATGACGATGATGGGCGCGGCGCTTTCGGGGGCGGGCATGGTGATGGCGATGCCGGCATTGCCGAATTGCAGGCTTTGCTGGCCCGGCATGCGCGGCAGGGGCAGTTTCTGCGGCGTCTGCGCCAGGGCTGGTGCGGTCAGAAGCAGAAATCCCATCGCGAAGGCTCTAATGCGCATGTTCTTCCTCATCGGCGATCACCGGCCTTGCCGCCAGCCGCGCCACTTTGCGCGCGGTATATTCGATATGGGCCAGGCGGCGCGCCAATACGATCATGGCGAAATTCTCTTTCAATCCCGATAGGGATTCGCGAACGGGCGCGGGCTCCGAATCCGGCATCGATCCGGAAGTGAGAAGTTCCGCCACCCGGTTCCGTGCCGTCTCGATCTGCGCATCCGCGCGAACGGGATCGAGTTCGGCGCCTCTTGTCTTCATCAGCACGGGCATCGAGGCAAGGTCCGACGCCAGCGCATAATTGGCACCCAAAAGCTCATTCAGCGAAGCCAAGGTGCGGCGGTTGGTCTTGGGTTCGTCGGCCAGGCGCCGGATCGCCCCGGACAGTTGCGCCACCGCTTCCAGGGTTCGCTTGCGGGCCAGCCGGTAAGGCTGGCGGACATGGATCCGGCGCAGCGCGGCATCGGCGAACGCGAATACTTCGCGCCTGACAAGCTTCGCCTCGACGATGGTTCAAACCGCGAGTCTGGCAAACCTCGCGACCTTCCGTGGGCGGGCGGGCTTTGCGCTCGACAACGCGCTGCTCCAAGGCGGTGTGAGCTTGTTGTAAGGCCGCCTCGGCTCGTTTGCGCTCGGTGATTTCCATATTGACACCGAGCAGGCGGGTCGGGGCACCGTCAGGACCCGCTTCAACGCGCCCTATGGAGGCGAACCAACGCAACGCCCCATCGGCGCGGCGGACACGAAATTCCAGGTCAAACTGGCCGCCACGGGTCAAGATGGTCTCTAACTCCGCAGCCATTGGCGCCCGGTCTTCGGGTACAATCAGCTCGCGCCAGCTATCGCGGCTAGGGTTAAAGTTGTCGGGTGTTAGACCCACCAGGTGGTATAGTTCATCCGACCACACCACCGCGCCGGTCTCCGTGCGCGAGCGGGTGTCGTTTCCCGGCGAGGGGCTGCACGAGGCGCTCGCCGACATGCGCGAGCGGCTGCAGCGGCTGGTGCCGGAGGGGGCGATCCTCTCCACCTGCAACCGCACCGAGATCTACTGCGCGGGCGACCACCAGGCCATCGACCACACGCTGGACTGGCTGGCCCATTCGGGCGGCGTGTCGCCGTCGCTGCTGCGCTCGCACGCCTAC
>CALMGU010000180.1 GCA_937865685.1 uncultured Alphaproteobacteria bacterium | reverse complement strand
GGGCAGATCGAGTTTTTTGTCGTGGGCGCATTGGATGGCGATGTCGTAACCGGCATCGGCATGGCGCATGACGCCTGTTGCGGGATCGTTCCACAGGACATTGGCGAGACGCTGTGCGGCGGCGGGGGTGCCGTCTGCGACGATCACCATGCCGGCATGCTGGGAGTAGCCCATCCCCACCCCGCCGCCATGATGCAGCGACACCCAGGTGGCGCCGGAGGCGGTGTTGAGCAGGGCATTGAGCATGGGCCAGTCGGAGACCGCGTCGGAGCCGTCCTTCATCGCCTCGGTCTCCCGGTTGGGAGAGGCGACCGAGCCTGAGTCCAGATGATCACGGCCGATCACGATGGGCGCCTTCAGCTCACCCTTGGCCACCATCTCGTTGAAGGCCAGGCCCAGACGATGCCGGTCGCCCAGCCCCACCCAGCAGATGCGGGCCGGAAGACCCTGGAACTTGATCTTGCTGCGGGCCATGGAGAGCCAATTGTGCAGATGGGCATCGTCCGGCAGAAGCTCTTTGACCTTCTGGTCAGTCTTGTAGATGTCTTCCGGATCGCCGGAGAGCGCTACCCAGCGGAACGGCCCGATGCCCTTGCAGAAGAGCGGGCGGATATAGGCCGGAACAAAGCCCGGGAAGTCGAAGGCATTGGCCACGCCTTCGTCCTTGGCCATCTGGCGGATATTGTTGCCGTAATCCACGGTGGGCACGCCCAGCTTCTGGAACTCCAGCATCGCCTGCACATGGATGGCCATGGATTGCTTGGCCGCCTTCTCCACCGCCTTGGGATCGCGCTCGCGCATGCTGATCCACTGGTCCAGGCTCCAGCCCTTGGGCAGATAGCCATTGATGGGATCATGGGCGGAGGTCTGGTCGGTCAGAAGATCGGGCTTGATCCCCGCCCGCAGCAGTTCGGGCAGAACCTCGCAGGCATTGCCCAAAAGCCCCACCGAGACCGGCTGGCGCATCGCGGTGGAGCGGCGGATGATCTCCAGCGCATGGTCCAGATTGGTGGCGACCTGGTCCAGATAGCCGGTGCGCATGCGCATATCGATGCGCGAAGGCTGGCATTCGATGGCCAGGCACGAGGCTCCGGCCATCACCGCGGCCAAAGGCTGGGCCCCGCCCATCCCGCCCAAGCCCGCGGTCAGAAGCCAGCGGCCTGACAGGTCCCCGCCATAATGCTGGCGGCCCATCTCGGCGAAGGTCTCATAGGTGCCCTGCACGATGCCTTGGGCGCCGATATAGATCCAGGAGCCGGCGGTCATCTGGCCGTACATGGCCAGGCCCTTGCGGTCCAGCTCGTTGAAATGGTCCCAGTTGGCCCAGTGCGGCACCAGGTTGGAATTGGCGATCAGGACCCGCGGGGCATTCTCATGGGTGCGGAACACCCCCACCGGCTTGCCCGACTGGATCAGCAGGGTCTGATCTTCTTCCAGCCGCTTGAGGGTGGAGACGATCAGATCGAAGCTCTCCCAGTCGCGCGCCGCACGACCGATCCCGCCATAGACCACCAGCTCCTCCGGACGCTCCGCCACATCCGGATGCAGATTGTTCATCAGCATCCGCAGCGGCGCCTCCGTCAGCCAGCTCTTCGCCGTCAGCGCGCTCCCAATCGCAGGCCGTATCACGCGCGTGTTGTCTATCCGGGTCATGGGTGAGGTCTCACGAATCGGTGAAATGAAGGCAGGCCTTGAGAATGTCGGACAGGACCGTGCGCGCCTGCGCCGCCCGCGCGGTGGCGAAATCCTGGGGCCAGTTGGCAGGCCCGACCGCGCCGGACGGCTCGTCCATATAAGTGCGGCAAGCCAATTCCATCTGCACGGCATGGATGCCGGCGGAGGGATTTCCATAGTGCCGCGTGGTCCATCCGCCGCGAAACCGCCCATTGACGACCGATGTCAGGCCGGAGCCGACGCAGATCGCTTCCAGGGAGACCGTGAGTGCCGGCGCGGCGGTGCGTCCATTGTCGGTGCCCAGATTGAAATGCGGCAACGTTCCATCGAACAGACGCGGAATGTTCGAGCGGATGGAATGGGCGTCATACAGAACGATTTTTTCGTGCCGCTGACGCAGCCGTTCGATTTCGCCGGCAAGGGCGGCATGATAGGGATCGAAATAGAGCCGCCGCCGCTCGGCGATCTCCGCGTCGCCGGGCTCCTGCCCGGGCTGATAAAGCGCCTCCCCATCGAAGGTGGTGACGGGACAAAGGCCCGTGGTGGCCTGGCCGGGATAGAGCGATGCGCCGCTGGGGTCGCGGTTCACATCGATGACGGTGCGCGACATGTCCGTCGCGATCATGGTGGCATCGAGTGCGTCGGCGAATTCATATAAGCGGCGGACCCACCAGTCCGTATCCTTGCGTGCCAGCCAGGGCGACACGAGCTGTCTTTCGATGGCGGGGGGGATTTGCGTGCCGGCATGGGGAAAAGACACGATCAGGGGCGCGTGGCCCCGGCGTATATGCAGTCCGGTCATGACAACTCCAATCCCGGCAAGCGGACGGGATCCAACGCCCGCACGACGGCTCCCGTGCGCACCAGGCGGTTGGCTTCTTCCAGGTCGGGATGCATGTGGCGATCGTCCTCCAAAGCCGGAATTCGCGCGCGCACGAGCCGGCGCATATTCTCCAGGCAGTGGCTGGACGTCAGGCCGCGATGAAAATCGCAGCCTTGTGCCGCGGCCAGAAGTTCGATCCCGATGATCGCGGTGGTGTTGCTGGCCATCGGCATCAGCCGGCGCGCGCCATGCGCCGCCATCGAGACATGGTCTTCCTGGTTCGCGGAGGTGGGGATGGAATCCACGCTCGCCGGATAAGCGCTTTGCTTGTTTTCCGACACCAGCGCGGCAGCGGTGACTTGCGGAATCATGAAGCCGGAATT
>CALMGU010000179.1 GCA_937865685.1 uncultured Alphaproteobacteria bacterium | reverse complement strand
CTCCAGACCCGTTCGGGCAAGCGCACGGCGGAAGCCGCGCTCAAGGCCGCCGTGGACATGGTTCGCGAAAAGCTGATCGATCAGGACACAGCCGTGAGCCGTGTCGATCCGGCGGCGCTGGATCAGCTGCTGCATCCCACGCTTGACCCGGATGCGCCCAAGGTTGAAATCGCCGCCGGCCTGGGCGCGTCGCCCGGCGCGGCCACCGGCGAAGTGGTGTTCACCGCCGACGAAGCGGAGAAACTCGCCGCCGACAATCACGACGTGATTTTGGTACGCACCGAAACCAGCCCGGAAGACATTCACGGCATGCACGCCGCCAAGGGTATCCTGACGGCGCGCGGCGGCATGACCAGCCATGCGGCGGTGGTGGCGCGCGGCATGGGCCGTCCCTGCGTCTCCGGCGCGGGCTCGCTCAAGATCGATATCGCAAAGGGCGAGATGAGCAGCGGCGGCTTCACGGTGAAGCGCGGCGAGGTGATCACCATCGATGGCGCCGCCGGCAAGGTCTATAAGGGCGCGGTCAAGATGCGCCAGCCGGAACTGACCGGCGATTTCAGCACTCTGATGGCCTGGGCGGATGCAGTGCGCACCTTGAAGGTCCGCACCAATGCCGATACGCCCGTGGATGCCGCCACGGCGCGCAAGTTCGGCGCCCAGGGCATCGGCCTGTGCCGCACCGAGCATATGTTTTTCGAGGCCGATCGCATCGTGGCGGTCCGCCAGATGATCCTGGCGGACACCGAAGCCGAGCGGAAAGCGGCCCTGGACAAGCTGCTGCCGATCCAGCGGGGCGATTTCGAAGCCATTTTCAAGGCGATGGAAGGCCTACCGGTCACCATCCGCCTTTTGGACCCGCCCCTGCACGAATTCCTGCCCCACAAGGAGTCGGAAATCGCGGAAGTCTCCAAGGCCAGCGGCGTTTCGGTGGAAAAGCTCAAGGCCCGGGCCACGGCCCTGCATGAATCCAACCCCATGCTGGGTCACCGCGGCTGCCGGTTGGGCATTACCTACCCGGAAATCTATGAAATGCAGGCCAGGGCGATCCTGGAAGCCGCCGCCAATGTGGTGGCCGCCGGGGGCAAGCCCGTCCAGCTGGAAATCATGGTTCCCCTGGTGGGCTATAAGGCGGAACTGGACCGTCTGGCCGCCCGCATCGCCGACGTCGCCGAGGACATCAGGAAGGCCAAGGGCAGCGTGCCGGAATACATGATCGGCACCATGATCGAATTGCCGCGCGCGGCTTTGCGCGCGTCGGAGATCGCGGAGACCGCCGAATTTTTTTCCTTCGGCACGAATGACCTGACGCAAACCACGTTAGGCCTGTCGCGCGACGATGCCGGCATGTTTCTCAACGAGTACATCAACAAAGGCGTGATCGCGCGCGATCCCTTCGTGTCGATCGATGTCGATGGCGTTGGCGAACTCATTCGCATCGCCGCGACGCGCGGCCGTCAGACCCGCAACAGTCTCAAACTCGGCATTTGCGGCGAGCATGGCGGCGATCCGGACTCCATCCGTTTCTGCCATGACACGGGATTGGATTACGTCTCCTGCTCGCCATTTCGCGTGCCTGTCGCGCGTCTGGCGGCGGCGCAAGCTGCCCTTGCGGAGCGTAAGAGGAAAAGCTGAGGTGAAAAAGAACCAAGAAAACATTGGGTTTTCTTGGTTCATGACGCTGTGTCAGAATTGTGAAAATTTTCATTTGACGATTCGGGTTTGCTTGGGGCAAACCGCTCTGCCTGCACGTGGACCATTCGGAACTTTTTGAGGACGACGCCAAATCGAACCAGCCTAATCGAAATAGCAAACGCGATTGAATGCCGCTGAAGGGGCAAGAAAACGCGAACGCGAAATAGAGCAAGCCAGATAGACGAAGCGAAACCAAAAGCCGAAAGAGTCGAATTTCCGATGACGAAAAAAACCAGTGACGCGCTATCGCGGTCGGACCGCGTGTTGATCGCTGCGCTCGCGATTATTCTTGCGACGGCCAGCGCGGCCGTCGGCGCATCGCTCACCAATCACAATGCCGTTGCCAAGATCGCGCTGGCCAAGCCGGTCGAAGTGAAGACGCAGAGCGTTGCGATCGCCAAGACGCCCGTCACCGATGCGGTGATGAACCAGCTCCTGGCCGAGCATCGCTGCCTGTCGGAAGTGCTTTATTACGAAGCCCGGGGCGAGGGCGACAAAGGCCAGAAGGCCGTCGCCGAAGTGATCTTCCACCGGATGAATTCCGGCAATTACGGCCACTCGATCTGCGCCGTGGTCTATGAGGGGGCCAATCGGCCCGGCTGCCAGTTCTCCTTCGCCTGCAACGGCGACCTGAACCGGGAAAAAGACGCCCGTGCCTGGGCCGATTCCGAGCGTCTGGCGGCCGAAATCCTCACCGACCAGGCCTGGCGCAAGGATTCCACCGGGGGCGCCACCAACTACCATGCGTCTTCGGTCAGCCCGGACTGGGCCCCGACCCTGGAAAAGACGGGCCAGATCGGCAATCACGTCTTTTATCGCGGCATGCCGGCCCGTTCGCGGGACAGCTAAAAGTCGAGCCCGATATCCAGGTTGACGGCGCTGTGGGTGATCGCGCCTGAGCTGATGTAATCCACGCCGGTTTCCGCGATCTCGCGGACCGTCGCCAATGCGACATTGCCAGACGCTTCCAGGACCGCGCGGCCTTTTGCGAGAGCCACGGCGCGCTTGAGATCGGCGGGCGTCATATTGTCCAACAGGACCGTGTCGGCGCCCAGCGACAAGGCTTCTTCCAGCTGCGCCAGAGTGTCGACTTCGATCTCGATCTTGGTCATGTGCCCCAGGCCCGCGCGCACGCGCTCCAGGACCGGCGCGATGCCGCCCGCGGCGGCGATGTGATTGTCCTTGATCAGGACGGCATCATCCAAACCGAGACGGTGATTGAAGCCGCCGCCGCAGCGCACGGCATATTTCTGCAATATTCTCAGATTGGGCAGGGTCTTGCGGGTGCAGACGATGCGCGCCTTTGTGCCTTTGACGGCATCCACCAAAGCGGCGGTGGCGGTAGCCACGCCGGACAGATGACCGGCAAAATTCAACGCCACCCGCTCGGCCGTGAGGATGGCCCGCGCCGGTCCAGACACGCTGGCGATCAGCGCGCCGGCCTCGACTTTGCTGCCATCCGGGGCGGCAACATCGAACGCCAGCGACGGATCGATCATGCGAAATGCGATCCTGGCCGCGATGAGGCCTGATATCGCGCCCGGCTTGCGGGCCACCAGCCGTGCTTTTCCGGGCTGATCCGCGGGAATGGTGAGTTCGGAGGTGATGTCTCCGGCACGGCCCAGATCTTCCTGCAATGCGGCGCGGATCTGCGGCTCGATCAACAGATCCGCCGGTGGCCGGGTGAATTCCAGAGCGGTCGGCATCATGATTTCACATAGCGTTGTTGCAAGTCTTCGCCATCAACCGTGTCGGCTAGAGTGATGAACGTACGTGTGCCGTTTTTCTGCGTCATGGGAAAATCGCTGCGCCAGTGACCGCCACGGGACTCCGTGCGCGCCAAGGCTGCCGCCGTCACCAGCCGCGCCGCCGCCAGCATGTTGAGAAGCGCGGGCTCGCCGCCACTGGATTGCTCCAGGCGCGCGATGACGCCGAGCGCTTCGTTCAAGCCTTCCCGATTTCGCTCCAGGCCGACATGCCGGTTCATCGCCGCGCGCAACACATGCGGCGGGGCGGGCAGGGCAAAGGCGGCGGGCGCGGGAGGCTGGCCGCTCGCCATTCCGGCCAGGATGGTATTGCGCACATCCTCCGCGACCCGTGCGCCGAAGACCAGGCCTTCCAGCAGGGAGTTGGATGCCAGCCGGTTGGCGCCGTGAAGCCCAGTGGCGGCGCATTCTCCCGCCACCCACAGGCCAGGAAGCGACGTGCGGCCCGACGCATCCGATGCGATGCCGCCCATATGGTAGTGTGCGGCCGGCGCCACAGGGATGGGCTGACTGGCCGGATCGATGCCGCCGGCCATGCAGGCGGCATAGACGGTGGGAAAATGCGCCGCGAATTTTTCACCGATCGCGTCGCGGCAATCCAGAAACACGCGGTGACCGCCCGCGATCTGGCGATGAATGGCCCGCGCCACCACATCGCGCGGTGCCAGTTCGGCGTCCGCATGCACCGATGGCATGAAGCGTTCGTTCTTGTCGTTGATCAGCACCGCGCCTTCGCCCCGCAAGGCTTCCGTCGCTAGAGGCGCAGGATCGCGGCCGATATCGATGGCAGTTGGATGGAACTGGACGAATTCCGGATCGGCGATCAAGGCGCCGGCGCGTGCCGCCATGCCCAGCCCTTCGCCACGCGCTTCCAGGGGATTGGTGGTGACGGCATAGAGCGCGCCCAGGCCGCCCGTGGCGAAGATCAGGGCACGCGCCTTGAACAGAACCAGCCGCGCTTCCGGACCGGTGCCGTGGCGGGCGAACAATCCGATGGCATTGCCGCCTTCCATCGCCAGTTCGACGGCGTGGAATCCTTCCATGATCCGGATCGAGGGCGTCGCCAGAGCCCGCGCCGCCAGGGTGCGGGAAATCTCCGCGCCGGCCCGGTCGCCGGTCACATGCACAATGCGCGCCCGCGAATGGGCCGCTTCGCGTCCCAGCGCCAGGAGGCCACTGGCATCGCGATCGAACGGCGCGCCCATCGCCACCAGATCGGCAATGCGATCCGGCGCTTCGCGCGCCACCAGATTGACGATTTGGGGATCGCAAAGACCGGCGCCCGCCGCGATCGTGTCGGCGGCATGGGCACGCCAGTCATCATCTTCGCCCACCGCGGCGGCAATGCCGCCTTGCGCCCAGGCGCTGGAGCCGGAGGTGCCGGGCCGCGAGCCCGCGAGCACCAAGGCGGGGAAGGGCGCCAGTTTCAGCGCCGTGAACAGGCCGGCAATCCCGGCGCCCAGGATCAAGGCGCCGCCGGTCTCGATCACATTGTCGGCGCGGTTGGTCATTCGCGTCAGGCCTTGATTGCCAGCATCCGGTCGATGGCAACCTTGGCGCGTGCCGATATCGCAGGATCGATCTGAATTTCCACGCTCATGGTTTGAAGCGAATGGAGAATGCCCTCCAAGGTGATGCGCTTCATGTGCGGGCAGAGATTGCAGGGCCGCACGAATTCCACATCGGGGTATTCCACCGCCACATTGTCGCTCATCGAGCATTCGGTGATCATCACCACCCGCGCGGGATGATGCTGGCCGACATAGCCGATCATCGCGGCGGTCGAGCCGGCGAAATCCGCTTCCGCCACCACGTCCGGCGGACATTCGGGATGGGCCAGAACCGTGACGCCGGGATGCTGGGCGCGATAAAGGCGGATCTCCTCGGCCGTGAAGCGTTCATGCACTTCGCAGGCGCCCGCCCAGGTGATCACCTTCACGCCAGTCTTGGCCGCGACATTGCGGGCCAGATACTGGTCCGGAATCATGATCACGGTGTCGGTGCCGAATTCCTTGGCGATTGTTTCCACCACTTTCACGGCATTGCCCGAGGTGCAGCAGATATCGCTCTCCGCCTTCACATCGGCGGAGGTGTTCACATAAGTCACCACCGGCAGACCGGGATGCTTCTGGCGCAAAAGGCGCACATCGGCGCCGGTGATCGAGGCAGCCAGCGAGCAGCCGGCCCGCGCATCCGGGATCAGCACGGTCTTTTGCGGTGAAAGAATCTTCGACGTCTCGGCCATGAAATGAACGCCCGCCTGAACGATCACCGCCGCATCGGTGCGGGCGGCTTCGCGGGCCAGCGCCAGGCTGTCGCCGACAAAATCGCTGACGCAGTGGAAGATTTCCGGCGTCATGTAATTGTGGCCCAGGATGACCGCGTTCTTCTCGCGCTTGAGGCGGTTGATCTCGGCGATCAGGGGGGCATGGACTGGCCACTCGATCTCAGGGATGACCTTGGCGACCTTGGCGTAAAGACGGCCGGTGTCCCGCGCCACGGCGTCGGTATAGGCAAGTTCCAGACCCATGCGGCTCTCCAATGCGTCTCTTGCTATCGCCACATAATGCTCAATTCGAGTATATATGTGGTGCAAAAAACCCGGCATTCAATAGCCGGTCATTAGGATAATGCTACACCTGAGCATAAGGAGGTCAAGAGCGCAGCCTTGGCCCCTTTGCATGCCAGCCCTTCCAGGAAGGCAATCAGCGGGCCGGTTGCGGCGCCTGCGCCGCCGAACCGCCTGACATATCGGCCGGGGGGAGCACAGGCGGAAGCGGCGCCGCCGGATTATATTTGGCCACGCCATTGGCGCGGGGCGGGTTGGCGGCGGCGTCATAGGTGCTGTCGGGCGAGCCCAGATAGGCCGCGCCATTGGGATTGCCTTCATTCGGCGAGGCGCATGCGCAAAGCCCCAGGCAAATCACGCCGGCGGCAACAATCGATACCCTCATGATGTCCTCCATTCGCGCGGAGGATGAAACCATAAGCCGGCGGCCGCTTTCAACGCCGCGCGCCCAGCCGCAGTCCCGGCGCCGGCCGTTCGCGAAGGACTTCACGGCGGAACCGGAACAATTCGGCCGGACGTCCCCGCGCGGAGGCGGCGAATTTTCCCGTGCCTTCGACCAAGCCTTGTTCGGCCACCAGACGGCGGAAATTCTGCTTGTGCAGCCGCCGCCCCAAAAGCGCTTCGACGGTGCGCTGAAGTTCCAGCAAGGTGAAAGACGCCGCCATCAGCTCGAACACCACGGGACGGTACTTCATCTTGCCGCGCAGACGCGCGATCGCCGTCGCCAGAATCCGCCGGTGATCGAACATCATGCCTGCGCCCAGCATGTCATCGGCCCGTCCGCCATTGTCGCGCGCGAATTCCTGGACCAGCCCGGCTTCATAGAGAAGCTCGTAACGCTCCAGAACTTTTTCCTCGTCCCAGGCCACGCCATCGGTGCCGAAGCACAGCCGGACCCGGTCGCGGCGCAGATCCGCGGTCTTGCCATCTGAAGCCGCATTCACAAAGGATTTCAGCCTGGGAATGATCGTGGTTTCGATCATTTGCGGCTTGGCGTCGCGCCAGTCTTCCCAGGGAAAATAGTGATACCAGCCCTGCCAGCGCGTATCGCGCGAGGCCTCTGTACCGTCATCCTTGCCCTGACGCGTCAGCGCCAGATAGCCCACCGAAACGATGCGGGTTTCCGCCGCGCCTCCGGGCGAATGGCGCCCGCGATCGCCGAATGTATAGAGCTGCTCGGTATAGCCCAGATCGAATTGGGTCTGTTCACCCACCCATTTGCGCAGGCCTTGCTCCAGGGTGTGCTGCGAGCCGGGATCGAAGGGACCGAAAGGCAGCGCATCCTCGCCACCGTCATGGGTCACCACCAGGGCGCAAGGCCGTTCGCCTTCGACGGAAACAATCGCCGCCGACAGACCGACGCTGATGGCGCCCGCGCTCACAGATCGACCAGCGGAAAAGCGGTGATGACGCCTTCCGTCATCACCACGGGCGGCCCCATGGCGGCGAGGGCCGCCACCATCTTTCCGTCCCGCGCCAAGGCTTGATCGGCATGATGCACCAGGAGGCGGTTGGGGCTGGCATGGGGCGCACGGCGGCGCATCGCCAAAGCGATTTCGATTTCACGGCCATGCCCCAGTCGATCGCACAAAACCGTGAAAGCCGATGCCATGGAGCGGCTGATGCCCGCCCAGCAATGAATCAGGAAAGGATCCCGTCCATCCCAATGCCGGGCGAAAGCCAACAAGCGATCGATATGATCCCGGCCGGGCGGGCTGTCCGAACCCTCGGGATCGCTGACATCCTGAACACCCAGCTGCAGATGGAAAGCGGGATCGAAGCCCGCCGGCGTAGGGATCATGTGCTGGGGCGACAGAAGCGTGACCAGATGCGAGGGCCTATGGCTTTCCAAGGCATCGCCGAGACCGGACAGAGGGCAGACGAGAAGACGGGGCATGGGGGGAGGATAGCACTTTGGAGCTTTAACGCGGGGTGAGCCTGCGGAACCGTTCCAGGAACAGCGCCTGGGCATCGGCTGTGGGCAGCGGGGTCAGCCGGACCGGTTTCAGGCCGCCCGGCGGGGCGCCGAAAAGCTTGCGGGCGATGTCTTCTTCAAATCCGGCCAACTGGGTCGCTTCGTAGTAAGCCGATAGGTGATCGGCTTTCTTGAACAGGGTCGCCAAAGGCTTGGGCACCAGGGCGGGCAAGCCGAACCGGAGATGAATTGCGGCCTGAAGTTTCACTTCCAAGGCTTTGTAATTGACGCCGATCGCGGCCTTGAATGGGCTGATGAGGTCGCCGACAACATACTCCGGCGCATCATGCAGCAGGGCCATCAGCCTGGCTTCCCGGCTGAGACGGGGGCTGAGGTCGGCGACCAGCCGTTCCACCAGAACGCTGTGCTGGGCCACGGAAAAGGCGTGCAGACCCCTTGTCTGGCCGTTCCAGCGGGCCACCCGCGCCAGGCCATGGGCGATGTCCTCGATCTCGATATCCAGAGGGCTGGGCTCCAAAAGGTCGAGCCGGCGGCCGCTGAGCATGCGCTGCCAGGCGCGCGGATGGGTTTTGCCCGCCATCAGGCCACCAGGAGGCGGAAGCCGCTCACCGCCAGGGTGGCGGCAAGGATCAGTCGCAGAGCCAGGTCCGGCAGGCGGGGCGCGAAAAGGCTGGCCAGCAGTACCCCCGGCAGCGACCCGGCCAGGAGCGAGATCAGCATGGTGACGTCCAGGCCGCCATTCATCAGATGGCCCAACCCCGCCACCAGGGTCAGGGGCACGGCATGGGCAATGTCCGAGCCGGCGATCCGCACGATGGGCAATTCTGGATAAAGCAGGATCAGGGCGGTGACCCCCAATGCGCCCGCGCCCACCGATGAGACCGTCACCAAGGCACCCAAGACCGCACCGGTTATGACCGTGAAGCGAATGGTCTGGCGTTCGCTCAAAACACCCACCCGGCGGGCATAGGTGGCCAACAGCCGTTGCCGAAACAGAAGCGCTGCGGCCGTCGCCAGCAGGGCAGCGCCCAGCACCCTGGTGATCAAGGCTCCGGTGGCGGCCTGGTCCAGCTTGAGCGCGTGAAGCGCCGCCATCGTCAGAAGCGATGCCGGAATTGAACCCCGCGCCAGGCGGGTGACCACGCGCCAATCGATGGTGCGATTGAAGGCATGCACCATGGAGCCGCCCGTCTTGGTGATGCTGGCATAGAGAAGATCGGTTCCCACGGCCGTGGCCGGATGAACATGGAACAACAGGATGAGAAGCGGCGTCATCAGCGAACCTCCGCCCACGCCGGTCATGCCGACCAGGAAGCCCACGGCGAAGCCCGACAGGACATAGAGCGGGTGAAGGGCGAACAGCATGCGGTTTTCAAGGATGGGTTTGGGGCAGGGCGGACAATCTCTCACATTGCGCGAAAGCCGACAATTGCTTGCATCCCGTGTGTTTTTTCTCAAAATGCTTTACAGAGCGCGCCATGACGAAAACTCAGGCGCTTGTGCTGTTTTCCGGCGGGCAGGATTCCACTGTCTGCCTTGGCTGGGCGCTATCGCGCTTCGATCATGTCGAGACCATCGGGTTTGACTATGGCCAGCGCCATGCCGCCGAACTGGCGGCACGCCCGCGCCTGCTGTCGGCGATCAAAGCCCGTTTCCCGCGATGGTCCACCAAACTGGGCCAAGATCATCTGGTACCACTCAACGCGCCGCGCGCGATCGGCGGCAGCGCCTTGACCGAGAGCATGGCGATCGAGATGGGGCGCGACGGTTTGCCCAATACATTCGTGCCGGGTCGAAACCTGATGTTTCTGACCGCAGCAGCGGCTCTGGGCTACCGGCGCGGCATCGCCGATCTGGTCGGAGGCATGTGCGAGACGGATTTCTCCGGCTATCCGGATTGCCGCAATGACACGGTCCAAGCCATGGCGAAGGCCTTGTCGCTGGGGCTGGCGCGCGAAGTGCGGATTCA
>CALMGU010000178.1 GCA_937865685.1 uncultured Alphaproteobacteria bacterium | reverse complement strand
TGGGCGCCGATCCGCACAATTCGCGCGACAATATCCTGGCGGGCACCGCCTATCTCAAATGGCTGAAGTCCAAATACGGCTACCCCGCCATGTTCGCCGCTTATAATGACGGACCGGGCAATATCGAGGATCATCTGCATCGCGGACGCCCGCTGCCGGCGGAAACGCGGGGCTATATCGCCCATATCGCGAAATCGCTGGATGACAAGACGGTCGCCGCCGATCTCGCCAAAGTGGCGTTGACGCAACCGGACGGCACCAAAGTGACCATCGATGCCCATCAGGTGAGCGCCATTCATTCCGCCATTCCGGGCATCTATGCGGCATCGGTGAAATCCGTGGTGACGGTCGGCAAGCTCAACCGCGGCATCCGCGAGGACTTGGCCGAAGCCACCGCGCTGCTGCGAAGCCACGGCGCCAAACTCTAGTTGATGCGGCTGGTGCCGCTTTCCGCGGCATGGCGGATGCGGCTTTCGTCCAGATCCAGTTCGCGCTCGATGCGCCGCCGCGCTTCGTCGTCCAATGCATTATTCTTGTAAAGGTCGGCGATCGCGCTTCGCTCGGCGTCAAGAAATTCCAACTGCAGGGCGGTGGAGCGAGCGACCGCTTCGCCGCTTTCCAAGTCGCGGCAAGCGGCCGCGAAATAGGTTCGGCGGTCGCCATGGCGGCGGCGCAGGATTTCCACCGTTTCCGGCGCCAGGCCCGCGCTTTGCAGTCGGTCCAGCCGCGCCAGCGCCGCGTCGATGCCGGCTACCCGCGCCTGGACCTCGTGCTGCTTGGCGATATTGGCTTCGCGTTTGCCCAATACGGTGAGACCGAGCTTTTGAACCACCCAGGCAAAGGAAAAGCCCTGTCCTACCAAAGTGGCAAGGATCACCGAGAAGGTGACCAGCAGCAGCAATCCGCGTTCGGGAAAGGGCGCTGGCCCCGACATCAACGGGATCGAGAGCGCCGCGGCCAGCGAGACCACGCCGCGAATGCCGGTGAAGGCGATGGTGAAGGTTTCCTGCCAGGGCGGCGCGGGATTGTGCCGGCGCCAGCTGGGCCAGAGCCAGCAGGGCAGATAGGTGCCGGTGAACACCCAGATGAAGCGCACCAGGATGATGATGCCGGTGACGGAAACCGCCGCCAGTCCCAGCCGCATCCAGTCCGCTTCGCCCAGGGAATCCACGACCACGGGTGCTTGCAATCCCGTCAGCAGGAAGATCACGCCTTCGATCAGATAGACCACCAGGTCCCAGACGAAGAAGCCTTGCAGGCGCGTGGCCGGTGAAATGAAGCGGGGACCGTTATAGCTGACGAAGAGGCCCGCCGTGACCGCCGCCAGCACGCCCGAACCGCCCAGGCTTTCGGGCACCCAGAAGGCGGCAAAGGGCGTCAGCATCGCCAGCACGATCTCCACCCGCGGCTCGTGTGCGCGGCGGCGCAGAAACAGCGCGGCATACCCCACCGCGATGCCCCAGAGAATTTCCCCGATCACGATGGCGGCAAAACTGCCCACGGCCAGGCCGGGCGAAAAAGCGCCGCCCTGCACCACCGCGGTTATGGCGAAGCTGAACAGGATCAGCGCAGTCGCATCATTGACCAGGCCTTCGCCCTCCAAGATGGTGAGAACGCGGTTCGGGACGGGAAAGCGTTTGGCGATGGCCATCGGCGCCACCGCGTCGGGCGGTGCCACGATGGCGCCCAGCACGAAACCCACCGCCCAGCTGAGATCCAGAAGATAGCGCGCCACCACCGCGACCGAGGCGGCGGTGAAGAGCACGCAGCCCACCGCCAGCAGCAGGATGGGTCTCAGATGCGCGCGAAAGCCTTTCCAGCTCATGCCCACGCCGGCCGAATAGAGCAGGGGCGGCAGAAGCAGGGTGAGAACCAGGTCCGGGCGCAACGCGATGCGCGGCACGCCGGGGATGAAGCCGATCCCCAAACCCACCAGGACCAGGAAAATGGACGGAGGAAGATTGGTGCGCCGGGCCGCCACGGCCGCCAGCGCGGTGACGGCAACCAGGCCGAAGCCGATGGGAAGCGCGGGCAGTATCACAAAAAAATCCCCTCCGCGGCCGCCGGGCCGGAAGGGGAGACTAGAGCAAAATCGCCATCAAGGGCGATTTTGCTCTCACATTTCTTTTGCCGCTATTGCTGCGCGACTTGCTTGCGCAAGGACGCGATGTCCTTGGCCGTCAGTTGGGCGCCCTTGGCGCCGAACCGGGCGGTGACATAATTCGCCACATCTGCGATCTCGTCGTCGGAATAGGCGGTGCCGAAAGCAGGCATGAAGATCTTGCCGTTCACGGTGGTGCGATCCACGCCGGCAATGATGGTCTGCGCCACATTGGTGGCGGACGGATCATTGACGGCCCGTGCGCCGGTCAAGGTGGCGTATTTGCTGACCGGGCTGACGCCGGTCCAGTCATGGCAGCTGGCGCAGGCGCCCGCGAAGATCTTCTCACCGCGAGAATCCAGGCCGGCCGTCACGCCTTCACGGTGCGAGACAGGCGCGGGCGTATTGACCGTGCGGGGCAGGTCGCTGTCCTGGGCCGGAACGCTGCGCAGATAGACCACCAGCGCCCGGATGTCGCCCGCCGTCAGGAAGGTGAGGCTGTTGTCGGAGGCTTCGCCCATCGGGCCGCCCGCGCCGCCATGTCCGTCGGCATGGCCGGTGGACAGGAAGGTCGCGATGTCGTTGTCGCTCCAGGCCCCCAGGCCGGCCTTCTGGTCGGCGGTGATGTTGTAGGCGCGCCAGCCGGCGGTCAGGGCACCGGCGAACTTTTTCCGGTTGTTCATCGCAAAGGCCAGGTTGCGGGGCGTGTGGCATTCGCTGCAATGCCCCATCGCTTCGGCGAGATAAGCGCCGCGATTCCATTCCGCGCTTTGCGCGGTGTTGGGACGGAAGCGTTCATCGGCATTGTAGAACGCGTTCCAGATGCCCATCAGGCTGCGATTGTCGAACGGCGAGGACAGCTTGTTCTGCTTGGCCGGCGCATGCACGGCGGGCAGGCTGAAGAGATAGGCCTTGATCGCCAGCGCGTCCGCTTCGGTCATGTAGGTGTAAGACGTGTAGGACATGGCCGGATAGAGATTCTGGCCGTCGGCGCGCTTGCCTTGATGCAAGGCCGCCAGGAATTGCGCATCGGTGTAGTTGCCGATGCCGGTTTCCTTGTCCGGGGTGATGTTGGTGGAGTAGATCGTGCCGATATTCGGCAGGTTGAAGGCAAGGCCCCCCGCGAAAGGCTGGCCGCCATTCTTGGCTGTGTGGCAGGCCACGCAATCCGCCGCATGGGTGAGATATTCGCCCCGGGCGATGAGGCTGGCATTCTCCATTTCCTTGGGAACGCCGGTGGGATTGGCGTCCTTATAGTCCGCCAGCGCCACGGTCGAGCCGCTGGCGAAAGCTGTCGGGCCCGGAATCATGACCATCCAGGCGCCAATACCCGCCGCGACGACGGCGATGACCGCAATCGCGATACCGAAATTTTTCTTGCTCATGCGATTTTCCTGCTCGCCAGAAGAGTACGGTCGATGGGAAGTCTGTGAATGCGCACACCGGTCGCCGCGAAGACGGCATTGACCAGCGAGGGCGGTCCTGCCGAGCAACCCGGCTCGCCGATACCGCCCGGATCTTCGGTGCTGGGCACCACATGCACGTCGATCTGCGGCGCTTCGTTAATGCGCATCATGCGGTAGTCGTTGAAGTTGCGCTGCTGCACGCGACCGTCCTTCAAGGTGATATCGCCATAAAGCGCGGCCGTCATGCCGAACAACAGGCCGCCCTGGACCTGGGCGGCGATGGTGTCGGGATTGACCGTGCGCCCGGCATCGACGATCGAGGTGACCCGGCGCACATTGATCTTGCCCATCTCCGTCACGTCCACTTCGGTGATCGTGGCGATGTAGGAACCGAAGGCGTGCTGGGCGCAGACGCCGCGCGCGGTCCGCGCCGGCAGGGGCTTGCCCCAGCCGGATTTCTCCGCCGCCATTTGAAGAATGGCCTTGAGACGCGGTTCATTGCCCAGATGGGCGAGACGGAACGCGACCGGATCCTTGCCCGCTTTCTTGGCGAGATCGTCCATCATGCTTTCGATGGCGAAGACCGCGTTGTTGGGCCCGACGCCGCGCCACCAGCCCAGATTGAGCGCCTTGGGCTCGGTCTGGGCATATTCGACGCGCAGATTGGGAATGGCGTAGGGGATATTGACCGCGCCTTCCACGGCATCGCCGTCGAGGCCATCCTTGAGCGGCTTGCCGCCGGTGATCGCGGCGATCACCGATCCGCCCGCGATGCGGTGCGTCCAGCCATCGATCTTGCCATCCTTGGTGAGGCTGGCCGACATGGCGTTGCGGTAGGCGGGACGATACATGTCCTGCTGGATATCTTCCTCGCGGGTCCAGATAACTTTCACCGGACCGTCCACCTTCTGCGCGACACGGACCGACTTGGTCACCATGTCGGTGGCCAGCCTTCGGCCGAAGCCGCCGCCCAGCATGTAATTGTGGAAGGTGACTTTCTCGAGCGGGATTCCCAATGCGTCGGACGCCGCCTTGACGGTGGCGGTCTGCACCTGGCTGCCGCCCCACAATTCGCAGGTGCCATCCTTCTTCACATGCACGGTGAAGTTCTGCGGCTCCATCGGCGCATGGGCCAGGAATGGCATTTCATAAGCGGCGTCGAAACGATCTGCCTTGAGCGATTTCTCGACATCGCCTTCTTCCTTGGCGATGGCGCCTTTCTGCTGGCTGCCTTTTTCCAGGTCCCGCCAGATGGCGTCGGAATTGATCTTGGCATTCTCGCCGCCGTTCCAGGTGATGGCGAGCGCGTCCATGCCCTTCTTGGCGGCCCAGAAATTCGGACCCACCACCGCGACCAGATCGTCCAGCGCCACCAGCTGCAGACCGGGCATGGCTTTCATCTTGCTGTCATCGACGCGGGCAATTTTGCCGCCCACCACGGGGGAGGCGGCGATCACGGCGACCTTCAGGCCATCCATGCGCACATCGATGCCATATTGGGCCTTGCCATTGACCTTGTCCGGCGTGTCCAGGCGTTTGACCGACTTGCCGATATATTTGAGGTCCTTGTCGGCCTTGAGCGTCACCTCTTGCGGCGCGGGCAGTTTCGCCGCGCGCGGTGCCAACTCGCCATAGGACAGTTTGCGTCCGCCATGGGCGTCGTCGATCACCTGGCCATTTTCCGTGCGCAGGGATGCGGCGCTGACGCCCCATTGCTGGGCGGCAGCCTGAACCATCATGGCGCGGCCGGAAGCACCCACCTGGCGCAAGGCGGTGTAGAAGCCGCGGATCGACGTGGAACCGCCGGTCGATTGGCGGCGACCCTTCGGACTCGCATAGAGCGCGTCGCTGGGCGGCGCGGGAAGCGGCGTCACATTGGCCAGATCCACATCCAATTCGTCGGCCAGAAGCTGGGAGAGCGAGGTGTAAACGCCCTGACCCATCTCTTCCTGCGGAATCTGGAAACTCACCTTGCCGTCACGCGCGATGGCAATGAAGGCATTGGGATTGAGGACATATTTCTTGGGCGCGGGCGCCTGGGCCAAAGCCCCGCCCATCTGGAAGCCCAGCATCAGGCCGCCGCCCGCGGCGGTGCTCACTTGCAGGAACTTGCGCCGCGACAGTCCGGCTGTGCCGGATTTCGAAGACATCGACATCGAAAAATCCCTTAGGCCGATTTGGCGGCGTTCTTGATCGCCTGACGGATGCGCACATAAGTGCCGCAGCGGCAGATATTGCCCGCCATCGCGGCATCGATATCCGAATCGTCCGGGTTGGGCGTGCGGTTGAGCAGGGCGGTCGCGGACATGATCTGGCCGGACTGGCAATAGCCGCATTGCACGACTTCGATGTCGAGCCAAGCCTTCTGGATCTTGGCGCCATTGGGCGTGTCGCCGACAGCTTCGATGGTGGTGATGGCCCGGTTGCCGATGGCGCCGACCGGCAGCATGCAGGAGCGCACCGCCTTGCCGTCCACATGCACGGTGCAGGCGCCGCATTGGGCGATGCCGCAACCGAACTTGGTGCCGGTAAGCCCGACGATATCGCGCAGCGCCCAGAGCAACGGCATATCGTCCGGTGCGTCGATCGTGTGAGCCTGACCGTTGATCTGAAGCGTGACCATCGCATTCACTCCGCTAGATTGTTTGGGGCCGGGGGCGTGATATATGGTTGGTTATAACGCCTTCTCCCGCCTGGGATTTTAAGTCATTCCGGGTTCCGGCGCAAAGACCCAATGGTCGAATGCGCGAACTGACAGTTTCTCCGCTTGCCAGCATGGGAAGGACGTTTTTGACTGCAACTTCCACAAGGAAGACGCGCATGACGCACAAAATTCACGACATCGGCGTGGCCGCCCGGATCGGCACCTACAGCGATTGTATCGAAGCGTCGCCGAATCAGCGCTGGCTCTTCACCTCGGGCACGCCGGGCATGGATGCGGCGGGCGAATTGCCGGGCGACATCACCGCCCAGGCGGAGCTGGCCTGGGGCCATATCCTCACCATGCTGGATCGTGCCGGCATGGCGGTGGGTGACCTGGTCAAGATCACCCAATATCTGACCCGCGCGGAAGACATCCCCGCCTATGCCAAAGTGCGGGCCCGGATGCTGGGCGACGCGCGCCCCGCCTCCATGATGCTGGTGGTGGCGGCGCTGCCCCGGCCCGAATTCCTGCTGGAAATCGAAGCAGTAGCGGCGCGGGCCTGAATTCGCCTCAGGTGAAATCGGATATGCGCTGCCCCTTGGCCGCAAGCTGTTCCAGCAGTGGCGCGGGCGTGAGCCCGTACTTCTTGAGGCCCGCGATCACCGCATTGAGGCCGATGCTGTCGGCATAGAACATGGGGCCGCCCCGATAGGCGGGCCAGCCATAGCCATTAAGCCAGACGATATCGATGTCGGAGGCGCGGCTGGCCTTGCCCTCCATCAATATCTTGGCGCCTTCATTGATCATGGGCAGAAGCAGGCGCTCGCGGATTTCGTCCTCCCCGATGGCGCGGGGCGCGATAGTCTTTTTGGCGCGGAAATCTTCGATCAGTTTTTCGGCGGCCGGTGACGGCGATGCCTTGCGCGCGGCGTCGTAATCATAGAAGCCCGCTTTGGTCTTCTGGCCGCGCCGTCCGGCTTCGCAGAACACATCCCGGAGCGTTTCGCCGCGCGAGGTGGCCGCATCCCAGCCCAGGTCCAGCCCCGCCAGATCGGCCATGGCGAAGGGACCCATGGGAAAGCCGAAACCGGTCAGCACCTTGTCCACCGCATAGGGTGAGGCGCCTTCCAGCACCAGCTGATTGGCCGCGATTTGCCGCTGGGACAAAATCCGGTTGCCGATGAAGCCATGGGCGTTTCCCGCCAAGACGCCCACCTTGCCCACGGCCTTGGCCAGTTTCATCGCCGTGGCCAGGACCGTATCGGCGGTTTTGGCGCCGCGCACGATTTCCAGAAGCTTCATCACCGGCGCGGGTGAGAAGAAATGCAGGCCCAGGACATGATCCGGGCGCGAGGTCATGGCGGCGATCTCGTCGATGTTCAGATAAGACGTGTTGCTGGCCAGGATGGCGCCGGTCCTGGCGATCTTTTCCAGGCGCGTGAAGACGGCCTTCTTCACATCCATATTCTCGAACACCGCTTCGACGATCAGATCGCGGTCGCCAAGATCTTCCAACGCCAAAGTGCCCGTGATGCGGGCAAAGCGTGCCCGCGCTTCCTCTTCGCTGATCCGCCCGCGTTTGACGCTGCTTTCGTAATTGCTTTTGATCGTGTCCAGGCCCCGCGCCAGCGCGGCGGCGTCGGTTTCCACGATCGTCACGGGCAAGCCGGCATTGGCGAAGACCGTGGCGATGCCCCCGCCCATCAGGCCCGCGCCGATCACGCCCACCTTGGCGACGGGCAGGACCGGTGTGTCGTCGGCCAGGCCGGGAATTTTTCCGGCCTTGCGCTCCGCGAAGAAGGCATAGCGCTGCGCCTTGCTCTGGAGCGAATCCTTGCAGGCCAAAAAGATGCGGCTTTCAAAGTCCAGCGCCTGATCGAACGGCATGGTTGTGGCGGCCTCCACGCACTTGATCGCCTCTTCGGGCGCCTCGAAGCCGCGGAAATTGTGGCCCTTGCGGAAATCGGAAAATATCTGCGGCGGAACGCCGGTGACTTTTTCGTCGCGGTCGCGGGTGCGGCGGATGCTCTTGCCGTCTGCCAGCAATTGCCGGGTGAAGGCCAGTGCCCCGCCTTTCAAATCCTGTTCCGGCATCAGCGCGTCCACCAAGCCCAGCGCCAGGGCTTCGGCCGCCGAAACGGGCTTGCCGTCCGTCACCATCTCCAGGGCCTTTTCCACGCCGATCAGGCGCGGCAAACGCTGGGTGCCGCCCGCGCCCGGAACAAGGCCGAGCGCGACTTCCGGCTGGCCCAGCTTGGCCGACGGCGCCGCTACCCGATAATGGCCGCACATGGCGGTTTCCAGACCGCCGCCCAATGCCGTGCCATGAATCGCCATCACGATGGGTTTCCTGGCCGCGTCCATCGCGGTGTGAACATCGCGCAGGCTGGCGCCGGTCAGTTTCTTGTCGAATTCGGAAATGTCGGCGCCCGCGATGAAAGTGCGGCCAGCACAGATCAGCAATGTCGCCTGGACGGCGCTGTCGGCTTCCGCGGCGCGCAGCGCCGCGATCAGGCCTTCGCGCATCGCTTCCGACAGCGCATTGACGGGCGGATTGTTCAAGGTGATGACGGCGGTGGTGCCGTCGCGGGCCAAGTCGGTGACGGAATTGATCGCGGTCATTGCTTTTCCTGCTGAAACGCCTGAAGTCCCGTCTGGGCCCGCCCCAGGATCAGCGCATGCACGTCATGCGTGCCTTCATAGGTGTTGACCGCCTCCAAATTCATCATGTGCCGGATCACCGGATAGGCGTCGGACACGCCATTGGCCCCCAGCATGTCGCGGGCTTCGCGCGCGATGGCCAGCGCCTTGCCGCAATTGTTGCGCTTCATCATGGAAATGAGCGGCGGCGACAGGGTGCCGTCCTCCATCATGCGCCCCATCCGAAGCGCGCCGTTCAATCCCAGCGCGATCTCGGTCTGCATGTCGGCCAGCTTTTTCTGTATCAATTGATTGGCGGCGAGGGGGCGGCCGAACTGTTTGCGGTCCAAGGTGTAGTCGCGGGCCGCGTGCCAGCAATCTTCCGCCGCGCCCATCGCGCCCCAGGCGATGCCGAAGCGGGCGCGGTTGAGGCAGGAGAAAGGCCCCGACAATCCGAAAGCGCCCGGCAGCAGGGCGTCTTCCGTCACATATACATCTTCCAGCACGATCTCGCCGGTGACGCTGGCGCGCAGCGAGAATTTTCCGTCGATGCGCGGCGTGGA
>CALMGU010000177.1 GCA_937865685.1 uncultured Alphaproteobacteria bacterium | reverse complement strand
CCGCCGGGTCCGCACGATCTGATAGCCGCGCCTTCCCAGGTACCAGATCGGCGCGCTCCAAATGTGGACAAGGCGGGTGAAGGGGAAAATGAGGAATATCGTCATGCCCAGCACCAGGTGAATCTTGAAGATGGGCGAGACGTTGGCGACAAAATCCGCCGCGCCGGGCCGCGCGGTGACAATGTGCTGCGCCCATTCCATCAGGGCGACCATTTCACTGCCGTCCAGATGGTTCAGGGATACGAAAATCGTGCTGAGGCCGAGCAGCAATTGCGTCAGGAGAATGACCAAGACCGCGATATCGGCGAAGGAGGAAGTCTGCCGGATGCGCGAGTCGGAAAGACGCCGGTGCAACAGCATCGCCAGGCCGGCCAGGCACATGATCCCCGCCACGCCGCCGATGATGATGGCGGTTAGCTGCTTGGCCGTGTGCGAGATGCCCAATGCCTCGAATATGAAAACCGGCGTCAGAAGTCCGCCGGTATGACCGACAAGGATGATGAGTATCCCCGCATGGAACAGATTGCTGCCCCAGATCAGCTGGCGGCGGCGCAACAGCTGGCTGGACTGGCTGCGCCAGGAATATTGCTCCCGGTCGAAGCGGATCAGGCTGCCGATGAAGAAGACCGACAGGCAGATATAGGGATAGATTCCGAACAGATAGTAATTGATCCATTGGCTCATGTGTGCGCACCCGTAAGGCGTTCGGAATTGCTTCTTTCGGCGGGAACATCCATGCGCCGCAGCATGTCGGTGGCACGCGGACAGCTATCCGTAGCCGCATCGCCCGGGCCGAAGCGAACCTCGGTTTCTTCCCAGGCCTTGTCCAGCGCGGCCAGATCGGACGGATCCTCGATCTTCTCGAGGCGCAGTTCCGCCAGGATATCCGGACTGGGAGCAATCTTCGACAAGACGACCAGGCCTTCCAGGACAGCGGCGTAATCGCTGTCGCGGCGGCGCAACCGTTCCGCCAATGCCGCCAGGATATGCGCCGGTTCCGCCAGATGGGCTCGCGCCTCCGCCTCGTCCAAAGTCGAGAGGAATTCCAGAAACAGCGGGATGTAGTCGGGCAACTCCGCCGCCGCGATGTCCAGCCCGGCCTCGCGGTAGCGTTCCAGCAGCGAGACCATCGCCTGGCCGCGATCGCGCGATTCGCCATGCACATGTTCGAACAGGTGCAAGGATAGCGATCGCGTGCGGTCGAACAGATCGACATAGGCGGACTGCGCCTCCAGCAGATCGGCCGCGGCGATATCCTCGATCAGCTTACCGATTGCCGCCCGCTGTCCGGCGGGCAGCAATTGCTCCGTGTTCAAGACCTTGATGAGATCCCGCGCCGCGCCCTGGAGTTCGGCCGTGGGGTAGGACAATACCGCGCTCAGCACTTTATAGGTCACGCTCATAGTCAAGCCCCCGCCGGGTCCGGCAATTTATGTTTCTTGGGAACATTGAAGATGTTGGTTGTGCTCGTGCCATCGGAACAACCATTGCCGAAGCTGAAGCCGCAGCTGCCCCGCAGGTCCAGCGCATTCTCCGAATTCTCGCGGTGGGCCGTGGGGATGACGAAGCGGTCCTCGTAATTGGCGATCGCCATGGTGCGGTACATGTCCTCGATCTGCGACGGCGTAAGACCGACCCTCGCCGCCACGCCCTCGTCGATGACCCCATCGACGGTCTTGGCCCGCATATAACCGCGCATCGCCATCATGCGCTCCAGCGCCAGTGCGACCGGCTCTTCCTTGCCGGCGGTGAGCATGTTGGCGAGATATTTCAGGGGAATACGCAGCGAGCGGACATCGGGCATGTCGCCTTCCAGGTCGATTTGCCCTTTTTCCGCGGCCGACTGAATGGGCGACAGCGGCGGGACATACCAGACCATCGGCAAGGTGCGGTATTCCGGATGCAGCGGGAACGCGACCCGCCAGTCCATCGCCATCTTCCAGACCGGCGATTTCTTCGCCGCCTCGATCCAGCTATGCGCGATACCGTCGGCGGCGGCCTGAGCCTGGACCTTAGGATCGAAGGGGTCGAGGAACACCGACATCTGCGCTTCATAGAGATCGGCCTCATCCGGCGTCGCGGCGGCCTCGGCGATGCGGTCCGCGTCGTAAAGCACGACACCCAGATAGCGGATGCGTCCCACGCAGGTTTCGGAGCAGACCGTGGGCTGTCCGACTTCCAGCCGGGGGAAGCACAGTATGCATTTCTCGGATTTGCCCGATTGCCAATTGTAATAGACCTTCTTGTACGGGCAGCCGGAAACGCACATGCGCCAGCCACGGCACTTGTCCTGATCGATCAGGACGATGCCGTCTTCCTCGCGCTTGTAGATCGCGCCCGACGGGCACACCGCGACGCAGGCCGGATTAAGGCAATGCTCGCACAGCCGCGGCAGATACATCATGAAGGTGTTTTCGAATTGGCCGTAAATCTCCTTTTGAACGCCTTCGAAATTCGCGTCCTTGGAGCGTTTGGAGAACTCTCCGCCCAGGATTTCCTCCCAGTTGGGGCCGCCCTCGATCTTCTCCATGCGTTCGCCGGTCACCAGCGAGCGGGGCCGCGCGGTGGGCATGGCCTTGGAATCCGGCGCGGTGTGCAGATGCTGGTAATCGAAGGTGAAAGGCTCGTAATAGTCGTCGATCTCCGGCAAATCCGGGTTGGCGAAGATATTGGCGAGGATGCGCCATTTCGCCCCCATGCGCGGCTGGATCTTTCCGTTCTTCTTGCGCAACCAGCCGCCATTCCAGCGCTTCTGGTTTTCCCACTCCTTGGGATAGCCGATGCCCGGCTTGGTTTCGACATTGTTGAACCAGGCATATTCGACGCCCTCGCGTGACGTCCATACATTCTTGCAGGTCACCGAGCATGTGTGACAGCCGATGCATTTGTCGAGATTGAGCACCATCGCGATCTGCGCGCGAACCTTCATGACACTTTCTCCTGCGCGCCAGCCGCCTTTTCTTCCATCCAGTCGGTCTTCGCCTGTTTGCGGACGATCACGAACTCGTCGCGATTGGAGCCCACGGTACCGTAATAGTTGAAGCCATAGCTCTGATGGGCATAGCCGCCGATCATATGGGTGGGCTTAAGAACGGTTCGAGTGACGGAGTTGTGAATGCCGCCGCGCCGGCCGGTCACTTCAGAGCCCGGCATGTTCACGATCTTTTCCTGCGCGTGATACATCAGGACCATGCCTTCCGGCACGCGCTGGGACACCACCGCGCGCGCCACCAAGGCGCCATTCAAATTATAGGCTTCGATCCAGTCGTTATCCTCGATCCCGACCTTTTGCGCATCGACCTCGCTGATCCAGACGATCGGACCGCCGCGCGACAGGGTCAGCATCAAGAGATTGTCGGTATAAGTCGAATGGATGCCCCATTTCTGGTGCGGGGTGATGAAGTTCAGCACGATCTGCTTGTGGCCATTATCCTTGGTGTCGATGATCGGCTTTATCGTCTTGGTGTCGATGGGGGGGCGATAGACCACGAATTGCTCGCCAAAAGCCCGCATCCAGGGATGATCCTGAAAGAGCTGCTGGCGGCCCGTCAGGGTGCGCCAGGGGATCAGCTCATGCACATTGGTATAGCCGGCATTGTAGCAGACCTTTTCGGATTCGATGCCGGACCAGGTCGGCGAAGAAATGATCTTGCGCGGCTGGGCTTGGATATCGCGGTAGCGGATCTTCTCGTCTTCCTTGGCCTCGGCCAGATGGGCATGTTCGCGACCGGTGATTTCACCAAGCGCGTGCCAGGCCTTCATGGCGACCTCGCCATTGGTCTCTGGCGCCAGAGACAGGATGACTTCCGTGGCATCGATATCCGTCTCGATGCGCGGCAAGCCCTTGGTAACGCCTTCCTCCGAGACGATGCCGTTAAGCTTGCCCAGCAATTCGACTTCGTGCTCGGTCTTCCACGCTATGCCCTTGCCGCCATTTCCAACCGATGACATGAGCGGCCCCAGCGCCGTGAAGCGCTTATAGACGTTCGGATAATCGCGCTCGATCACGCTCATCCCGGCCATGGTCTTTCCCGGGATTGGCGCGACTTCGCCCTTCGACCATTCCTTGACGCCGATAGCCTGAGCGAGTTCGCCCGGGCTGTCGTGCTGCATGGGAGTCAAGACAAGGTCTTTTTCCTTGCCCAGCACTTCGGGCGCGATTTCGGAAAACCGCTTGGCAAGCCCCTTGTAGATTTCCCAGTCGCTGCGGCTTTCCCAGACCGGATCGACGGCCGCGCTCAAGGGATGAATGAAGGGGTGCATGTCCGAGGTGTTGAGATCGTT
>CALMGU010000176.1 GCA_937865685.1 uncultured Alphaproteobacteria bacterium | reverse complement strand
ATAAACATTCAGTCGGGGATCGTGCGCGCTATCGTAACGGCGCCGGTCGCGAAAAGAGCGCCGAGCCGGTTCGACCCGGAAAGATCTACAAATATGCCATCGATATGTGGGCCACAAGTCAGGTGTTCTTGCCGGGACATCGCGTACGTGTTGAGATTTCGAGCAGCGACTTCCCGCGATTTGACCGCAACCTCAGTACGGGTGAGGATTCCGAGACCGGCACGCGCATGGAGATCGCGCACCAGACCATTTATCATGACGCCCAGCACCCCTCGTACATCGTGCTACCAGTTCTTTCGCTCGAGGGGCAGCGGCCGACCGCAGGGACGAGTTGTGGCTCCTATCTTGACGCCTGTCTGGGTGCGCTTTCACCTGGGGCAACCCGGCAGTCCGCAAAGTAGCAGATGGGTGTAATCGCAGGTTTCCCGGGAGTGTGATTTAAAGCCGTCCCTCCGGCCGCCAAATCAGTGATTTATATGCTGACACGCGCTTTGCCGGTGTGTGTGCGATTATTCAATATCTAGCTTATTTCCGTTACGGAAAGTAATGCACTGTTTATGAAATCGGGGGAAGATTCGCGGGGTATGAGGTTTTCGATCTGGGGACCAGACATTTGAGATTTGCAGCCGCAATTATCCTGGCTTTTGTCGCAAGCACGTCCGCGGTTTCTTCGCTTGACGCGCCACATCCCCACGCCGCCGGCCAGGTTGAAACCGCCCACGGCCCGCAGATTCTGGTCGCTTTCACCAGCGGCGAGGCGGTGGTCGCCGGCATCGCGCTGGTTCCGTAACGCCAAAAACTGCGGTTTTGCGCCTCGGTTAACGAATATTAGCGATCCTTCTTGCCGATTTGGGCCTTGCCGCTCTAGGCTTCGTCATCAGAGGCGGGGGCTTCAGTGGCGTATTCCTTCGAACCAGTACCGGCGCGTAAGTTGCCGATTGACGTGAGTGTTTGCCTGACCTTTTTCGGTCTGGCGCTGTTCTGGATGGCGGCCGGGATTGCCGTCTGGGCGCTGCTCTAGGCAGCATCCTTCCAGACCGGCCGTTCAGCGCCTCGGAGGCGGCTGGGCGATATATTCGTTCCGCAATCTTCCATTCTGCTGAAGGACCTGGACGGCCACGCGGGCGCCGTCACGGCAGGCCAATTTTGCGTCCCGGATGGCGCGGCTGATGGCGTTGCTCTGGTTCGGCGAAGCGCCCAGGGGCGTGCGATTGTCGTCCAGCACGACAAATTTTAGCTGCCGGCTATCCCATTCGACCGTGAATATTCGCAATTCCTCTTCCTGCCCCATCGCTTGGGGCAGAAGCCTCAAATGCACCATGGCGACGACCGGTATGGTTTACCGGACTTAAATGGCTGGGGCGCCGGAGTGTTCCCATGGAAGTGGCCCGCCCACCGATTAATTCGCGGCAAAGCCTGCGAAGTTCAGCTCCGGGTGAGGAGGTCCATGGCCGCTACCGCCATCACTTTGGCGGAATCGACCATGTCTTTTATGCCCACCCATTCATCGGGCTGATGCGCCAGGTCGAGCACACCGGGACCGTAGGCGACACATTCCTTCAGGCGGCCAATCCGGTCGACATGCTTCTGGTCATAGGTGCCGGGTGAGCAAACGATTTCGGCATCGCGGCCCAAAATCCGCCGCACGGCTTTCGCCGTGGCCGTCGCCACTGGGCCATTGCGGTCCGCCATGGTCGGCTGGACACTGAAAAGATCGCGCATCTTGTAACGGAAGCCGCTGCGTTCGGCGGCAAGCTGTTCGAGCAACGCCTTCATTTCTCCCTGGACGGACGCCAGATCTTCTTCGATCAGGAAGCGCCGGTCGATCACGATACGGCAGGAATCGGCGACACAGGGTGAGGGCAGCCCCTCGAAATGCTCCGCTTCGCCGCCGTGAACCGAGTTGATGTTCATGGTCGATTGCCGCGCGCCCGCCGGCACCACCGGCATGTCGGAACGGCGTGCGGCCAAAGCGGGATACAGCTGGTGTTCGAATTTCTCCAAGACCGCGCTCATGTGCCGGATCGCGCTGTCGCCCAGGAAGGGCATCGAGCCATGCGCCTGGCGTCCCATGGTCTCGATCTCTGCCCACCACACGCCGCGATGACCGATGCAGACCCGGTCGACATTCAAGGGTTCGGGAATGATCACATGGTCGACGCGGGGCTTGGAGAACCAGCCGCGCTCGGCCAGATAGGCGACGCCGCCATAGCCGCCCGATTCTTCGTCCACCGTTCCGGAGATTTCGATGGCGCCCGGCAATTCGATGCCGGAATCGATCAAGGCTTCGACCGCCACCACCGCGGCGGCAATGCCGCCTTTCATGTCGCAGGCGCCGCGCCCATAGACCTTTCCGTCCCGCACCAGGCCGCCGAACGGATCCACCGTCCAGCCCGCGCCGGCCTGCACCACATCCAGATGCCCGTTGAAGTGCACGCAAGGTCCGGGCCTTGAGCCTTCGTAACGGGCAATCACATTGACGCGGGGATATTTGTCGCTGTCGCCGGGCGCGCCTTCGGCGCGGACATATTCCACTTTCATGCCGCGGCGAGCCAGCCGCGCGCCGAAAAACTCCGCGCAGGGGCGATAGGCTTCGCCGGGCGGATTGACGGTGGGAAAGCGGATCAGGTCTTGGGTGAGGGCAACGATCTCATCTTCGCGGGCCTCGATCTCGCGCAAGATCGGTTCGATTCCGGTCTGGATGTTCACGGCGTGTGCCCTCGGTTCAAATACATCTCAAATGCAGCGGCCGCCATCGACCTCAAGGGCGACGCCCGTGATCATGGACGCTTCATCGCTGCAAAGGAAGGCCGCGGCGGCGGCAATGTCCTCAGGCGTCGAGAAACGGCCGATGGGAATGGAGGCCAGGAATTTGGCCCGGATCTGGGGCGTGTCTTCGCCCATGAATGTGGCTAGCAGTGGTGTTTCGCCGGCCACTGGATTGATGGCGTTGACCCGGATGCCGAACGGCGCCAGCTCCACCGCCATGGCGCGGGTGGCGGTGATCATCCAGCCCTTGGAGGCATTGTACCAGGTGAGGTTGGGCCGGGGGCTGACCCCGCCGGTGGAAGCGATATTCAGGATCGCGCCTTGCTTGCGCGCCTTCATCAGAGGGACGATCTCGCGGGCGGTCAGGAATACGGATTTGGCATTGATCGCCACGATGCGGTCGAAATCCTCTTCGGACAAGGTATCGAGCGGCTGCGGCTTGTGGCCGATGCCGGCATTGTTGACCAGGATGTCGATCCCGCCGAAACGATCGAGCGCCGCATAGGCGAGCGCTTTCACGTCATCGCCGCGCGAGACATCGGCCCGCACGGCCAGGCCGCCGATCTGCTGGGCGAGTTTTTTCCCGGCATCCTCATTCAGGTCGGCAACCACCACATGCGCGCCATCGGCCGCGAAGCGGCGCGCGATGCCTTCGCCGAAACCGGACGCGCCGCCCGTCACCACCGCTACTTTACCCTGCAAGCTCATGCGTCATCCTATCCGTGAAAAGCGGCGACCGTTTTCAGCCGCGTGAATGCATAAAGCGCCTCGAAGCCTTTTTCGCGTCCATGGCCGGAACGTCCGGTGCCGCCAAAGGGCAGTTCGACCCCGCCGCCAGCGCCGTAATTGTTGACAAAGATCTGGCCCGCACGGACCGCGCGGCTGAGGCGCATGGCGCGGCTGCCGTCGCGCGTCCACACCCCGGCCACCAGTCCATATTCGGTGCCGTTGGCGATGCGAATGGCCTCTTCCTCGGTGTCGAAAGGGATCACGACCTGGACCGGGCCGAAGATTTCGTCCTGGGCCAGCAAATGATCGGGCGCCACGCCGGCGAACAAGGTGGGGGCCAGGAAGTGACCGCCACGGGGCGCATTGGAAGCGATGGCGCCTTCCGCCGCCACGGCAAGCCCGTCCGCCCGGCCGCGCGCGATATAGGTCTCGACGCGCTTTTTCTGCGCGGCGGAAATCAGCGGGCCGACATCCAGATCGTCCCGCGCCGCGCCGACCCGAAGCGCGCGATAGCGGGCCGCGAGCTTGTCCAGCAGCTGGTCGTAAACCGGACGCTCCAGCAGAAGGCGGGACGAAGCCGAACAGGTCTGTCCCGCGTTCTGGATGCCCGCATTCACCAGAAAGGGCAGGGCGCGTTCCAGATCGGCGTCGGCGAAAACGATCTGGGGCGATTTTCCGCCAAGCTCCAAAGTGACCGGCACGGCATTGCGTCCGGCGGCCGCTTGAATCAACGCGCCCACGGCGGTCGAACCGGTGAAGGAGATGTGGTGAACGTTCGGATGACCCGCCAGCGCCGCGCCGGCCTCTTCGCCCAGGCCGGTCACGATGTTGAGCGCCCCGGCGGGAAGACCCGCTTCGTCGGCGATGCGGGCGAAGGCGAGCGCGGTGAGACTGGCCTCTTCCGCGGGCTTCACCACCGTGGCGTTACCAGCGGCCAACGCGCCCACCACCGAACGGCCGATGATCTGCATGGGATAGTTCCAGGGGATGATGTGCCCCGTGACACCATGCGGCTCGCGCAAGGTGTAGACCGTGTAGCCCGCGAGATAGGGAATGGTTTCGCCATGCAGCTTGTCCGCCGCGCCGGCATAGAATTCCAGATATCGCGCCAGCGCCAGCGCATCGGCGCGCGCCTGTTTCAGCGGCTTGCCGACATCGCGCGCTTCCAGTTCGGCCAGGGTGTCGGCCTCGGCTTCCACGGCTTTGCCGATCTTCGCCAGCACGCGCCCGCGTTCCGCCGCCGTGGCGGCACCCCATGGGCCGGAAAAGGCGGCTTGCGCGGCACTGACGGCGGCGTCGATGTCGCCCGCCTTGCCCGCGGCCAAGGTGCCGATGGTTTCGCCCGTCGAAGGATCTTCAACCGGCAAGGTGGCGCTGCCTTGGGTCCATCGGCCCGCGATAAAAAGCTTTTGTTCGATCATGTCGGAATCCTACTTTTCATGCCGGAGGCGCTCAACTTGCCCTGAGCGGCATGGATGCAGCGGGGCGCCGGTCCGGACCGGGCGCAAGATACAGGGTCGTAAATACGATGGCGGCGTTCGCGGCAAGGCCGATGAAGCCTGGATTGATGCCGCCCACCGGAATGGCAAATTCGTAAAGCGCGATCGCCACCGCGTCCCCCGCCAGGATTCCCGCAATGATGGCGGCGGGGCGCAATCGCCGCAAAACCAATATGCCCAGCATGCCGGGCAGGAACTGGGTCATGCCGAAATAGTAGAGATTGTTGATCGTCACCATCATCTGCGAGGACGTCGCCGCGCCCGCGATCGACAGCAGCAGATACAGCGCCATCACCACCTTGGACCATTGGCGCTGTTGGTTGTCATTGAGGCCCGGCACCAGATTGCGCGCGACCAAAGGGCCGATGGCGAGACACACGCCCGTCAGCACCACCAGCGCGGCCAGTGCCGCGCCGGCCAGGACCATGCCCACCAGCGGCGCGGGAAGCAGCGCTTTGGCCACCACCGGGAACACGTCATTGGCGGGCGCGATATGCGGCAGATGACCCAGCGCGAAATAGGCGATGGCGGTGAGAAAGGGAAACATCACCATATAGAGCGGCATGGTGACCTGGGCGCGCCGCACCGCCGACGCCGAGCGCGCGGTGAAAATATAGGCGCAGGTCTGCGGCACGATGCAGAAGCCCGCGCTTTGAAGAAGGATGGTGGTGATCGCGAAGACATCGCTGTTCAGACTGGGCTGCGCCGCTTGTTTCAGGGCTGCCTGAGTCGCCGCCGCGCCATCGCCCGACCAATGGGCCATCGCCACCAGCCCGGTGAGAAGGATCGCGGCGATCAGAAGGATGTCCTTCAGCACGGCGACATAGGCCGAGGCCCGGATGCCGGAAATCGCGATGTAAGCAAAAGCCAGCAACCCGGCGAGGCTTGCCGCCGTCAGGGAGGAAATCCCCCAATTCATTTCCCGCAAAATGATCTGAAGGCCCAGAAATTGCTGCATGCCCAGCGGCACCAGAAACAGAAGCGCCGTGACGGTGACGACGAATTCCAAGACACGGCTGTCGAAATGGCGGCGGAACAGATCGGGCAGGGTGATGGCGCCGTGAATGCGGCCCGCGCGCCAGATCAGGGGATTGAGGAAATAGCCCACCACAAAGGCCAGCAGGATATATCCCAGGAACCAGGTGATGAAGCCGGTGCCGTTGGCATAAACCCCGCCCGGAAAGCCCAGCACCGTCGTGATGCTGTAGGTCTCGCCCACCGCCAGAAAGAAGAACAGGACGGTGCTGAACTGGCCCGAAGCGACAAAAAAATCTTCCGCCTTTTGCCGCAGATGCCCGCGCTTGGAGAATAGCGCCAGCACGACCGACAGCAGGATGACGGCCAGAAACGCGACACTCATGACGAACCGCCGCCATAGTCGGTTTCGATATGCTCGTCCGGCTGATGACGGTCATGCCCGAACCAGCAGATCGCAAGGCAAAGCGACGCGAGCGGAATGCAGGCGAACAACCACCAGATCCCGACCGGCACGCCCCAGAATGCCATCGGCAGACGGTTGAGCAGGGGAACGGTCGGTATCACCGACAGGAAGGGGACGGCGATGCCGATGGTGTAGCGGAGGAAGGGCGGCAACTGGGTCACTCCCCGTCTTCCGGCGTCACAAGGTTCGCCAGGTCTTGCCTTCCATGCCCGGCGGCAGGCTCGCTTCATAGACGCCGCGCGCGACGGCGCGCGACAAGACATCGGCCGCCAGCGCGCCGATCCGCGCCACCATGAAATCCGCCGACGGGCCTTTCAGCTTTTGCTTCGCGGTGGACAGGCCGAACACCACATCGCCGTCGAAGGGCGAATGGATGGGCCGTATGGCGCGCGAAAGCCCGTCCTGGGCCATCATGGTCACGCGTTTCATCTGGTCGATGTCCAGATCGGCGTCCGTGGCGATGCAGGCGATGGTGGTGTTGGTGCGCGCGCCCGGATTGACCTTGGCCTGCCCCCAATCCTCGCCGGTCACATGCGCGTTGCTGGCGCCCAGCCCGCCGAATTCCTTGCCGATCTCGAACGGGCCGGACCAGAAATTCTTGGTGCCCGGCACAATCGGCGATCCCAGGCTGTTCACCGCCACGATGGCACCGACGCTGATGCCGTCCTTGGTCATGAAAGAGGCCGAACCGATCCCGCCTTTGAGCGCGCCCGATTCCGCGCCATAGCCGGCGCCCGCCGTGCCCAGCATGAAATTGCGCGAGGCCGCTTCCACCGCGCGCATGCCCAGATCGCGATAAGGCGGATTGGTGCCCCAATTCTTGTCGCCCTTGTTGGCGAGGTCGTACAGGATCGCGGCTGGCACGATGGGAGATACCGGAACGCCCGGCGCGGTGCTGAGGCCATAGCCGCGCTTGCGCGCGCCCAGCCATGCGGCCACGCCGTCGGCCGAGGCTAGGCCATAGACCGAGCCGCCGGACAAGACGATCGCATCGACGGAATGGACCAGATTCCAGGAATTGAGCGCATCGGTTTCCCGCGTGCCGGGCCCACCGCCGCGAACATCGACCGCGCAGGTGGCGCGCCCGGCATCGGGCAGGATCACCGTCACGCCGGTGCGCGCCTTGGGATCGTCGGCCTGACCGACCTGCAGCCCCGGAACATCGGTGATCAGGTTCAATAAGCCGGGGCCGCCGGCTCCCGATGCCTGTGCCCAGACTGGGCGCGGATGGGCCGCGAAGATTGCCGCGCCGCCGGCCAAGGACGCGAGCAAAGTGCGCCGATTCATGGAAAATCCCCCTCGGTCAATCCGGGCTCACAACCCGTTGCCGCAAATGTGTCTGGACACTATCGGCATGACGATCACGCCTCGCAAGGCACTCCCGGGGCAGCAATCGCTTGCTGGCTCGGAGCAGATTGCCCGCACGCGTGCCAGCCATCTTGAAAGTGCGATGATGGCATTTGCCGCCACCGGCTCTCACGCCAAGGTGCCCAGCTTCGAAGGTTGGTCCGCCAGAGGTTGGCGGCGTTCGAGCAAGACTTTTTGATGCCGGTTCCGGTGTGACGCCGGGAAAAGCCGCCGCCGCTGTCGTTGACCCCTTGCGGCATCCTGCCGCAGGTCTATAGTTTCTCCTACAAGGTCGCGGGTTTTTCGTGACCGACGGCGAGTTGCCGCCGCGCCCCGAGCGCCCCCGGCCAGAACAGGTCAGGAGGAAGGCGCATGACAATCCGTAATCCGATCGAATGGGGCGGCTCGCAGCTGGCGGGCACGGCACGGGCCTTAAGCGCGGTCGGCCATTCACTCCATCACGTCCAGGACACCATCCATTCGCCCGCGCCCGTGATCCGGCGCATCGACAACAAGGACGTCCTTGATGCGGTGCGCAAGGGCTTCGAGGACTTCCAGACCTACCGCAGCGATGTGGTGCTGCTCTGCATCGTCTATGCGGCGGTCGGGCTGGTGCTGGCACGCTTCTTCTTCGGCTCGGACCTGCTTCCGCTCCTGTTCCCGCTGATGTCCGGCTTCGCCATCATCGGCCCCTTCGCGGCCCTGGCGCTCTATGAAATGAGCCGCATGCACGAAAAGGGCGAGCCGGTGAGTTGGGCCAGCGCTTTCGATGTGTTGAAGGCGCCCGCCATCGGCTCGATCATGATCCTGGGCGCCGGACTGGTGGCGCTGTTCCTGCTTTGGATTCTAACGGCCTGGATCATCTACGCCCAAACTCTGCACGTGGACGTAGGAGGGATTTTCGCCAAGGTCGATAACGGCACGCGCCTGATTTTCGTGCCCGGTGACCAAGGCGGCATAACGCCCACGTCCGTCGGCGCCTTCCTGCATCAAGTTTTCATGACCCCGGCGGGACAGATGCTGATCGTGGTCGGATGCGGCGTGGGTTTCCTGTTCGCGCTGGCGGCAATGATGATCAGCGTGGTTTCGTTCCCGCTGTTGCTGGATCAAGACATCGGCCTGGATACGGCGGTCAGCACATCGGTGAAAGCGGTGATCGCCAATCCCGGTCCCATGGCGCTGTGGGGCCTGGTGGTCGCGGGCAGCCTGGTGCTGGGATCGATCCCGACATTCCTGGGACTGGTGGTGGTCATTCCGGTTCTGGGACACGCCACCTGGCACCTCTACCGCAAGCTGATCCAGCCGCGCTGAATTTCGAATAAGACGGCACGCCTCCAACAAGGCGTGCCGTCATATCCGCAGATCGACAGGGGCGTGCAGCGCGGCTTGGTGCTCCCAGTCGGGTTCGGGCTCTCCGGCGCGGTGGCCGGCCAGGAATTCGGCCCGCAGTTCCACTTCGATGGCCGCGCGCAGGAATTTGGCGGCATAGCCGCGGTCGGTGGCGTCTTCCGCGAACCGCCTGAGCATGGCGGCCAGCTTCAACAAGTCCCGAAGATCTTGCGCAGAGCTCCGCATGACCGCCGAACGCGGCTGCCCGTCACTGGTGCCGGGGAAAGAAGCGGCGTGGTTAGGGATTCATTACTTGGCTTTATTCCGCCACATTCCGCGCTTCGGGATGGCGGCGAAACCAGGCCACCGCATAGCTGCATCGCGGAATCAATTTGAGGTTCTTGGCGCGGGCGTGATCGACGATCGCCTGCATCAGCCGCGCCGCCGCGCCTGTACCGCGCAGGGCCGGGTCGGCCTCGACATGGGTGAGGACATAGCGGCCGTCATGCTCCCTGTAATTGGCGAAAACGGTGAGATCGTTTTCGACGGCTTCGAACCGGTGCAGCGCCTCATTGTCGATCATCGCTTCGGCTCCCGATACATCCAGGGCAAGGCCAGGCCGATGGGAACGATCCAGAACAGGCCCGCCACCACATAGAAAAGCAGGCTCACATACCAGGCCGCATGGGGAAGGATGCGGACCGCCAGGGCGGAGACCACCAGGGCATAAATCACCAGCCAGATCAGCATCAGGATGGTGCCGATCAGCTTTTTGGTATGCGGCGTCATGGCAGGACCATCGCCGCAAATGCCGCGGCGGGCAAGAGTGGACCAAAGCCCGCGCAATCTGTATTGGAACCCCAATGCAGGCGTCGCGCAAAGCCGTGGGCGTTTGGCTTCTGGCCATCGCCGTCATCATCCTCGCCATGGTCACCATCGGCGGGCTGACGCGCATTACCGGTTCGGGCCTCTCGATCACCGAATGGGATCCGATCATGGGCGCGGTCCCGCCCTTGAACGATGCGCAATGGGCCGACGCTTTCGCCAAATACCAGAAGATCCCCCAATACATTCTGGAAAACCGGGGCATGAGCCTGGAAGCGTTCAAGGGGATTTTCTGGTGGGAATGGACGCATCGTTTCCTGGGCCGCTTCCTGGGCGTGGCGTTCTTCGTGCCCTTTCTCTGGTTCGCCTGGAAGGGCGCGATCCGCAAAAGCGACTGGCCGCGCATGCTGTTGCTGTTCGTGCTGGGCGGACTGCAGGGCTTCATCGGCTGGTGGATGGTGCAAAGCGGATTGGAGACGCGCGTTTCCGTCAGCCAATATCGTCTGGCGATCCATCTCGGTGCGGCGCTTCTGCTCCTGATCGCCATTCTCTGGATCGCGCTGGAATATCTTCGGGACTTGAAATCCGCCCCCAAGCCCGCCGGTCGAACGATCGGGTTTGTGGCGCTGATCTATGTCCAGATGCTGCTGGGCGCGCTGGTGGCGGGCCTGCATGCCGGGCTGATCTACAACACCTGGCCTGACATGAACGGCCGGATGTTTCCGGAAGACCCGTTCTTCTCCCAGCCTTGGTGGATCAATTTCTTCGAAAATCCCGGCTTGGCGCAATTCGATCACCGCATCGGCGCCTATATCGCGGCCGGATTTGCCGCCTGGATATTCGCGGGCGGAATGCGATTTGGCGGTTATGTCAAGAAAAGCGCAAAGCTGGTGGCGGCGATCACCGCCTTCCAGATCGGGTTGGGCATATTCACGTTGCTGCTGCAGGCCCCGGAAGAATTGGCGGCCTTGCACCAGGTGACGGCGGCGGCACTGTTATGCGCCGCCGTCTGGCATGCCTATGAGATGCGGCACCGCATTGGTTAGAGAGACAGAGCCTGTTCCAGGTCGGCGGTGATATCCGCCACGTCTTCGATCCCGATCGACAGCCGCACCACGTCATTGCCCGCGCCCGCCTTGGTCCGGTCTTCGTCCGACAATTGCCGGTGCGTGGTGGAGGCAGGATGGATGATCAGGCTGCGGGTGTCGCCGATATTGGCGAGATGGGAGAACAGCTTGACGCCGTTCACCAGTTTCAGCCCGGCCTCGTAACCGCCCTTCAATCCGAAGGTGAACACGCTGCCCGCCCCCTTGGGGCAATATTTCCTGTGCAGCTTATAGCTCTCATTGTCTTCCAGCCCGGCATAATTCACCCAGGCGACATTAGGATTGGCCTTCAGCCAGCGCGCCACCGCCAACGCATTGTCGGAATGTTTCTGGATGCGCAGCGGCAAGGTCTCGGTGCCGGTGAGGATCAGGAAGGCGTTCATCGGTGAGAGGGCAGGGCCAAGGTCACGGAGCGCCAGCACGCGGGTGGCGACCGCGAAGGCCATGTCGCCGAAGGTCTCCCACATGCGCATGCCGTGATAAGAGGGGTTGGGCTCCGACAAAGTGGGGAATTTGCCGCTTTTGCCCCAGTCGAACTTGCCGCCATCCACGATCACCCCGCCCATCGAGTTGCCATGGCCGCCCAGGAATTTGGTGGCGGAATGCAGCACGATGTCCGCGCCCCATTCGATGGGCCGGATCAGGTAGGGCGATGCCAGGGTGTTGTCGATGATCAAGGGCAGCCCTGCGTCATGGGCGACCTTGGCCAAAGCCTCGATGTCGGTGATCAGCCCGCCCGGATTGGCGATGCTCTCCGCATAGAGCGCCCTGGTCTTGTCGGTGATCTGCGCCTTGAAGCTATCGGGATCACGCGTGTCGGCCCATTTCACATGCCAGTCGAATTTGGCGAAGCTCTGGGAGAATTGGTTGACCGAGCCGCCATAAAGCTGGCGCGCCGACACGATCTCGCAGCCGGGGTTCATCAAGGTGTGAAGCGCGAGCAGCTGCGCGGAGTGACCGGAGGCGCAAGCCAAACCGGCGCGGCCATTCTCCAGCGCGGCCACCCGTTCTTCCAGCACCGCATTGGTGGGATTCATGATCCGCGAATAGATGTTGCCGAAGACCTGCAGGTTGAACAGCGCGGCGGCATGATCGGCATCTTCGAACGCATAGGCCGTGGTCTGATAAATTGGCGTCGCGCGCGCGCCGGTGGCGGGGTCGGGCTGCGCGCCCGCATGCACGCTGAGTGTGCTGAAACCATAATCGGTCATGTCATCAATTCCTTATTGCGGCGGCGGCGAGACCTTCTCCGCCTTACAATCCCTGATCTTGCAATAATTCGCAAAGGCCGCCGAGCGTATCTTGACCAGGGCATCGGTCTCCGCGGTCATGATGGCGTCGGTGGCCTCGGAATTTCCGGCCGCGATTGCGGCGCGCCGTTTGACGGTTTCGTGAAATTTGACCAGCGCCGCGCTTTGCTCGGCAGTGAGGCCGGGCGTGCCGGGATCGGGCCAGACCACCACGCCGAACGTGTCGCGGCTCTTGGTCATGATGTTCTGGCCTTCCGGGCTCTCGTAAAAGGCGATCTCCGCACTCATCTGGTCGGCGGAATAAAGACGGGCATAGGTCTGGGCCAGGTCTTCGTCTGCCGCGGCCAGGGTTTGAGCATTGTCGGCCAAGGCTTGCTCGAAACTCTGCCGGAAGATGTCGGGGGCCGCGACCGAAGCCGCCATGCCGCCTTCGAAATTGCGCAGGATCAGGCTGACGCCGCCGGTATAACCGACCAGCTTGCGGGCAAGCCCGATCGTGTCGGCGGCATAGGCAGCGGAGGCCGCCACCGCCGCGGCCAAGACAAGCGCGAAAATGCCATTAGGCCGCGCGCGCAAGACCCAGATCCTGTTCCACCCGCGCTATCCAGTCCTGGACGTGAGGCGTGCGGGAAAGATCGAAGCCGCCCTGATCGGCCCAGCGCGTATAGGCGACGAGGGCGATATCGGCAAGGCTGAGCTTGCTGCCCACGAAATAACGCTGCTTGGCCAGATGGTCGTTCATCAGCGCAAGGGCACGCTCACCTTTGGGCAGCAAGGCCGGATCGATTTCAGAGTCCGGCTTCTTCAGATAGGCCTTGTGGAAGCGGCGCACGGCGATCACGGTCTCGTGGCTATATTGCTCCCAGAACAGCCATTGAAACATCAAGGCGCGGTCATAAGCGTCGGCGGGGATCAGGTCCGAGCCTTCCGCCAGATGCAGCATGATGGCGTTGGACTGTGCCAATACGCGCCCATCGGACAGTTTCACCGCCGGCACCTGGCCGGCCGGATTCATCGCCAGGAATTCCGGCGTGCGCGTTTCTGCCTTCAACACATCGGTCTCGATCCAGCGATAGGCGATGCCAAGCCGGTCGCAAACGAATTTCACTTTCAGGCAATTGCCGGAAATCGAGTCGCCGTAAATCGTCAGCATGGTCAGATCCGTTTCAGGCTGCCGCCCTTGCCGAACAAAAGCGGTTTGCGGTTGTCGATCACCTTGCGGTTGATGCCCATCCAGCCCAGCTCGCCGGAAAAGCGGCCATGCTCGATCTTGGGGCAGCGGTCCATGATGACGGTGAGGCCGGCGTCCTCGGCCTCCATCACGACAGTCGCCGGTCTGTCGAGACCGCCCATTCCGCCGTAGAGCGGCGGATGGACAATCCCGCCACCCCGCTCCGCCGCCTGCACGCAGAGCGCGATCCCGAGCACCCAGGTCGCCAGCTGGGGCCCGCGCGCGACCAGCAGCTCTTTCCAGGCTTCTGGTGCGGGCAGTCCCTGCAGCACGGAGGTGGTCATCCGGCCAATCATACGGGGCTGTCGCTGGCGCTCACAAGCGACTGTTTCGCCAAGAATTAGGGACGCCTCCCCGCGGCGACTTGTGTTGCCGATCAGCGACCCCTATAAACAGTCAAATGCCGGGAGACGAAGCAGTCCAGCCCGACCACGGGGTCGTGGTCGAGGAAGCCAAGCCAGAGCTGAAACGACCGCCGCTGTTTCAGGTCATATTGCTGAATGACGACTACACGCCGATGGAGTTCGTGGTGGAAGTGCTCGAGCGTTTCTTCGGCATGAACCGGCCGCAGGCGACCCGCGTGATGCTCGAAGTCCACATGAAGGGCAAGGGCGTGTGCGGCGTGTTCAGTTACGAGATCGCCGAGACGAAGGTCGCGCAGGTCACGACCTTCTCGCGCGACAACCAGCACCCGCTGATGTGCACCCTGGAGGAGACCTGATGCTGTCGTCCGAGCTCGAGTACTGCCTGAACGAAGCCTTTCGGGAGGCGCGCGAGGCGCGCCACGAGTTCCTGACGGTCGAACACCTGCTGTGCAGCCTGCTCGAGACGGCGCGCGTGCGCGAGGTGCTGCGCGCCTGCGGCGCCGACCTCGCGAAGCTCAAGCCGGAATTGCAGGCGCACATCGCCGAGGCGACGCCGCGCCTGCCCGAGGGTGATGACCGGGAGGTGCAGCCCACGCTCGGCTTCCAGCGCGTGCTGCAGCGGGCGGTGATGCACGTGCAGTCGAGCGGCCGCAAGGAGGTCGGCGTCGCGAACGTGCTGGTGGCGATCTTCAGCGAGAAGCAGAGCCATGCGGTCTACCTCCTCAACCGCCAGGGCGTGAGCCGGCTCGACGTGGTGAATTACGTGTCGCACGGCCTGTCGAAGATCGCGGAGGAAAGGACCGACAAGGACGCCGAGGCGATCGAGGGCGAGCGCGAGGCCGAGGGTGGCGGGGCGCTCGAGAAATACACCACCAA
>CALMGU010000175.1 GCA_937865685.1 uncultured Alphaproteobacteria bacterium | reverse complement strand
AGATCATGGTCAGATTGTCCATCGGCTTATCGGGCATGCTTCCGCCCAATTGCGGTGCGGCGATTGCCGAAGGCGCGGTCATGGCGGAAACGAGCAATGCGCCAAGTAGAGCAAGACGCTTCATCACAAACCTCCCTGGTACCGGTTCAATACAACCCGGAATATAGCATGGTTCGGTGTAATGGGCGTAAACTTTATTGCGCCGGAAGGCTCAGCCGCATCCCGTCAAAGGCCGGCTCAATGCCGGCCGGAAGCTCCCGGCGCAAAGTTTCATAATCCATGTCGAGGTGCATGTTGGTCAGGATGGCCGTTTTGGGACGCACCCGCGCGATCCATTCCAGGCTTCTGGCCAGGTGCGCGTGGCTGGGATGCGGGGTTCGCCGCAGCGCATCCACGATCCAGCACTCAACGCCTTGCAGTGCGGCAAAAGCCGCCTCGTCCAGTCCATCCACGTCGCTGGAATAAGCAAAGGGACCGAAGCGGAAACCCAGGCTGCGAACCTGGCCATGGCCCTGCCCGAACGCCAGGATTGGCAGCGAGCCGCCAGGCCCGGCGATCACGAACGGCTTGAACGGCTCGTGAATCTCGTGGGCATTGAGGATAGGCGGATAATCGCTTCCCGGCGGCTGGGCGAAGCAATAGCCGAATTTGGCCATCAGGCTTTTCCAGCCTTGCCGGTCGCTCCACACATCGATGCGGCTTCCGGTGATCAGGGTGATGGCGCGAAGATCGTCCATGCCATGGGTCTGGTCGGCATGATCGTGGGTGATCAGAACTCCATCCAGGCGGGCGACATGCGCGCTCAGGAGCTGCTCGCGCAGATCGGGCGACGTATCCACCAGAACGCGGGTTTCGCCGGCATCCGATTTGCGGCGAACCAGGATGGAGCAGCGGCGGCGGCGATTTTTTGGATTGGCGGGATCGCAGTCGCCCCAATTGCCGGCACCGCCGGGACCACCCAGGCGCGGCACGCCGCCGGACGAGCCGCATCCCAGAATATCCACTTCGATCGTCTCGGCGCTCATCCGGGACGTTTCACTTTGCGGAACAGGCGGAAGAAATTGTTCGTGGTGACGGCGGCCAATTCTGCCTCGCTGACGCCCTTAAGTTCCGCCAGCATCTTGGCGGTATGCACCACAAAGGCCGGTTCGTTGGTTTTTCCGCGATGGGGCACTGGCGCCAGGAACGGCGCATCGGTTTCGACCAGAAGACGGTCCAGCGGTACAGTCTTGATCACGTCGCGCAACGCCTGGGAGTTCTTGAAGGTGGCGATCCCGGAGACCGAGATCATCAGACCCAAGGCGAGCGAGGCGTCCGCCAGCCGTTGCGTGCCGGTGAAGCAGTGGATCAAGCCAGTGAAAGCCCCCTTCCCCATTTCATCCTCCAG
Source organism: uncultured Alphaproteobacteria bacterium (assembly GCA_937865685.1). Taxonomy (GTDB): domain Bacteria; phylum Pseudomonadota; class Alphaproteobacteria; order Micropepsales; family Micropepsaceae; genus Rhizomicrobium. The sequence continues at coordinate 12,546 of CALMGU010000175.1, read as the reverse complement.
CACCGCGATCGTGTCGTCATCGGCATCGCGGGTATGGACAATCAAAGGCAATCCGGTCTCACGCGCCGCGGCGATATGGGCGCGGAAATTGGCGATCTGCGGCACGCGGGGAGAATGCTCATAATAGTAATCGAGCCCGGTCTCGCCAATCCCCACCACTTTGGGATGAGTGGTTTCGGCCAAGAGCGGTGCCGCGTCGGTCAGCAATTCCTTGTCTGCTTCATGCGGATGAACGCCCACACTGCACCAGACATCGGGGAATTTCTCGGCCACCGCGCGCACGCCGGGAAACCGCTTGAGCTCCGTTCCGATGCTGAGACAGGTGCCGACCCCCGCCGCGCGGGCACGCGCCACCACGGCGTCCACATCGCCCGCATAGTCGGGAAAATCCAGATGGCAATGGCTATCGACCAGCATCGTTATAAAGGCTCCGCCCGTCTTGCCGTGGCGGCCATGTCGCGCGCCGTGCTGAGAATGGTCTGGCGTGGTTCGAGATTGAGACCGCGCGTGCGCGCGAAATTGTCTTCCAGGCGCGCCAGCAGCGCCGTCCAGCGTTCCAGATGGGCGCCGGATATGCGGGCCTTGGCGCGAATGCGTGCCGCCAATGCTTCTACGAGAAAATCGCCAAAGCGCGCCACGCCGTCTTTCATCCGCCATAGCCGCTCGCCCAGTGCCAAAAGAGCGATGGTATCGGGGCTCGCCGCATTATCGATCAGCCGGTCCGCTTCCGCCGCCAGCTCGCCGCCCTCACCGCTCGCCAAGGTGAGCGCGGCGCCAATGCTGCCGCCGGCAAGACGCGCCAGCGCAGCGCGCTCATTCGCATCCGCTTCGGGAAGATAGGATTTCAATGCATCCGCGACCGTCGCCTCGTCCAGCGGCCGCAGATCCAGCCGTTGGCACCTGGAGCGGATCGTGGGCAGCAATTGTCCCGGACGATTGGCCAAAAGGATCAGCATGGCGCGGCTGGGCGGTTCTTCCAGCAGTTTGAGCAGCGCATTGGCTGCGTTGGTGTTCATGTCGTCGGCGGTATCGACAATGGCCACCCGCCAACCTCCGGCACCGGAGGTCATGCCGAAAAAACCGGCCAGCCGCCGCACTTCGCCGACGGACAATTCCGTCATCAGCTTGCCGGTCTTTTCGTTGAGGCCGCGCTTCAAAACCAGCAATCCCGGATGCGAACCCGCTGCCACTTGCAAGGCGTTGGGATCATTGGCGGGAACCGACAGGTCCTCGGCGCCGGTATCGCGCGCGCCATAGGTCAGAAGATAGCGGGCGATGCGATAGGCGAAGGTCGCCTTTCCGATGCCCGGCGGGCCGGAGATCAGCCAGCCCTGGGGCGGCTTGCCGCCGCGGATGGCACGGGCAGCACGGGATAGCGCCACTTCTTGCCCGATCAGATGCAGTGTCTCGCGCGGATGGGGAAAGCCCTCAATGCGGTCGCTTTCATCCGGTTCGCTGATGCGGGCGCGTTTGGCCATGGGCGACTATAGCCCAAAACGGCGTGCAACCGCCGCCCAGATCGCGGACGCCACCGCATCTTCATCCGCCGCCGCATCGATAATGGCACAGCGGTCGGGATTGCGCCGGGCGATGTCGAGGAACGCCTGGCGCAGCCTTTCGTGAAAATCGCGGTCGAAATTCTCGAAGCGGGATTCGGCGTTGCCGCGCGCGCCTGCCCGCTTCAGTCCAGCATCCACATCGATGTCCAACATTAAGGTGAAGTCCGGCTTGAAATCGTCCAGCACCACCGAGTCGATGCGCCGGATGGTTTCACGCGCCAAGCCACGGCCTGCGCCTTGATAGGCGTAAGTGGAATCCGTGAAGCGGTCGCAGACCACCCATTTTTCCGCCAGCAAGGCAGGGCCAATGGTGCGGCCCACGTGATCGGCGCGGGCGGCATAGACCAACAGCGTTTCGGTCAGCGCATCCCAGCGTCCCGGCGCGCCATTCACCAGCAGCGCGCGGATTTCCTCGGCGCCGGGCGAGCCGCCCGGCTCGCGGGTGGTGACGACGTCGATCTTCCTGGCCTGCAATGCGGCGGCCAAACGCTTGGCCTGGGTGGACTTGCCGCTCCCCTCGCCGCCTTCCAGGGTGATGAAGCGCCCTGTCATGAGCCTTATCAATGCTTTCCGAAATAGCGGTTCCAGAGGCGCGCGAAGATGTTGGCGCGCTCGACAGACTGGGCAGCGTATACCGGTACGGTCATGGCCGGGAAATCAGGCGCGGTGACCGTCATGGTGCCGACCCGCTGGCCTTGCGCGATCGGCGCGGTCAGGCCTGCGTCGGTCTTAACAACGGTCTTCAGCTTGGAGTGGGAATCCACCTGCATGGTGGCCGCCACAGCGGCAGTCGGTGTGACGGGAACTGTAGCCTGCTTGCCTTCCAGCACGGCGGCTTGCCCCACCACCTGATTGGCGGCGGTGATCGCATAGCGCCGGAATTCCCGGAACGCCATGTCCATCACACGCCCCGCCTCTTCGGCCCGTTTGATATTCGGAAAATAGTCATTGTTGTATTGGGGATAGCGCAACCCGTTGAGCACCAGGATGAAGCGCGTATTCTCGCGCATGGCCGAGATGGTTATGCCGTAACCGGCTGCGTCGGTATGGCCGGTCTTCAAGCCGTCCGCCCCCGGCAAGGTGCCCAGCACCAGATCCCGGTTGGGCTGGGTGATGTTGTGCCAGACAAAGCTCTTCTCGCTGAAATAATGATAATATTGCGGGTAGTCGCGAATGAGGTGCCGCGACAGCTTGGCGAGGTCCAAGGCGCTCATCAGCTGGCCCGGAGGGTCCGGCAGGCCGTCCGGATTGACGAAATGCGACTGCGCCAGGCCCAGTTCCTTGCCCCGCTTGTTCATCAGATCGACAAAGCCTTCGACCGTCCCGCCCATGCTTTCGGCGACCACGATGCAGGCGTCGTTACCCGATTGGATAATGATGCCGCGGATCAGATTTTCGACGGAGATCTGCGTGCCCAGTTCCACGAACATCTTGGAGCCCTGGGTGCGCCAGGCGCGTTCCGACACCGGCAATGTGTCGGTGAGCTTGAGCCGCCCGTCCTTGAGGCGCTGGAACAGAAGCTCCAGGGTCATCAGCTTGGACATCGATGCGGGCGGCATCGGGGTCATGCCGTCTTTCTGCCACAGCACCTGACCGGTGGCCGCGTCCATCAGCAATGCATGTTCCGCATTGGTGTCCAGGGCCGCCTGTGCCGGAATCGCTGCCAGAACCAGCAAGGACAGGGAGGTCAGGAAAAGGCGGCGCATGCGTTCACTCCGATGGCATTTCATTGATCGACCACGATATGGGCGTCGTTGCTGCCCGCCCCTGTGATCCGGGACAAGGCCGCATCGGCATCCTCGATCGAATTGAGCGGGCCGGTGCGCACCCTATAGAGCGTCTGTCCGTTCCGTTGAAGCGTCGAAATCCGCAAGTCGCCGCCCAGCTTGGAAAGCAAGGTCTTGGCGTTGTCGAGCTTGGAAAAAGCGCCGACCTGCACATAAAGATGAGTGGCGGCGGAGACCGGCTGTTGCACCACCTGATCGCTGGGCTGATTGGCCGCGACTTGCACAGGCGGAAGCGGGACCGGCGCTGGCAGCACACTCTGTCTGACGGGCGGCGCCACGGGGGCGCCCGGCACTGTGTTCAAAGCGGACGAGTCCACCTTTCCGGCGGGCACCGCAGGCAGCGCCGAGGCGATCTCCGGGGGCGTGATGGCCGGCGGCGGACCGCCCCCTTCCATGTCGGCGCGGCTCAAATAGGTCACGCGCACCTTGGCGGTACCGGTCTGAACCACATCCAGAAGCTCCGCGGCCCGGCGCGACAGATCGATGATGCGCCCGCGCGCATAAGGTCCCCGGTCGTTCACCCGCACGATGATGGATTTGCCATTGTCCAGATTGGTGACACGGACATTGACCGGCATTGGCAAGGTGCGATGCGCCGCGGTCAGGGCATTGCCGTCATAGGTTTCCCCATTGGCGGTCGATTTTCCGTAAAAGGTCGGCCCGTACCAGGACGCGATGCCGGTTTCATCATAATCGGGCTGCTCGTGCGGATAGTACCAGACATTGTCGATCTGATAGGGATTGCCGACCTTATAGACCCCGGCGTTGCGGGGAACCGTGACCGTGTTGTTTTGCGGTGGGGGCGCGACCTGCGTGGTGCCGCAGCCTGCCGCCGCCAGGGCCAGGCCAAAAATTGCAAGAAATCGCAAGGCGCGCATCAGGTCGAATCAGCCATGGAGACTTTAGGACGCTAAAGGATGCTTTCCCGGGGTGCAAAGTCTGGCGCCGGTTTATGTCCTATGTTGAGGGGCTTAGTGGTCCATAGAGCCTGTTTTGCTCATTTCGAAATGCGCCGGGTGCGGGTTCCCCGTCCCCATTTCGTGCTTTTCTTCATGCGAGACTTGGTCGTCATGTGCCGGCAGCCAGAGATCCGTCATGGTGTGCCGGCTGGACCGCGGCCATATCCATCGCGGCAATATTCTTTGTCGCTGATTGTCGTGCGATCCAGCGGGAGAGTTCGTCACCCGTCAAGGGTATAGGAATTGAACAAAAGGTCATGACGATGTTTGATCGGCTCGGTAGTGCCGTCCACTCGTCCGCCGGGTAGATTTGTTCGAACTATCCGAGCTATCGCTGGGGGTCTGACATGCGCAAGCTCAAGTCCCGTTTGAGGGCTGGAATCGTCTTTGCGATCGGCGTGCCTGTCTGTGCGATGGCGCAAGACAATTCGCCGGCTCCGATCCCGAATATTGCGGGCAAGGTGCAAACGGTGGGCGGCCTCATGGATCCGTCGGCGCTTGGAGAGACGCTGATGCACGAGCATATTTTCATCGACTTCAAGAAGCCGCCTCCGATGACCGGATCGCTCACGGATATTGCCGTGATCAAGCGGATTCCCCAGCCTGTGCTGAAGGGCCCGCTTTCGGATTTCAATGAATCGCTTGATGCGATCATGGATTTCAAGAATGCTGGCGGCGGAACGATCGTCGATCTGACCAATTTCGGCCTGACACGCGATCCCACGGCGTTGAAACTTGTTTCGCGCGCCTCGGGCCTCAATGTCGTGATGGGCGCAGGCTGGTACATACATCCCTACCATCCAGCGGATATGGACCAGCTTACCGTCCAGCAGCTCACCGACATTCTCGTCCGCGACATCACGGTGGGTGCGCAGGGCACAAACATCCGCTCTGGAATCATCGGCGAAGTCGGCGTCGGCGATCCTGATTACAGGACAAAACCAACGACGCTTTATCCCAATGTGATAAAGAGCATCCGGGCGAGCGCGCGGGCGTCTCGCATTACGGGCGCGCCGATGTCCATTCACAATCAAGAGTTGCCCTCGGATACGGTGCAGACGCTCGACATCGTCCAGTCGGAAGGCGTCGATCTGCACCATGTCGTGATGTCGCATATGGGCGGCAGACGTTCGGCGGAGATTCTGGAGGCTGTCTTCGCGCGGGGGCCATATATAGAATGGGATTTTCTGGGGCAGGCCCCCCTGCCTCAAGAAAATGAGAAGTCGATGATCGACAGTCTCGTTGCGATGATCAAAGCCGGGCATGCCTCGCAGATCATGATTTCGCATGACATCTGCACGCAGACTCAACTCAAGATCAATGGCGGTGGAGGTTATACCTATATCGACGACGTCATCATTCCGGGGTTGAAGGCCCAGGGCGTCAGCGACGCGACAATTCACCAGATCATGGTCGAAAACCCGGCGCGTGTGCTCGCCTTCGTGGCGCCGCAAACGGTCGTGCCGCAATTGTAGACCCTACGAAACTGGCGAGAAGCGCATGGGCGGTGCGCTAAGGATTTAACCGGGGTTCTGGCAGCACCCAAGTTCCTTCATCGGCTACTGAGGAGTGTTGGCGGATGGGGTGAGATTCGAACTCACGGTGACGTTTCCGCCACGCCGGTTTTCAAGACCGGAGCCTTAAACCGCTCGGCCACCCATCCCGCCTGGCAAACCCATTACTGACCCCCGCCCGCTTATGCAAGGCGATGCGCGGCGATGACACCGAGAAACAATGTGCCGAAATCCCGGAGCTTGGCGGCGCCCACACCATTAACTTCGGCAAAAGCGTCCAGGTCGCGGGGGCGGCGCAGGACCATATCGGCCAGTGTCCTGTCGGAGAAGATCACATAGGCCGGCACCTGGCGTTCTTTTGCCAGACGCAGGCGCAGGCTTTTCAAGGCATCCAGCAATTGCGGGTCGGCACTCTCTCCATTTTCAGAATGTGCGATGCGTCCCTTGCCGCGCGCCGCCGGCCGTTCCATCCGATACTGGAAGCCGATGTCGCCTAAGGCCAACTGATCGCCCTTCTCGGCAATGGAGAGGCCGCCATGGCCGACGATATCCAGGGTGAGGAAACCGCCCGCCACCAGTTGTCGGATCAATGACAGCCACTCTTCTTTTCGGCGGGTCTTTCCGGTTCCGAAACTGGCAAGCCGGTCATGGCCCTTGTCGACGATCTTCTGCGTCCCCTGCCCGCGCAGGATATCGGCGATATGCGCCGGGCCGAAGCGTTCGCCAGATTGCCGGATCGCCGCGAAAATGATCCTGGCGTCCGCCTCGCCGTCCACGCGCGGCGCGGAATCGAGGCAATTGTCGCAGTTTCCGCACGGCCGCGCGTTTTCGCCGAAATAATTCAGCAGGATCTGGCGGCGGCAATCCGCGGTTTCGCAATAGCCGATCAAGGTTCCCAGCCGGCCATGGGCGCGCCGCTTATGTTCCGTCGAAGAGTCTTCGTCTTCTATGAACATCCGGCGCATGCGGATATCGGCCAGGCCGAACAGCATATGGGCTTCGGCGGGGCCTCCGTCGCGGCCCGCGCGTCCGATCTCCTGGTAATAGGCCTCCAGATTGCCGGGCAGATCGGTGTGGAACACATAGGCGACGTCGGGCTTGTCGATCCCCATGCCGAACGCGATGGTCGCCACCATTACCAATCCGGCCTCGGTCATAAAGCTGTTCTGGTTGGCGTCACGCGCTTCTTTCGTCATGCCCGCATGATAGGGCAAGGCCCGGACGCCGTGCTCGGCAAGAAAAGCGGCCGTCTCCTCGGTCTTCCTCCGCGACAGGCAATAGACGATGCCGCTCTTGCCGAGATGGCGCTTCACAAAATCCAAGAGCTGCCGCTTGCCGTCCTGGCGCGCCGAGACACTGAGCTTGATGTTGGGACGGTCGAAACCCAGCACCAGGGTCTCGACCTTTCCGGCGAATATCTGCCGGGCAATATCCGTGCGAGTGGATTCATCCGCCGTCGCGGTCAGGGCGATGATCGGCACCGACGGAAACAGATCGCGCAGCCGCGCCAGGCCTTCATATTCGGGCCGGAAGGCCGGGCCCCATTGGGAGATGCAATGGGCCTCGTCGATGGCGATTAGACGGATATCGAGACGCCCCAATGCCTCCAGCATGCGTTCGGTCATCAGCCGTTCGGGCGCCAGATAGAGCAGACGGGTTTCTCCGGTCGCGGCCCGGCGCCAGGCCGCGACATTGGCAGTCCTGTCAACGGAGGAATTGATGGTATCGGCGGCCACGCCGGCAAGCCTGAGCGCCGCGACCTGGTCCTGCATCAGGGCGACCAAAGGCGAAACCACCAGGGTGAGCCCGCCCATCACCAGGGCGGGAATCTGATAGCAGAGCGATTTTCCCGCACCGGTCGGCATCACGCTGAGGACATGGCGGCCAGCGAGCACGGCTTCGATGGCGGCGGTCTGGCCGGGCCTGAAATCGTCGAAGCCGAATATGTCCTTCAGAACGCGGCGCTTGGGATCGCCGGATGACATGACGGCCGGAATTTGCATGGGGAATTTCTGGTCGCCACGGTGCGATTCGGATGGCGCCATCTTGCACGCAATTGCGGGTCGGGACGAATAGACCTCAGAACGAATAGACCAAAGTGAGCCGCGTCAGCGTGTCGGTCTTGTCCAGCGCCAGGGGCGGATTGGTTTCGTACTGAACATGATAGGAGGCCCGCGCCGACAAGGCGCCGATCAGATTCGCGGTCAGTCCGGTGTCCGACGTCAAGGTGCTATCATGGCTCTGGCCGTAATAGGAAACGATCTCGGTGAACACCAGGTTGGGAAGTATCTTCCACATGTAATTGGCCGACGCGCGGCCCGCGAATTCATTTTCCGAACGGCCCAGAATATAGTCGGTCTGACGAAGTGCGGGACCCGCTTCCACGGAAAAATTGACCCGCGGACCCTTGAGGATCGCATATCCCAGACCGATGGATTCGCTTAACCGGCTGTCGAAGCCGGAAAAGCGGTCGGACTCCCAGCTCAGCAGGCCCAAGGCATAAGCTCTGTCGTTGTATTTGTAATGCCCGCTATAGCTGGCAAAGTAGCGGCCCTTGCTCTCGGAGCCATTGTCGCGCTGGTAATCCGCCGTCGCGTTGAAAGCATGATCCCAATATAAGCCGTTCCGCGAAAAATTCAGGCCTAGCGCCAAAGTGGTGCTGCGGGTATTGCCGCTGGAATTGGACGCGCCGACTTCGCCCTGCCCCGTCCAGCCTTCGAAGAAGCGGCGCCGCAGCAATTCGGCCCTGTGCCGCGCCTCGGCGGCGGCCTGCAACTGCGCCGCCAATGCGTCGATTTCCTTGGCCGAGCGGGGATTGACCTTTTTGGCGAATTTGATCGTGGCGGCGAGTTCGGCGGGATTTCCGTCATTGGCGGCTGCGCGAATGATGGCGGCCACCCGCTCAGGTACCGGATCCGCATGGGCCGCGCCGGAAAACAGCAACCCAAATGCCGCCAGGGCCGGAAGCGATCTGTCGCGCATCGAATCCTCCGCGAATGCCGGGGCTACTTCGGAGATTCTCGCGGCGTTTGCAACGAAACTATTGAAGTTCCATCGATATTGGTCTGGCTGCGGCAACATCTCTCATCGCGAATTCCGCGCCGCATGTTGAGAGCGGCGTAAATTCCGATAATTTTCCGCAATGTCATGTGAGGGGCTGTGATGGGTGCTCTGTCAATACGCGATGCGGTTCCCGCCGATGCGGAACTGATGATGGACTATATCCGCGAGCTGGCCGAGTTCGAGCGTCTCAGCGCCGAATGCGTTGCCGATGCCGCAATGCTGCGCCGCTATCTGTTCGAGGATAAGCGCGCTCATGCGTTGATGGCGGAATGGAACGGCGCGCCGGCCGGGTTTGCGCTGTATTTCTATAATTTCTCCACCTTCCTGGGTCGGCCCGGCATTTACCTGGAAGATTTGTTCGTGCGCCCCGCCTTTCGCCGCAACGGCATCGCCCGCGGATTGTTTCAGGCACTGGCGCGCAAGGCGGTTGCAGAAGGCTGCGGGCGGTTTGAATGGTCGGTTCTGGATTGGAACGAGAATGCGATCCGCTTCTATCGCGGGCTGGGCGCGGTGCCGCTGGACGAATGGACGGGGCAGCGCCTCACCGGTGAAGCGCTGCATCGCCTGGCGGCTGAATCTCAGCCCTGATAGACCGTCTTGCCGCCGGTGACGGTGCGGACGATCTTGATGTCCTTGATCTTTTCCGGGTTGATGGTGTGCAAATCTTCGGCCAGCACGACATAATCGGCCAGCTTGCCCGCAGTGATTGAGCCTTTGATATTTTCTTCGTGGCTATTGTAGGCGCCATTGATGGTGTTGACCCTGAGCGCCTCGTCCACCGTGATTTTCTGGTTGGCGCCCCAGGTCTCGCCGTTCCAGCCGTGGCGCGTCACCATGCCTTGAATGCCCATGAGAGGATCGAAAGGGCCGGGGCTGAAATCCGAACCGGCTGCTGCGCGGACGCCCGCGTCCAGCAGGCTGCGATAGGCCATCATGTTCTTCATCATGTCTTCGCCGTAGAAATGGAACTTGTCGGCGTTGTAATAGGCATAGGTGGTGAACAGCGCGGGCACCGCATTCAGCGCCTTGATCCGGGCCAACAAGCTTTCATTGATCAGGCTGCAATGGGTGATCTTGGGGCGTGCGTCCGCGCGCGGGAACGCTTTTAAGGCCCTCTCATAAGCTGTCAGCACATGATCGATGGCGACATCGCCATTGGCATGGCAGTTCATCTGGATGCCGGCGCGGTTGACCTTGTCCGCCCAGGCATCGAGGTCTTCCTGCTTCTCGGTGAGGTTGCCCTGATAAGGCGGGGTGATGCCCTGATAGGGCCGGCTGATCGCCATGGTCCGCTCCGAGAAGGAACCGTCAACCGTATGCTCGGAAGTGGCGCCGAAGCGGATCCATTCGTCGCCGAGACCAGTTTGGATGCCGGTGTTGATCATCGCTTCCAGCATCTTGTCCTGGCATTCATAGCTGACCCGGTGCAACAGATCGCCCCGCGCCCGGACATCCTGCAGCGCCATCAGGTCGCCACCTTCGTGATGCACGCTGGTGAGGCCGTATTTGACGAATTGCTTGGAGATGAAGGCCAGGCCGTCGCGATCGCGCTGGAGCTGTTCGGCCGGGCTGTAGGTCTTGCGGGTTCCCACTTTGGCGAAAACGGCGCGGGCACGGTCGGTGACACGCCCGTTCAATTCCCCTTTGGCGTCCTTGTCATAGGTGCCGCCGAATGCGTCAGGCGTGTTCTTGGTGATCCCCGCCATCTGCAAGGCCTTGCTGTTGTAAAACGATGTGTGGCCGCCGCGGTGATGGACCGCCACCGGATGATCGGCCGAGACTTTGTCCAGGTCATGGACATCGATAATGCGATTGTCCTTCACCTTGGTGTCGTCGTGGAAATAGCCTTCGACCCAGGTGCCGGGCGGCAGTTGGGCGGCGCGGGCCTTGAGCTTGTCGATGATGCTCTGGATGGTGACGAATTCCACCACATAGGGATTGCCCACCACCGCTTCGTACATCAGCACATTGCCGGGCGCGTGATTGTGGCAATCGATGAAGCCCGGCACGATGGTCATGCCCTTGGCGTCGAAGCGCTGCGTGCCCTTGCCCGCCAGCCCACTGATCTCGTCGCTCTTGCCCACGGCGACGAATTTGCCGTCCCGGATGGCGAAAGCCTCCGCGCGTGGCATGGCGGCATCGACCGTATAGATCTTGGCATTGGTGACAATCAGATCGGGCGTTTCCGCCGCCCAGGCGCGCGTCCAGGCCGAAGCCCCCAAAAGCCCGGCGGCGCTTGCGCCGGTCAGATTGAGAAAGCCTCTGCGGCTGTGCAGGTTCGACATGAAAAGCCCCTATGGTATGCGCATGAAAAATCGCGGCGGCCCTGATTTGGCCTCCGGATTCGGACAGGCGTCAAGTATGGCCGCCGCCGGAAAAGCATCCGGCAGCGGCCAAAACCTGTGCAGATTTACCCGCAGATCTATTCGCCGGGGCGATAGGTCCGTTCGGTGTGGCTTTTGAGGTCTTCTGGATAGAAGAAGACCGGCAAAAGTTCGCCAGTGATATAGGCGTGAACCTGGTCCTTGAAATGCGGCGATTTGGGATCGCCGCTTTCTCCGCCCACCGTTGCCGCCCAGGCCCTGACCTTGGGCCCGAATTCCACCGACGCGATGATGCTGTTGCCGCTGACGCCGTACCACTTCTTCGTCTTGTCATGGACGGCGCCATAGGAGGCGAGCGATCCCCATTGCGCGGAGTCGAAGGGCACCGGCTCGCTGGGCGCATTGTCATCGAATTTGGCTTCGATGTCGTCATTGATGCGCTGGAAGCGGTTGATGTTGCCCCAAGGCGTCTTCCAGGTTCCGAAATCGGCCGTCAGCTTGTCGACCGCTTCCGACAAGGCCTGCAGCCGGTCTTCGGACGACGCTTTGTGCGTGAGATAGTCGACATAATCTTCCCGGATGCCGGCGGCGCGCATGGGACGGATCTTCTTGTTGTAGAGCGCATCGCCCCAGAAGATGGCGATGGAATTCGCCACTGAATCCGAGCCCCATTTATAGTCCCAGCTCTTCAGTGCCCCGATCGGCTCCGCCAACTTGGTCTTGAGCGGGCTGGATGATGCCAGCGCGTCGTAATCCTTCACCAGCGCGGGCACCATTTCCGCGAAGGCCGGCTGGTACGGATCGAACGCCGCCTTGATCTCCTGCATCCGCGGATACAGCGGGCCGAAGAACTCCGGCACGTACTCGGACCTGAAGCCCTTGCCGTGCTCGCCCCACAGCACGCCCTTGTACTTGCGGGTGAGCTCGAACACCTCGTCGGTGATCTCGCGCACCATCGCTTCCTGCGCCGGATCCTTCATGTCGAGCGCCGGGCGCACGTGCAGGCAGCCGGCGTCCACGTGGCCGAACATGCCGTAGACCAGGCCGCGGCGATCCAGCGCCTGGTGCTCGAGGGTCGAGGTGAGCGCTCGCTGGTCCAGCGAGAGCGAGATTCGCTCGGTGATCACGATGCACCCCACAGCGAGCGCCGGATGAACGCATTCCTCCCCTCCTCGCTGGACGGGTGGTTGCCCGTCCTCGGATCTCATTCATCGAGTAAGCAGATGTCGAATGACGAAACTATCTATTTTCTGGAATGGCGATCGTCACATAGGTTGCGGCTCCAAGCCAAGGGGGAAGCCAATGGACACGACGGTACGAACGAATCGCGTTGGGAGTCA
>CALMGU010000174.1 GCA_937865685.1 uncultured Alphaproteobacteria bacterium | reverse complement strand
TGCTATGGGGCACCCAGATCGCCTTCGCGATCGACACTGGCCGGCTGATGTGCGAGCCGGTCGCTGGCGCCCCGCGTGTCGACCGCGCCCTCAACGCGGCGCTCATCCTGGCTTACGTCGGTCTCAAACTCGGCGATCGCGTCAGCTTCTTCGGCTTTGACGCCAAGCCGCACCTGCAAACCGGTTTCGTTGCAGGCCCGCGCGCCTTCACGCGGCTGAAATCCCGGACCGCCGAACTCGACTACTCGACGGAAGAGACCAATCACACGCTGGGCCTCGCGACGCTGGCCGAACGCTTGCAGCGCCGCTCGATGGTCGTGGTCTTCACCGACTTCGCCGACACCGTCTCGGCGGAACTCATGGTCGAGAACGTCTCCCGTCTGGCGCGCCGCCATATGATCGTCTTCGTCGCCTTCCACGACGAGGAACTTGAACGTCTGCGCTCGACCGAACCGCAAGCCCCCGAAGACGTTTCACGCGCGGTGATAGCGCACCGCCTGTTGCGCGAACGCAGCCTCGTCCTTGCCAAATTGCGCCGCCTCGGCGTTCACATCGTCGACGCGCCCGTCGACAATCTGGGCATCGAACTCGTCCGTGCCTATGACGAACTCCGCCGCCGGGAGCGCATTTGATGGATGTGACGTTACGCTCGCTCCGCTTCCGCAAAGAACGTGAGGAATCCTGGCGCAACCTCGAAGAACTGCTCGACCGCGCCGAACGCAACGCGCCGTCGAGCCTGACCGACGACGAGATGCTGGCGATCCCGGCCCTCTATCGCGCCGCTCTCTCTTCGCTCTCCGTCGCCCGCGCGACCTCTCTCGATCAAGCGCTGATCGACTACCTCGAAGCGCTGAGCGCGCGCGCCTACTTCTTCGTCTACGGCGCCCGGACCTCGCTAAAGGAGCGCGCGATCCGCTTCTTCGCGATCGACTGGCCTGTCGCCGTCAAAGACATCTGGCGCGAAACCGTCGTTGCCGCCCTGATCACGTTCGCCGGCGCTTTGACCGCCTACCTTCTCGTCAGCGCGGAACCCGATTGGTACGCGGCCTTCGTTTCCACCGACATGGCGAGCGGGCGCGATCCGTCAGCCTCGACCGAGTATTTGCGCAACACGCTCTACGACAAGCCTGACGGCGCCGAGACGCTCAGCGTATTCGCGACGTTCCTCTTTACTCACAATGCCCAGATCGCGATTTTTGCCTTCGCGCTTGGCTTCGCATTCTGTGGACCGACGTCGCTGCTCTTGGCCTACAATGGCTGTGCGCTCGGTGCGATGTTCGCCGTCTTCGCCTCGCGCGGCCTCGGCTTCGAGTTCGCTGGCTGGATCCTGATCCACGGTGTCACCGAACTCCTTGCGGTGATCTTAGCCGGCGCAGCGGGCCTCAAGATCGGGTGGTCGATTGCGTTCCCGGGTGACGAGAGCCGCATCGCCGCCGCCGAACGCTCCGGGCGCCAAGGCGCGATTGTAATCGTCGGCGTCGTTGTGATGCTCTTCATCGCGGGTCTGCTCGAAGGCTTCGGCCGCCAGCTGATCAACTCCGACGCACTGCGTTACACGATCGCGGCCGTGAGCGCCGCGATCTGGTTCAGTTACTTCTATCGAGGAGACCGCCGTGGCCTCGATCGCCCTTAACCGCGACAACGACCCCGGCATTCGCTCGCTGGTCACGCCGGAGGGTGTCGACCTGCGCGTCCGCCTCGCCCCAGTCAGCGAGCGCGGCGTCGCGCTCCTGATCGACCTCGCCATCATAGTGGGCAGCCTGATCGCGATCACGCTCGCGATCGGCGCGCTGCTCACGCAGCTCAAGTTCGCCGAGACCTGGCCGGCCGCGCAGATCGTGTGGATGCTGGGCTTCTTCCTGCTGCGCAACTTCTACTTCACGATCTTCGAGTGCGGTCGAAGGTCCGCGACCCCGGGCAAGCGGTTGATAGGCCTGCGCGTGGTCGCTCGCGACGGCGCCGCTCTCACCGCCGACGCCGTCGTCGCCCGCAACGCGATGCGCGAACTCGAGCTCTATTTGCCGCTCTATTTTCTGTTCGCACGTGGCGAGTCGATCGAAGCGTGGATCATCCTGGCCGGCATCGTCTGGTGCGGGATCTTCGTCTTGTTCCCATTCTTCAACCGCGACCGGCTGCGCGCGGGCGACTTCATCGCTGGTACCTGGGTCCTGAAAGCACCGAAGCAGATACTCTTGGTTGACCTCACCACGGAAAAGCCGGCCGACGCGGAATACGCGTTCCAACCCGCTCAACTCGACGTCTACGGTGTGAAGGAGCTTCAGGTCTTAGAGCAAGTTCTGCGTACCGCCGAACCCGAGGCCATGTTAGCCGTCGCCGATCAAATCCGCGCTAAGATCGGCTGGAAGACGCGACCGTCCGAAAGCGATCGCGCCTTCTTAAGTGCTTACTACGCAAGCCTGCGCCGCCGCCTCGAACAACGTTTGCTTTTCGGCAAACGCAAACGTGACAAGCACGACCTCTCTTAAGCAAACACCTGCGCCAACTGATCGACGCCGATCCCGTCCTTGACTTGCCTCAGCTCGAAATAAACTGCCGCGATGCCAACCGTCGCAATCATCGACGTGATGACCTGCACGAGCGTGAGCAACACAATCGCAATGATCGGCGTCCCTGTGTCGCCGCCGGGGAGCCCCATCATCGCCGCGCCCGCGCCAGGCACCAACGCGCCGACAATCGCCTGCAGCACCAGAATGACGACAACGTAGAGAATAACGAGCCCAAGGATAGCCCACCGGTGATTTTGCGTGAGCGCGGTGCTGCGCTGAATCGAAGCGATAACGCCGAGCCGCTCGACCACCAACACCGGCGCCGCCACCGCCCAGCACAGCGCAAGATAAATCCCGGGCACGATCAACAGAATGAGTCCGACGCCGATGCCAAGCCCCATCAACAGCCCAAGCCCGATCATCGGCAAAAGGATCGCAAGGCCCGTCCCAATGGCAGCGCCAAGGTTCACGCCCTTACCCGAAAGGTCGTCGACCGACGCCCGCGTCAGGGCCGCTTGCAGCACCATACCGGCGAGAAACGAAACCAGCGCGCCAATTACAATAATTGGCAACGCGCCCGACGGATCACCCGCTGCCAGCATCGAAGGCTGCACCATCAGCAGTATGAAGTATGGCAACCCCGCAAAGATGAACGCCGCCGTTCCAAACGGAACTAAATTACGCCCAACCAAGTCGAACGTCCGCGAAGCCACCCGCGCAATATCGAACCGCGCACCGCCGCCATCAGCCATAGCCATGAGTTCTCTCCTCCTCGCCTTGCGCTCGACCGAATCGAGCCGCCAATTCGAGAACTGTCACCCACCGCCTAACAACGCATGAACGCGCGCAAAAACGCGCGCCCGCACGCCGAATGACAGCCGATGTCTTGAGAAAACTGGAGCGGGCGAGGCGATTCGAACGCCCGACCCTAACCTTGGCAAGGTTATGCTCTACCCCTGAGCTACGCCCGCATTCCAAGTTCGAGGGAGGCGGTTATGGCCGATAGCTCGGCCCGTTTCAAGCCGGTCCGGCAGAGGATTTTAGCCGGCCATCAGGCGGCCGAAAACCGCATGAATCTCGTCCTGGCGGGCCGCCAGTTCCCGTTCCAGCTGGGTGAAATTCACGGCATTCCCGGCATGGGCCAACAGTGCCTTCAGCCCGGACGAAGCGGTGCCGGGTTCCAGCGTCTCCTCCAGGGCAATGCGCAGGATCTGCGTCAAAGAAGTCTGAAGCCGGGCCCCCTCCAGCAGGATATGGGCATCGCCGTCGCTCAAAATCCCGGCGGCCGCGATCTTTTCCAGTGCCGCCACCGTATTGGTGTCCAGGATATCCGGCCGTGCCGATCCATGGACCAGCTGCAGGGACTGGGCGAGGAATTCGATGTCGATCAGCCCGCCCGGCGCATATTTCAGATCCCAGCGATTCTTGCCGGGATATTGCCCGGCGATCTTTTCGCGCATGTCACGAGCATCGGCCAGGATTCGGGCCCTGTCGCGGGGAACGGTCAGCCGCGCGGCAATCTCGGCTTCAATGCGCGCCCGCAATTTCTCGGGGCCCGCCACCAGGCGCGCGCGGGTCAGCGCCAGATGCTCCCAGGTCCAGCTTTCGCGGGCGTGATAATCGGCAAAGGATTTGAAACTCACCGCCGCCGGGCCCTTATTGCCGCTGGGGCGAAGCCGCATGTCCACCTCATACAGAGTGCCCGCCGCCGTGGGCGTGGTCAGCGCGGAAATCAGCCGCTGGGCCAGCCGCGCGAAATAGAGCGTGGGCGAAAGCGGCCTTGATCCATCGGACCCTTCGACGCCTTCGGGCGCGTCATAGACGAACACCAGATCCAGATCGGAGCTGGCGGTCATTTCCCGCCCGCCCAGCTTGCCCATGGCGATGACGGCAAACTCCGCGCCCGGAACGATGCCGGCCTGGGCCGCCAGTTCGTGGCCCGCCACAGGCAAAAGACCCGCAATCACGCACTCGGCGATGCGGGCAAAAGCCGGCCCCGCTTGCTCGGCCTTCGCGGCCCCATCCACCAGCTGGACGCCGACACGGAAATTCTCTTCCCGGGCAAATCGCCGCGCGCCGTCCAGCTGTTCTTCATACGCGCCCTGAATCTGGCGCTGCAGATGGCCGTTCAGCTGCTCGCGGTCCGGCAGGCGCGCCAGAAAATCCGTATCCAGCAGAGCGTCCAACGTGGCGGGTGTGCGGGCCAGATGAGTGGCCAGGCGTGGCGCCGATCCCACCACCTTCGCCAGCAAGGTGAGAAATTCCGGCCGCGCCAGGAACAGCGAGAAAAGCTGCACCCCCGATGGCAGATTGGAAAGAAAATGGTCGAACTGAATGAAAGCCGAGTCCGGGTCGGCAGTGCCCGCCAATGCCTTGAGGATCGCCGGCGTCAATTTGGTCAAAAGCTCGCGCGCCCGCGCCGACCGCATGGCGCGAATGCGGCCATGATGCCAGCCGCGGATCGTGCCCGCCACTTGCGATGGCGCGCCGAAGCCCATGGCGCGCAATGTCTCCAATGTTTCCGGATCGTCTTCCACACCCGTGAACACCAGGCTGCCGTGGCTGTCCGCCAGATCGGCTTCGCGCTGGAACAGGCGCGCATAATGGCCCTGCACCGTTTCCAGGGTCCGCGTCAGGGCGGCGCGGAAATCCTCAGCGTTCGCATGGCCCATAAAGCAAGCAACATGCGCCACACCCTCCTCGCTCTTGGGCACGGTATGGGTCTGTTCGTCTTCGATCATCTGCAGGCGATGCTCCAGCATGCGCAGATAGCGATAGGCGCGGGTCAGATCCGCCGCCGTTTCCGGCGCGATGGTGCCGTTCGCCGCCAAGGCGGTCAGCGACGCCAGGGTGGACGGCGCGCGCAAGCCGGGATTGCGGCCGCCCAATATCAGCTGCTGGGTCTGGGCGAAGAATTCGATCTCGCGGATGCCGCCCCGGCCCAGCTTGATGTTGTGGCCGGCCACCGCGACTTCGCTGTGCCCGGCATGGGCGTGAATCTGGCGCTTGATCGATTGAATATCTTCGATGGCGGCGAAGTCCAGATTCCGCCGCCAGATGAAAGGCGCGATCATCTCCCGGAACGCCGCGCCGGTTTGCGGATCTCCGGCGCAGGGTCGCGCCTTGATCATGGCGGCCCGCTCCCAATTCTGTCCCAGATTTTCGTAATAGGCTTCCGCCGCGTCCAGCGAGATCGCCACCTGGGTCGCGCCCGCGTCGGGACGCAGCCTGAGATCGGTGCGAAAGACATAACCGTCCGACGTGATCTCGGCGATCAGCTTGACCAGCCCGCGCACGATATCGACAGCGGCGCTCCGCACGTCGCCCCGCTTGGCGAAGGGAAAGCGTTCGGCGTCGTAAAACACCACCAGGTCGATGTCGCTGGAATAGTTGAGCTCATGGGCGCCATACTTGCCCATCGCCAGCACCGTGAGCCCGGTCGCGGCTTCCAGCGCCGCGCCATCTTTTTCCGCCAGGCCATGCAGCAAGGCCGCCTTGCGCAACAAAAAGCGCAGTGCGCCCTGCACACAGGCATCGGCGAATCGGGTGAGCGCGCCGGTGACTTCTTCCAGCGGCCAAAGCCCGCCGATATCCGCCAGCGCGATGGCGAGCGCCGCCGCGCGTTTGGCCCCGCGCAGATCGGTCATGGCCCGGGCCTCGTCGTCCAGGAACGCCACCGCCCCGGCGCGCGCCACCGCCGCGTCCAGAGCGGATAGAGGTCCCGCCGTCAGGATCTGCCTCAGGGTCTCGGTCTCGCGCGCGGCCAGGCGGCTGAGAAACGGGCTGTTGCCGAACACCCCTTCGAGCAATGGGAGCGAACCTGCATCCGGCGCAAAGCCGCGTTCGGCCAGCGTTTCGAACGTGCGTTCCACACGCGCGAAATCGAAAGGGCGGGGCGGGACATGCAAATCGGGCATGACCCGACCTTAAAATCTATTCGGCTGCGGTGCGAGAAGGGATTTGCGCGGACTTGACGCCGGGCGGGGTCAGGCGGAGAGCGGGGCGCGGGAAGCGCAAGGTCGCTTTCAGGCCGGGCGCATTGTCTTCCAAAAGCAGCTTCGCATTGTGGAAATGTGCCACCGCCGCCACCAGCGACAGGCCCAGCCCTGTGCCGGGCGAATTGCGGCTGGCTTCCAGGCGCACAAAACGCTCCACCACGCGGGCACGGTCCTCGGCCGGAATGCCCGGCCCGCTGTCCGCGACGCACAGATCGATGCCGGCAAAGCTCTGGCTGATGGAGACCGCGACGCGCCCGCCCGCGGGCGTGTATTTGATGGCATTGTCCACCAGATTGGCCAGGGCCTGCGCCACCAGGCTGCGATTGCCTTCGATGGCGGGGACGCTGGCCGTCACCAGGGTCAGGGTGACGTTCTTCTCGTCGGCCAGAGGCTCGTACAATTCGCTGACATCGCCCGCCACCGACGCCAGGTCGAGCGGCGACATCGCTCCCCGCGCCGCCCCCGCGTCCGTCTCCGCAATCAGCAACAGGGCGTTGAACGTGGCGATCAGCTGATCGGTGTCGGCGATGGCCCGTTCGATCTCACCGGTATCGGATCCGGCCGCCATCATCCGCACCTGGGACTGTTCCAGCCGCTGGCGAAGCCTGTTCAAGGGCGTGCGCAGGTCATGCGCCACGCTGTCGGTCACTTCGCGCAGGCCCTTCAGGAGCCGCTCGATCCGGTCCAGCATGCGGTTGAGATTTTCCGCCAGCACGTCGAATTCGTCGGCCGCGCCCGACACCGGCACGCGCCGGGTGAGATTGCCCGCCATGATTTCGTTGGAGGCGCGATTGATGGCGTCGAGCCGCCGCAGCATATTGTGGCTCATCAACGCCCCGCCCAGAAGGCCGAACACCAGGATCAGCGCCACCGTCCAGGGCAAGGTGGTGGTGAACATGCGCTGGGTCAGGTCGCGGTCGTGAACATCCTGTGCCACCAGCAGGTAAAAATTTCCGGATTGCGGCAGCAGGAACAGACGCCCGCGCGCGCGCCGCGTCTCCGGCACGCCATTGACCCGCCGCTCATAATCGAATTCCACGAAATTGCCGGGATTGGCGGTGATCTCGGGCCAGGTATCCAGATTGCCCGCGAGTACCCGGTGCGAATTGTCGGTGAGTAGATAAATCGCCTGGCCGCCATGCAGCGAACGGGCCATCACGCTTTCGCCCAACCCATGCAGGCCCTGCCGCTGATACTGTTCGGACAGGCCCGTGATCTCGGCTTCGATGATCTGGTCCGTCTGCGCGTCCAGGGTGCGGCGGGTGTTCCAATAGGTGAAGAACAGAAGCGCGCTCACCGAAACGGCGAACAGCAGCACATAGGCCAGCACGATTCTGAAAGCCTGGGTACGAAGGAGGCGTAGAACGGCGCGCATGGCCTCCCCTTCTTGCTCCTATCTGGCCCGTATCATATAGCCCGCGCCGCGGATCGTGTGCAGCAGGGGCGTATCGAAGCCCTTGTCGATCTTGGCCCGCAGGCGCGAGATATGCACATCGATCACATTGGTCTGAGGGTCGAAATGATACTCCCACACGCTTTCCAAGAGCATGGTGCGGGTGACCACCTGGCCGGCATGGCGCATTAAATATTCCAGCAGGCGGAATTCGCGGGGCTGCAGGTCGATGGACTGTTCGGCCCGCTTGGCGGCACGGGTGAGAAGATCCAGGTCCAGATCGCCCACCGTCAGCCTTGTTTTAACCGTCACCGGCGAGCGACGGCGCATCAGGGCATCGATCCGCGCCAGCAACTCCACAAAGGCATAAGGCTTGGTGAGATAATCGTCGCCGCCCGCTTTGAGGCCTTTGACCCGGTCGTCCACCTCCGATAGGGCCGAGAGGAACAGAACCGGCGTCGCATTGCCATGCTCGCGCATCTCGGCGACCACGCCCAGCCCGTCCATCTTGGGCAACATGCGGTCGATGATCGCCACGTCATAGGGGCGCGACAGCGCCAGCGACAGGCCGACATCGCCGTCGGCGGCATCGTCCACCACATGACCGGATTCCTTCAGCCCCTGAACCAGGTAACGCTGAGCTTCCAGATCATCCTCGACGACAAGAATTCGCATGCGGTGAGACTCCTTTGCGCCAATAGGGTCCGCGCCGGCGGCGTGGGTGGGGGGACTGCCGCCACCGGCGCGGGGGGCCGGGCGGAAAGGCGTTCGCCCCCCGCCCGATAATCACCTCAACTCAAACTCACGCGCCGACATCCACGGCAACGAAGCGCGATCCGCCCTGACTGGACGCGACCAGGAGCAGCACGCTCTTGCGGCCGCCTTTCTGCGCTTCGTTCACGCCGGACTGCACATCGGCCGGTGTGTGAACCGGACGTCCGCCGACCCGTTGAACCACATCGCCGGGCTGCAAGCCCTTTTCGGCGGCGTCACTGTTGGGATCGACCTTGGTGATCAGAACACCCGTGGTGCCTTCCGCCAGATTGAAGGTCTTGCGCGCGTCCGGCGTCAGCGCCGCCAGGCCAAGGCCCATGGCGTTGCCGGTGGCGGTCGGGCCCGAAGGCGAATTCGGCATGTTGGTCGCCACCTTGTCGTCTGGGCGGGTGCCGATCTCGACCTTGATATTCTGCGGCTTGCCCTGGCGGATGACCGAGAAATTCGCGGTCTGGCCGGACGCCACCAGCGCAACCTTGCGGGTCAGATCGCGATTGTCGTCGACCGCCTGGCCATTGATCGCGGTGACGATATCGCCCTGCTCGAACCCGGCCTTGGCCGCCGGTCCGTTCGGCACGACATCGGCGACCAGCGCGCCCTTGGTTTCCTTGATGCCCAGCGAGGACGCGATTTCCGGCGTCACGCTCTGGATGCTGACACCCAGCCAGCCGCGAGAGACTTTGCCATGCGCCTGGAGCTGGCCCACCACGTCATGAATGGTTGAAGCCGGAATGGCGAAGCCGATGCCCACGCTGCCGCCCGACGGCGAGAAGATCATCGAATTCATGCCGATGACCTGGCCGCGCAGATCGAAGGTCGGGCCGCCGGAATTGCCCCGGTTGATGGGCGCGTCGATCTGGATGAAGTCGTTATAATTGCCCGCGCCAATATCGCGGCCGATCGAGGAGACGATGCCCGCGGTCACCGAATTGGAGAGGCCGAAGGGATTGCCCACCGCCACGACCCAGTCGCCCACGCGCAGCTGACGGTCATCGCCGAATTCCACGGTGGGAAGCGGCTTGTCGGACTTGACCTTGATCAGCGCTATGTCGGTGGCCGGGTCGGTGCCAATTAGCTTGGCTTCGAAGCTGCGGCCGTCCGGAAGCTTGACGGTGATCTTCTTGCCGTTATCGACCACATGGTTGTTGGTGACGATCAGGCCCGTCTTGTCGATGATGAAACCCGAACCGGCGCTGATCGCCTTGTGCGGCCGCTGCGGCTGGTTTTTGTTGAACTGGTTGAAGAGGTCGCGGAACGGTGCGGGAATATTCTCCTGCGCATCGTCGCTGTCATTCTCCGTGGTCATGGTTTCGGACGTGATGGTCACGACGGCGGGGCTGACGCGCTCGACCAGATCGGCGAAGCTGAAGGGGGAGGAATTCTCCAGCATGCGGGGCGTGGCGCGGGTGTCGTTTGCCGCCAGCTGCATCGGCTTCGCGGTATCGGCGATCTGGGTGGGATGGGTCTGGGGAATCAGTGCGAAGGCGCCCAGCCCGACGACCAGGATCGCGGCGGCGCTGCCCATCGCCAGGAGGCGTGCACGGGTCCGGCGAAGTGCGGAATTGGTGGATTTGCTGGGGTTTTCGGTCTGCATCATACGCTCCTTGGAACTGGCGCCGTCCGCCCCCGGATGACCCCATGAGCAGACTATGCGCCGGAATTCTTGCTCGTTTCTAACGAGCATATTACAAAATAGATAGAATTTACAGCGACTCGGTCGGCCGGGCGCGCCGGATCACCCAAAAGGCAATTCCGCCCGCACCGATCAGAATCACAAAAGGCGCGATCCACAAAAAATAGGTATCGGGCTGGAGCGGCGGCTGCATCAGGATGAACGCGCCATAGCGGGCGACCAGATAATCCTTGATCTGCTGGTCGCTTTTTCCGTCCGCGATCTGCTGGCGCACCAGATGCCGAAGATCGGCGGCCAGGGTGGCGCCGGACTCGTCGATGCTTTCGCCCTGGCAGACCAGGCAGCGCAATTGCCGCTGCAGGGCGCGGGCGCGGGTCTCGGTGGCGCGGTCCGCGAATGTATCGGCCACCGGCGCCGCAAAGGCCGGCGCCGATGCCGTCAGCAGCAACAGGAAAATGAGAACCCGGCTCATTCGGCGGGCTGAGTGGCGGGCGACGGCGCGGCCAGCTTCACGCGCAGCCGTCCCCACAGGCTGAGGAACCCGCCCGCCGCCATCACCAGAGCGCCCAGCCAGATGAAAGGCGCCAGCGGGCTGACATAGGCCCGCACCGTCCAGCGGCCATTGCCGCGATCATCGCCCAACGCGAGATACAAGTCGCGCACGCCCGTGGTGCGAATGGCGGTATCGGCCACTTCCTGGCCTTCGGCGGGATAGACCCGCTTTTCGGGCCGCAGCACCGTCACCACCCGTCCGCCATCCATCAAGGCCAGCTGCGCCTGGGTCGCCTGGAAATTCGGCCCGCGCACCTGCGCAACTCCGTCGAAGCGCAATGTGTAAGGCCCCACCGTCATGGTCTCGCCCGGTCCCACCACATCCAAGGCTTCGCTGCGCCATAAAGTGGTGCCGGCGACGCCCATCAATGTGACGCCCAATCCCGCATGCGCCAACGCGGCGGCGAAGGCGCTGGCGCGCGCGCCCTTGCGCTTGAGGAAGTCGAGCATGGACGCGCCGATCAGCCAGCCCGCCACCGCGAACGCCAATATGCCGGTGAGCGCACGCGGGCTCACCATGGCCAAGACCACCAGGGCCGCGACACCGCCCAGCCCCAGTGCGGGCACCAGAGCGCGGAATGCGGCTTTGGCGTCGCCGCGCCGCCATCCCAGCTGCGGCCCGAACGGCACCAAGAGCAGCAGGGCAAAAAAGATCGGCGCGAAGGTCAGCGCGTAATAAGGCGGGCCGACGGAAATCTTCTGACCCGTCATCGCATCCAGTCCCAAGGGATAAAGCGTGCCGACAAAGACCGCGGCACAGGCGCCCACCAGAAAGACATTGTTCAGCAGAAGCACGCTTTCGCGGCTCACCGTCTCGAAGGTCGCGCCACCTTGAAGCGTATGCGCGCGCCAGGCGAACAGGCCCAGCGCGCCGCCAATGGCGCAGAAGATCAAGACCATGATGAAGAAGCCGCGGGTGGGATCGGACGCAAAGGCGTGCACCGACGAAAGCACGCCCGAACGCACCAGGAAGGTGCCGATCAGGCTCAAGGAAAATCCACCGATCGCCAGAAGCAAGGTCCAGGTGCGGAATGCGCCGCTCTTTTCCGTCGCCAATGCCGAATGCAGAAGCGCAGTGGCGATCAGCCATGGCATCAGGGACGCGTTCTCCACCGGGTCCCAGAACCAGAAACCGCCCCAGCCCAGTTCGTAATAGGCCCACCAGCTTCCCAGCGCGATGCCGCAGGTGAGCGCGATCCAGGCGATCAGCATGAAGGGCCGCGCCGCGCGCGCCCAGCCCGCTTCGCCCACGATCAGGGCAGCGGCGGCGTAAGAGAAAGAGGCGGAAAGCCCCACATAACCCGCATAAAGCATGGGCGGATGGACCGCCAGGCCCGGATCCTGCAGCAAGGGATTGAGGCCGGCACCTTCGAACGGCGCCGGATCCAGCCGCAGGAACGGATTGGAAGTGAAGAGAATAAAGAGGATGAAGGCCACCGCCAGAAGGCCCTGCACGCCCAGCGCAGCGCTGGTAAGCCGCGCGCCTCCCCGTCCCATCGCCGCCACCGCGCCGGCATAAAGCGACAAGACCAGCACCCAAAGCAGCATGGAGCCTTCGTGATTGCCCCACACGCCGGTGATTTTGTAGATCATCGGCTTCAAGGTGTGCGAATTGTTGGCGACCACGGCGATGGAAAAATCCGAGGTCACGAAACCCGTCAGCAGCACGCCAAAGGCCAGCACCACGAACACCATCATGCCCATGGTGGATGCCGACGCGATGGAACGCGCCAACTCAGAACGAAGTTCGGAATTGGGCGCACCGGCCCGCGCGCCCAGCAAACCCGAAACCGCCATCACCAGCGACAGGCCCAGCGCGAAGCAGAGTGCGAGCTGACCCAGCTCACCCAGCATGAGGCACACTCATCATGCTATTCGCCTTCCTTCCAGCGGCCCTGGCGCTTCAACGCCGCCACCAGTTCCGGCGGCATATATTTCTCGTCATGCTTGGCCAGCACTTCGGTAGCCTGGAACGTGCCGCCCGGATTGAGCGCGCCGGTTGCCACCACGCCCTGGCCTTCACGGAACAGGGCCGGCAGCACGCCCGCGAATTCCACCGGCACCGAACGCGCGCCATCGGTCACGACGAAATGCACATCCGCGCTGGCGCCGTGGCGCACGCTGGCCTTCTCCACCAGGCCGCCGATGCGGAACGCGACGCCGGGCTCGACATGCTTCTGCGCGACATCGCTGGGGCTGTAGAAATACAGGACATTATTGCCCAGCTGATAGACGATGGCCGCGGCCAATATGCCGCCTGCCCCCACCAAGGCGGCGGCGAAATACAGGCGGCGGCGCTTCTTGGCGTTCATCGTGCCTCAGTGACTGCTGCGGTGAAGGATTTCATCCGCCAATCCCGTATCGTAATTCAGGCCGTCCGGCGTCAGCGCGATCTGGTGCGGCCATTCCGATTTGATCATGCCCTTGCGAGTGAGCGCGTTCCACACCGCCTGGTTCTCCAGCCCCGTGGCGTCGCGCCCCGACACCGTGGCATCGCCCAGATGGAAATGATCCCCATGGGCATGGGGGAACTGGGTAATGGCGACATCGCCATTGGGCTGCGGGCTGGCGGCGCCGGGAACGCGCGCGATCGCCTGGAGCAGGGTCAAGGTGCGCAGCTGCAGCGGATTGAGCTTGGCGGGATTGTTTCTTGGCGGCATCGATGACCCAAAAGTGAGACGGCCGGACCTTACAGCCCGGCCGTCCCCGACAAAAGAAGGCAGATCGTCCCGGACCGGCTCAATGGCGCCAGCGATGGCCGCCGCCGAAGCTGAAGCCGAAGCTCACGCCCGGGCGAAAAGCCGGGCCATAATAATAGGGGTAATAGGGATAGGGAGAAGGCCCATACCCGTAATAGGCCGGCGGCGGCGGGGGCGGATAATAATAAGCCGGGGGCGGCGGCGGATAATCATACTCACCCCTAGCATAGGTAGGCGGAGCCGGATTGTAGTCCGCCTCGTTCATGCAGGCATAATAGGCCGAAGCATAGTCCCGCTCGACATCGGCCGCCGCGCGCCGGGCATTGTCCGCGCCGACCGCGGTTCCGCCGATCAGGCCCGCGCCCGCGCCAATGGCGGCGCCAG
>CALMGU010000173.1 GCA_937865685.1 uncultured Alphaproteobacteria bacterium | reverse complement strand
ACTGCTCGCGGCGTTCATCGCTTTCGCAGGTCCACTGGACCTGCTCACCCGCTCCGCGGGCCGCTCTTCACCCATGCACGTGGCGGCGATCCGGGCTATAGCGGGGCACGCATAAGGATCATCGATGCACGCCCTTCAGGATTTCGGGATTTCGGCGCTTCTGGTGGCGCTGGCGGAGATGGGGGACCGCACCCAGCTTCTCACCATTCTTCTGGCGACGCGCTATCGCAAACCTTTCGTGATCATCCTGGGCGTCCTGGTCGCCACCATCGCCAATCATCTTCTGGCGGCGGCGGCGGGGTTTTATGTTTCCGGGCTGCTGGACGCGCTCTGGTTCCGCTATCTGATCGGCGCGTCCTTCATCGCCATGGCGGTCTGGGTGCTGATCCCCGACAAGGAATCGGCGGAAGGCGAAAAAATTTCGCATCGCGGCGTCTTTCTCACCACCGTGATCGCCTTCTTTATTGTCGAGATGGGCGACAAGACCCAGATCGCCACCGCCGCGCTGGCGGCGCGCTTTTCCAGCATCGCGATCGTGGCGGCGGGCACCACCCTTGGCATGATGCTGGCCAATGTGCCGGCGGCCTATTTCGGCCAGGCGATCACCCGCGTGGTTCCGCTGGCGGCGATGCGATACATCTCGGCCGCGATCTATGCGGTGCTGGGCATCGCCAGCCTTCTGGAAACATATCTGAGCGGGCTCTGACGCTGCTTTTTAGGGCGCGCGTCAGAGCTCCGATCACACCTTCGCCTTCGCAAGAAATTCCGTCTTCTGGCGCCGGATCTCGGCGACGGCTTCGGCGATGCGCTGCCATCTGTCGCTTTTGATCTGATCGCCCATATCGGCATGGGTTTCGGCATGTCCGATGGCCACGCTTTCCGCGTCGCGGCCATACAAACGGATCATGGCCTCAGCCAATTGCTGCTCGCTTCCGTCGCCCAACCCATCCCCCCGGTTAATGCTGGTAACATCACCGTAACAGATTCAGACACAGTTTGCGACAATTATGAGAAGGTTTGAGGAGGGAATTTCTCCCGGCCGCGCCGGCCATGGGCCGTGGCGCGTGCGTGGGCTTGCCGACATACTCGCCTCAACAAGACAAACTTGGGGGGATTCGCATGCCGGTACCGGGAAAATCCGCAGCCTGGAAAAGTCTCTTGCTGGGCGCGGCGGCGCTGGGCCTGCTGGCGGTGCCGGCGGGGTCGCAGCCGATGGCGGGCAATGGCCCGCATGGCGAAATCCTCTGGGACACGTATGGCGTGCCCCATGTCTTCGGCAAGGACGAAGCGGGCGTGCTCTACGGCTTCGGCTGGGCCCAGGTGAAGAGCCACGCCAATCTGGTCTTGCGTCTTTACGGCCAGGCACAGGGACGCGCCGCCGAATATTGGGGCAATGATTATGCGGAGAGCGACCGCTGGGTGATCTCCAACGGTGTCTATGAGCGGGCCAGGAAATGGTATGCGCAGCAGACGCCGCAATACCGCAAAGACCTGGATGCCTTCGCGGCGGGCATGACCGCATCGGCGCGGGCCAACGCGGCGAACATCGATCCGGAAGTGTTGAAAGTGCTGCCGCTGACCGGCGTGGACGTGATCGCGCATGCGCACCGGCTGTTCAACTATATCTATGTCACCTCCATCGAGCAGGTTCAGAACATCAAGGACGAGCATGACGTGGGCGGCTCCAACGCCTGGGCGGTGGCCCCGGCCAAATCCAAGAGCGGCAACACCATGCTCTTGGCCAATCCACATCTGCCCTGGGCGCCCAGCTACTTCACCTATTATGAAGCAGGGCTGGAAGGGCCGGGCTTCCATATGTATGGCGCCACGCAAATCGGCCTGCCGCTGCTGCGTTTCAATTTCGACGACCGCCATGCCTTCACCAACACGGTGAACACCATTCTGGGCGCGACCATCTACAAGCTGACGCCCGCGCCGGGCGGCTTCGAGAATGGCTATATGTTCGACGGCCAGGCGAAGAAATTCGACACTGCGCAAGCCAGCTTCAAGATCCGTCAGGCGGACGGTTCGATGAAGACCGAGAATCTCACCATCCGTTCCACCGCGCAGGGGCCGGTATTCGTCACCAAGGCGGGCGCGACGGTGGCGCTGCGCGTGGCGGGGCTGGAGCGGCCGGAAGCCTTGAAGGAATATTGGGACCTGGGCATGGCCAAGACCTATGACCAGGCGCTGGCCGCGTTCCGCAAGGTGCAGGTGCCCACCTTCAACATCGTTTATGGCGACCGCGAGGGGAACATCCTCTATGTCGACAACGGCATCGAGCCCAAGCGGAAGAAGGGCGATTTCGCCTATTGGAAAGGCATGGTGCCGGGCGATACCTCCGAAACCTTGTGGAACGACAGCGATGTGATGACGTTCGAAGAGATTCCCCACGTCGCCAATCCGCCGTCGGGTTTCGTGCAGAACACCAACGATCCGCCCTGGACCTCCACCTGGCCGCAGGCGATCCATTACAAGGATTATCCGCCTTACATCGCCATCGAAGGTCCGCTTTCGATGCGCAACGAACAGTCGCTGCATCTGATGGCCGACAGCGGCAAGATTTCCTATGAGGATTTCATCCGCCTCAAGCACACCACCACCGCGCTTCTGGCCGACCGCATGGTGCCGGAGATTTTGAAGGCGGCGGCGGGCTCCAACGATGCCGATGTGCAGAAGGCCGCCGCCGTGCTGAAGGCCTGGGATCATCAATATAATGCCGACAGCAAGGGCGCGCTGTTGTTCGAGGAATGGGTGAAGGCCTTTGCCGGGCCCGGCATGTCGAACCAGAAGAATTATGCCGTCAAATGGGACGCCAACGATCCCATCGAAACTCCGCGCGGCATCGCCGATCCATCGGTGGGCGTGGCCAGTCTGAAGACGGCGGCGGAGCAGGCGGTGAAGCTCTATGGCGCGGTGGACCGGCCTTACGGCGAGGTGTCACGTTTCCACATCGGCGACGTGAACATTCCCGGCAATGGCGGCTTCGGCAATCTGGGCATCTTCCGCACCATCACCTGGGACAAGCTGGAGAATGGCCAGCGCAAGGTGAATGCGGGCGAAACCTGGGTCTCGATGGTGGAATTCTCCACCCCCATCAAGGCGATGGGCGTGATGAGTTACGGCGAATCCAGCCAGCCCGGATCGAAGCACAATTCCGACCAGCTGCATTTTGTGGCGGAGCGGAAGCTCAGGACCTTATGGGTCAAACGCCCGGATGTCGAAAAGCACGTCGAGGAGCGGACCAATTACTGAAGGCGCTGGTCTTTTGCGTCCTGGGTTCGTCGGACGTGCTCACGTGCTAATCGCACGCTCCGCGCGATCCTCCTGCCCAGGCCGCAAAATACTGCGCGCGGGAATCATCATGACGTCTCATCGAATGGGTTGGGCCTGCACGATTGCTGCAATGTTCTTATTGCAGGGATTTGGTGCTAACGCTTCGGAAGTATGGCGATGCAAACTCAACCCTGGACCTGGGCTGCCGCCGGTAGAATTCAGTTTCGAAATAACGGGATCGAAGATAATCCGATCGCCGGACGACTTTAGTAGCTATCGGCAGAGGTACACAATCGCCGAACGCTCGGAAGATCGAGTTATCGGTAGTTCCTACGACTCCAAAAGCAACATTCTCATGGAAGTCAGGATCAACCGAAAAAATCAGTTCGGCACTATGATCGGTGGCACTCCAAATCGAACTGGCTATGTAGATTGGTGGAGTGGTCCTTGCGAGAGAAACTGATCTGAGCGCATTTCACGCAGGTCTCACGAAAACTGTATCCCGTGCCTCAGCACGAACTGGAACACCAGCAGCACCACGATCAGCGCGGCCAGGGGCACGGTCAGGGACGGTGAGGGACGCGCGGGCCTTGGGGCGGTGGGGTTGAAGCCGGCGCCGATCACGATCCAGATCGCGCCGAACAGCATC
>CALMGU010000172.1 GCA_937865685.1 uncultured Alphaproteobacteria bacterium | reverse complement strand
CTTTTGCGAGCGGGCCGATGCCCGCGCGCAATAAGCGCTGCTACGGGCACCTCCCCCATCAGCGTGCTGCGCACGCATGGGGGAGGCGGGCCTCAGCCAAGGCGCCCGATCTGATTATGCAGGGCAGTTTTTTCCCCTTCGGCAAATCATGCCTAAGCGGTGCCTCTGCCACGGGAAAATAACCTAGTTAGATCAATGGCTTAAAAAGTTAAATCGCTAGAACCATTCTGGCACACCCGTTGCACCTGAGGGGGCAGGTCAAATGCCTTGGCTCCGTAGAACGCGCGCCATCCCACTGAACGAAGTAATGGAGAAATCCCATGTCCTTTAGCGTCAACACCAACACCGGCGCGATGACGGCGCTGCAATATTTGAATGAAACCCAGGGTCAGCTCGCGCGGACCCAGAATGCCATCAATTCCGGGTTGAAGGTTGCGTCCGCTAAAGACGATGGTGCGATTTACGCCATTGCTCAGAACCAGCGCGGCGCGATTGCGGGCTTCCAGTCGGTCGCCAGCAGCTTGAATAACGGTTCTTCGGCGATCGAAGTCGCGCTGTCCGCTGGTCAGTCGATTTCGGATCTGATGATCCAGCTGAAGCAGAAGGCGCTGTCGGCCGCCGACCCTTCGCTCGATACCGCCAGCCGCCAGGCTTTGAATTCGGACTTCACCGCGCTTCGCGATCAGATCTCGACCATCGTCAAGAACGCGGTTTTCAACAATTTCAACCTGGTCGATGGTTCGACCACCAAGGTTCAGGCCTTGGCCTCCGCCGACGGTTCGCGCCGTATCACCACCATGGCGCAGAATATGAGTCTCAGCGGCAGCATCGTGACCTTGAAGTCCACGGCCACGGTTTCGACCCAGGCCAAGGCTTCGGCCTTGATCGCCACCATCCAGACCTCGCTCACCAACGTCAACGCGGCACTGGCCAAATTGTCGGCCGGCGCGGCGAAATTCTCGATCCAGGCAACCTTCACCCAGAAACTCGCCGATACCCTGACGTCCGGTCTCGGCAATCTGGTGGACGCCAACATGGCCGACGAAAGCGCCAGCCTCCAGTCCCTGCAGGTCAAGCAGCAGCTGGGCGTTCAGGCTCTGTCGATCGCCAACCAGGCGCCGCAGACCATCCTGTCGCTGTTCCAGGGCGGCTGACGGTCATAAATATCGCAAGACGGGCAAAGAGCGGCGCGCGAGCGCCGCTCTTTTTCTTGCGCGACAGATTTCCCCTCCGCCCTTCGCATCGCAAGCGCGTTCATACGCTGTCGCTATGAACCGGGTACCTCCCCCCGCCAGCATGCTTACGCATGCGCGGGGGTTCGTGAGGCGACCAGGCCTCACGAACGACCTGAGCAAGCTTCAAGAAGCGCTGGGTCGTCTTGGCTCTTGGCTCCAGATGGGGGCATCAATCTATTGATAAGCATCTCTCTTTACCCAAATTTTTCCAACAAATGCGCCGCGTCTTTTCTTCAAAGTGG
Organism: uncultured Alphaproteobacteria bacterium; assembly: GCA_937865685.1. Classification (GTDB taxonomy): domain Bacteria; phylum Pseudomonadota; class Alphaproteobacteria; order Micropepsales; family Micropepsaceae; genus Rhizomicrobium. The sequence goes on along the minus strand of CALMGU010000172.1, from coordinate 16,165 downwards.
AAATAATTGCCGTGCGCGCTGGGCAATATTTGCCGGACACGGGAAAAAATTGCCGGGCAGGAAAGTGCCGGGAAAATCTCCGCCGGGACCATTTTTCCGTGTGAGCGCAAAATCGATGTTTAAGTGAATCTGAATCCGGCACGGCACGACGCTTGCCTATTGGTCTTCCGGGCAAAATGCCCAATGAGCCCTCGCGCTCAGTACCAGAACGGAGAGACCAATGAGCTTTAGTGTCAATACCAATGCCGGCGCCTTGACCGCGCTGCAGTACCTTACCTCCACCCAGGGCGCGTTGGCCAAGACCCAAACCGCCATCAATAGCGGTTTGAAAGTCGCCTCGGCCCGCGATAACGGCGCCATCTTCGCCATCGCGCAGAATCAGCGCGGTGCGGTTGCCGGCTATGAATCCGTCATCAACTCGATCAACAACGGCACGTCTTCGATCGAAGTCGCGTTGTCCGCCGGTCAGTCGATTTCGGACCTGCTGATCCAGTTGAAGCAGAAGGCCCTGTCCGCGGCCGACGCTTCGCTCGATACCGCCAGCCGTCAGGCTTTGAACTCCGACTTCACCGCGCTGCGCGATCAGATTTCGACGATCGTGAAGAACGCGGTGTTCAACGGCTTCAACCTGGTTGACGGCTCGACCACCCAGATCACGGCTCTGGCGTCCGCGGACGGTTCGCGTCGCATCACCACGCAGGCCCAGAACATGAAGCTGTCTGGCGCCATCGTGACGTTGAAATCGACGTCCACGATCTCGACCCAGGCCAAGGCTTCGACCCTGGTGGCCACCATCCAGTCCTCGCTCACCAACGTCAACTCGGCTCTGGCCAAGTTGTCGGCCGGTGCCGCGAAGTTCTCGATCCAGGCGACCTTCGCCCAGAACCTGTCCGATACGCTGAAGATCGGCATCGGCCATCTGGTGGACGCCAACATGGCGGAAGAAAGCGCTTCGCTCCAGTCGCTGCAGGTCAAGCAGCAGCTGGGCATCCAGGCGCTGTCGATCGCCAACCAGGCGCCGCAGACCCTCCTGGGCCTGTTCCAGGGCGGCTGATACGCCTAAAGAAAAATGGCGGACGCGAGTCCATTCGCGTCCGCCGCTTTTCCAGACTTTTGAATGTTCGGATGACAGCCAGAAGGCGGCATCCGCCCTAAGGTGTAGGGGACTCTTCGTCGGTGGGAATGACAAACGGGCGATGCCGGGGGGCATCGCCCGTTTGTTTTCTTCGGAGCGACGGCCAGGAAAAGTGAGAGCCGCGAAGCGGCGAGCGGTTTTCCGTCCGGCCGCGCGACCAGAAAAGGCGTCGCCCAGTGACGGCCGCTTAAATCGCGCTCACGGAAAAGCGGAAGCGCCGCGGGCCCGGGCGGTAGGCGCCCGGCTTGCGGGTATCGTCCAGCTCCAAGGCCGAAAGCTGGATCTGGCAGAACAATTTCTCGCCCGCACGGCGATGGGTGAGCATTCCCAGAAGCGGCGCGACGGCGCGGTCCACATCGATCCGCAGCCCGGTCTTGCTGTCGCCGATTTCCGCCCAGCCTTCCGTCATGCCGAAACCGTGGCTGGACGAAACCAGGAACGAGACCGGCGCGCCATGCTCGATGATCTGGCCGGCAAGCCTGTATTTCTCGGGCCCGCCGCCATTGGTGGTGGCGAGCGTCAATTGCTTCGCGTCGAAGGCATCCGGCAGCAAGGTGAAATGGCCCAGCCGCAAAACGCCTTTGCCCCAATCGTTCCAGTCGAAACCAAGATCGAATTCGATCCGCGGCAGGGCGGCGCAGAAGCGCAAGGTTTTCTCGATGGGGCCTTTGGGCGTTTCGATTCGCGCGAATGCCACAACATCGCCATTGGCTTGATGCGCGATGCGCGCCTCGCACCATTCCAGGTCAGTGAGCTTGTGCTCGCCCGGCGCTTCGAAAACACAGTCTCCGGTGTACCAGTCCGCCGCCAGAGCGATGTCGTCAAAAAATCCGTGCGGCAGGCCGCCCAATGCGGGTTTCGCCTGACCCCTAAATTGCAGGCTGGCGATGGCAAGGCCGCGCCGCCGGTCCAGGGTCGCGCGCAGCGTGAGCGTTTCGATGGGAATGTAGCGGTCCGCCGCGATGGTGCCTTGCGAGGTGGGCGCGGCGGCGTCCGGTTCACCCCATAAAGCATCCGCAGCCTGCAGCCTTGCGCGATAGGCTATCCAGCGCTTTTCCGTCAGATGGGTGCGAAAATCGCTGGCCCATAAGTAGCAAAGCTCTTTCCAATCGGGATTGGAGCTTTCCAACATTCCCTCATAAATGCGCTGACAGGCGGCGTTGATCGCCAGATTGTCCCGCCCGGTCACCGCCCAGCGGGCCAGATTGTATTTGCGCTGCTTCTTGACCGGCACCGGGCAGGCGGCGCTTTCCAAGGACAGGGTCTGGCCCGCGCCGGGCACGGTCAGCAGGGCAAGAGCGCCCGAAGGCGCGGTCATCACCGCATCCTCCGCCACGGCACAAAGCGCCTCCTCCAGCCGCGTCCATTCCGTGTGACCGCAAAGGCGCTCCTCGGTCTTGAAACGCCCGGGACGGAAATCGAAAATCTCCGCATCGCTGGCATAGAGGCACAAAGCACGCGGACCCTGGCCCATGCGTCCCCGGACGAAGCGCAGATAGGTTTGAAGATCGATATCGCCATGCGCGAAACGCTGCAATTGCTGGAAAAGGGTGGTGTTGCTCCAGATCAGCGCGATGTCGCGGCCATCGGCGCCCAGCGCGCGCTGGGGCAGATATTGGATTTCGGCCGTCCATTCGGGATGGCTCGCCGCCGGATTGTCCCAATCCATCAGGATGGCGTCATAGCCGGCATCGCGGTAAAGCCTGACCAGTCCCGCCGCATAGGCTTGCTCGTTGATCAGCGCCACGCGCGGGCGCGTGCCCAGCAGGCATTCGTAAATTTCGTGTCCCAGGCGCAGATTTTCCGCCGTGACACGCGCCGGAACCAGAGGCCCGATCATCTGGCTATAGCCCGACCCGATCAGCTCGATCCGGCCCTGCGCGATCAGGCTTTTGGCCCGGCCGATCCATTCGGGATCGCGAGCGGCGATTTCTTCCAGCGTATAGCCGGAAACTTCCATGCCGATGGGACCGCAGCGCTCGGCCAGCCGCAGCAGCGGCCAGTAACAGCGCGCGATCACCTCGCCGCGCCGCTCTTCTTCGATGGACGAGAAAGCAAGATTGAGATGAAAGAACGCGAAGACGTTAAGCCCGCTCGCGGCCTGGATGTCCGGGGCGCGGAGCGGCGCGTTCATGCGGTTTCGATCCGGATCAGGTCAAGGGCGTCATTCGCCGCTTTCAGCGCCGTCTCCCGGTTTGCACCGGTGGCCAGCACCATCGCGCCGGTCGGCCGCTTGTCGCCGGCCGGAGGGATCACGTCGCCGATCCGCGCCGTCACCACCAGCTCGGCAATGCCGGGAATTTTGCGCGCATCGTCCGCGCCGTGAACCGCAACCACCGTGCCGGGTTTGGGGAACGAATAGCGTTGCACCACCGGAACGGACCGGCTGGGCGTCATCTCCGCTTCGCTGACGCTTTCGCCCAACGCGATCTTGATCGCGGCTCCGATGAAATCCACGCCCGTGTTCAAAGGAATCTCTCTTGTGCAGAAAAATCCGCCCGACAGCCGTGCCGCCAATTCGATCACATAAGGCTCGCCGTCATGGATCACGATGTCGCCTTTGACGGTTCCGTCGGTGACGCCCATCGCGGAAGCTGCGCGCGCGACCAGGGCATGAACCTTGTCCTGTGTTTCCTGGGGCAGCTGGCTGGGCAGATCGCCGCCATTCTCGATGAAGAAGGGCGCGTAACGCTCCAAATATTCGTAATTGCGGTCGGAGAATCCCACCGTGTAGCAACGCCCGCCCGTGACCAGTGATTCCGTCGAAACCTGGGGCCCGGGCAGATATTGTTCCACCATCACCCGCTCGCTGGGCGAGTAAGAGCGGGCCAGCATGAAGGCCGTGGCCAGGTCCTGAACCTGGGCGACGCGCTGCACGCCCCGGCTGCCCCGGCTGTCTACCGGCTTGATGACAAGATCGCGCCCGCGTTCGACGGCGATGCGCTGCAATTCCTGAGGGGTCGCGACTTCGGCGAACCAGGGCACCGCCACGCCGGCGGAGCGGAAACATTTTTTCATCGCCAGCTTGTCGCAGGCCAGTTCCGCCACATGCACGGGAAGGCCCGGCAGGCGCAGGCGCTGCGCCACGGTGGCGGCGGTGACCGGCGCATCGGCGGCGACGCACAGCACGCCGTCGATCTTGCGGATCTTGCGGTTATAGCGTTCGGCGGCCGCGGCGGTTTCCGCCGGACCATAGACATCGGCGATCAGGCAGGAATCGGCGAAGGCAAAGCCGGGCGCGTTGGCATCGATGTCCGACACCACCACCATATGGCCCATTTCCTTGGCGCGCTTGGCGGCGTCGGCGGCTTCGATGCCGCCCGACACGATCAGCAATGTCTTTCCGCTGGTCATCAGAAATAAAGGCCGCCATTGACGTTGAGGGTCTGGGCCGTGATGTAGGACGCCGCGTCGCTGGCCAGAAACACCACCGCATCCGCCACTTCGTCCGGGCTGCCCATGCGCTTGAGCAGAATATTCTCCGCCGCTTTCTGCACGCTGGCCGCGGCAAGCCCGCCTGCCGCCATGTCGGATGCGATCATCCCCGCCGCCACCACATTGGAGCGGATGTTATGCGCCGCGCCGAAGCGCGCGATCACCTGGCCCAAGGAAATCAGTCCCGCTTTGGACGCGGCATAATGGGCCGTGCGCGGCCCGCCATATTGGCCGCTGACCGAGCCGATATGCACCATCGCCCCGCCACCCGCTTTTTTGAGCAACGGCAGAAAAGCCTGGGCCGCCATGAAGGGGCCCTTCAGATTGGTGGCCAGGATATTGTCCCAGTCGGCATCGCTGATCTGGTCGAAATCGGTGGGCTTGTTGATCCCGGCATTGTTGACCAGGATCGAAATCGCACCGAAGGCGTCGGCGGTTTTCACGGCCGCATCGATGCTGGCGCGGTCCGTCACGTCCATCCGCACGGCCTTGGCGCGCCGGCCTTTGGCTTCGATGGCTTTGGTGACGGCTTCGGCTTCCGTGGATTTCTCGCGATAGGTGAGAAGAACATCGGCGCCCGCGTCGCCGAGGCCCAGCGCGATGGCTCGGCCGATGCCGCGGCTGCCGCCGGTGACGACGGCGCATTTTCCGGCAAGCGAGAAGCGGCTCATTTCTTTTTCCGGGCGATGGCGCGCCGGGCCGCGTCGGCGATGAAGGGCGCGGAGATGCCGAAATGATGCGCCAGCTCTTCCGGCTCGCCGGAGGCGCCGAACGTATCTTTCACGCCCACGAACTCGACGGGGCAGGGCGTGGTCGCGGCCAGGGCTTCGGCCACCGCGCCGCCCAACCCGCCATGGATATTGTGATCTTCCGCCGTCACCAATGCGCCGGTCTCGACCGCGCAGCGCGACAATAGCGCGGTGTCGATGGGCTTGATCGTGGCCATGTTCACCACCCGTGCGGAAATGCCGTCTTCCGCCAGCATGTCGGCGGCGGCCAGCGCGCGGGCGACTTCGGTGCCGCAGGCCACGATGGTGACATCGTCGCCATCACGGATGATCTGGCCCTTGCCGATTTCGAACCTGTGATCGTCGCCGAACAGGCGGGCGCAGGGGCTGCGGCCGGTGCGCATATAGACCGGGCCGTCAAATTCCAATATCGCGCGGGTCGCCAGCGCCATTTCGGTGGGATCGGCGGGCGAGATCACGGTCATGCCGGGAATGGCGCGAAACGCGGCCAGGTCTTCCAGCGCCTGGGCCGAGCCGCCATCGGGCCCCACATCCAGGCCGGGGTGGCTGGCCACGATCTTGGCGTTGCGGCGGGCATAGCAGAGCGACAGCCGCGCCTGTTCGATGGCGCGCAGGCAGAAGACGGCGAAAGTGGTGACCACGGGAATCAATCCCACCGCCGCCATGCCGCCCGCCGCCGCCATCATATTCTGCTCGGCGATGCCGAACTGGATCATGCGGTCGGGATGGCTTTTGCGGAAGTGATGCACGCCGGTGCCGCCCGCGATGTCGGCGTCCAGCACCACCAGCTTGGGAAATTCGTCGCCCAGCGCGGACAGGGTCTTGCCGAAGGCTTCGCGCAGGGAATCGCTGTTGGCGATGAGAGCGGGACTAGACATCGAGGAGTGCTTTCATTTCATCGGCGGACGCGCCCAGGGCGGTCAACGCCTCTTCCGTCTGGACGCGGGTAAGCTTCACGCTGCCATGCCAGGTGGGAATATTTTCCATATAGGGCACGCCCTTGCCCTTGATCGTGTGGGCGATCAGGACCGACGGCTTTTCGCGGGTCGCGCCAGCCCGGCGCAGCTGATCGAGAATTTCGGGAATATTGTGGCCGTCGATTTCCGCCACCGACCAGCCGAACGCACGCCATTTGTCGGCCAAGGGCTCCAGGCGCATGATCGCGTCGTTGCAATTGTCGCTTTGCAGCTTGTTGTAGTCGATCACGGCGCAAAGATTGTCCAGCCTGTGATGGGCCGCCGACATCGCCGCTTCCCACACTTCGCCTTCCTGCAATTCCCCGTCGCCCAGCATGGTGTAGACGCGGGCGGGGATTTTCTGCAGCCGCAGACCGATGGCCATGCCGACCGCGACCGACATGCCCTGGCCCAGGGAGCCGGTGGAGGTTTCCACCCAGGGCAGGTCCAGCACATGGGGATGGCCCTGGAACGGGCTGTTCAATTTGCGCAAACTCAGCGATGCCTTGGGATCGCAGAAGCCGAAATGCGCGCCCGTGGCATAGAGCGCGGAAAGGCGGAAGCGCATCCAGTCGTGATCGTAACTCAGCTCCGCCGCGCCAAAGAATGCGCGGATTTCAGACGATACGTCGGTCAGGAAATTGAAGTCGTCGCGACCGAATGCGCCGTAGAACGACGCCGTCAGGTTGACTCGCCCGATGCGCCCGTCCGCGCTGTAACCGGCATAGACCACGTCATAGGTGCGCGGGCGCAACACGCCCAGCAGCGCCGGACGCACGGGGAAGCCGTTGCTGTCGATGTGGATGCGGTTCGCTTCGCGGTTGCGGTTATAGACGACGGTGATCTGGCTGGTCAGCGCCGGAACCGGGAAATCCTGACGGTACAGGTTGGCCACGAACACCCAGTCGCGGCGCGGCGTCTGCGTCACGTTGTTCAGACCGGAATTGGTGTCCTTTTCCAGTCGCCAGAATGCCGCCAGGTTATACTGGAACCGGTTGTTGTCCCGGTTGCCGAAGATGCGGACGCCCAGCTGGTTGTCGTTGAACAGGAAACCACGGAAATCGGCCTGGAACGGCTGGATGCCGATGCGGATCGAGTGGAAGTCGTAGCGATCGGAGTCGTTGCCCAGATGCTTGTCGATGAACGCTTCCTGCACGCCCAGAAAATGGTCGTAACGGTGAGTCGGCTTTGAAGGTTCGACGAACAGCACGCGGCGTTCCGGCACGTCGACATAGTTCATGTTGAACGCCAACGCGACGCGATATTCAACATCCGGCGGCTTGAACGCGGTCATCCCCTTGGTCAGCGCAACGCCCGCAATGAACGTCTGCGACAGCACCAGACTGTCCGGCTTGCCGAACACGTTGATGCTGCCGGGGCGTTCGGTGGTCTGCACGCCGACAGGGATGGGGAAGGTGCGCGGTTCAACCACCGTGTCCGACACCGCCGTCAGCGTCAGGAACCAGTCGTCGCCGCGAAATGGGATGAAGCGCGGCACGCCCGAAAGATTTAGCGGGCGGTCACCCTTGAAGCGGTTCTGGTGATAGGGGTCGAGCGGGCTGTGGCAGACATTCTGGATCGCTACATAGATGGACTGCACCGGGCAGAATGCCGTGACCAGCCGCCAGCGGTCCGGAATGGGCAGCGTATCGCTGGGGAATGCCGACGGTGGCAGGACGCGGATCGCACCGGGGTTATCCTGCGTCACCGCTTCAGGCAGGCCGGGATGCCAGCCGGGACGACGACGTCCGTCGAGGATTTGTTCAAGCACGCTGGGGTCCACCCGCACGCGCCAGTCGGCGGGCGGCGGCGGAGCTTCCGGCGGTGGCGGTGGCGCGTCCTCTATGCCCGGGACGGCGGCGGCCGACGTCGGCACCGGATTGCCCACGGCGCCGTTTGGTGCGCCGCCATTGTCGCCAGCCGCAGCATCGCCTGCCTCGACGGCAGCGGCAGCGGTGGCGTCCAGCAGCACAGTATCTGCCGGCATGGCGTCCGCCATCGACAGCGTCAGGATGCCGTGGGTGGAATGCGTCCTATCGCGCGCGACCAGCGCCGCCCGCGAGGTGGAACCAAGCAGGTCCGCTTCCCGCACCTGTGGCAGGGCCGAATGGTCGACAACAAGGGCGATCAGCGGCAGCACCCGTTACAGCCCCTGACAGACGTTGTTGGCGCTGCTGTCCAGGAACGGCGCAAACGGACAGTTGACGTACCGCAGTCGGACTTCGCGCCCGTCCGGCAGCTTGACGAGGACGTTGTCCGCGCGCTTCGCCGGTGGTGCGTTGTCGATGCTATGGTTCAGGCGCCCACCCGCATTGGCGAGGCCGAGGAAGCTGATCATGTCGTCCTGATCGATGCCGTCGCCCGAAATGCCGATGCCGCCCACCAGCTGGTTGCCGCGATAGATGGGCACGCTGCCCGGAAAGATCTGGAAGCCGTTGGAAACCCGCGTCTGGTTAGGCAGAACCTGCGGCATATAGGTGCAATATTGCTTCACGTCGGTCGGCGAGACGTTGAACACGAAGAACAGATGGTCCTTGATGTCCTTGAAGATCGCGGTCGATTGCAGCCCGGTCGAAAAAGGATTGAACTCCTCGATCGAACGTGACAGCGGACCCGCCGGACGCCCCACCTCTCCATCCGGGAAATAGGGGCGGTGCAGGTTGCCGTTGGCACGATCGGAAAAGGCGGTCTGTCCGGTCAGCGCAGTGGGGTCGTTCAGGAACGTTCGCACCTTGCCCACATAGGTCGGCACTTCGGGCGTCGTTGTTGCCGCTGCAAGATCACCCGCTGCCGCTGCGTTGGAGAAGAAAGCCGCCGTCCGCGCCTTTTGCAGCGAAACGTCGATGCCGAACACCGGCGCGTCAGGCGCGCGGACAATGCCCAGTACCTGCCCCAGCGTGTCGACGACGCTGATCGTCACCTGCGCCTGACTGTCCAGCGGGCGGCGGATCTGGCCGCGTGCACGCGCCATCACGGTGAACGCTTCTTCCAGAATCGTGCGCGCCTCGGCCGCGGTCAGCGCATTGACCGCAAAGCCGTCCGTCCCGCCACGTATGGGGTAGCGCGGCGTCCCTGCCCCATTGGTCAGGACCATGGCGTCGCTGCGAGAGAATTCGGCCGCCGTGGCGAGGCGAAGCCCAGAAGCTTCCGTCCCATAGGCCGTGCCAGCCTGAATGACTGGCGCGGGAAAACCAAAATAGCCGCGCACCTGAATGAGCTGACCCACCGCCGTGCCATTGATGGAGGCAAAGGTGGGAATGGTGGTCGACAGAATATCCTCGTACCGCGCATCCGAATAGCGCAGCGTCGTTCCGTCCACCGGGATGCGGTCAGCGCGGATCTCTACCGGCGCCTCAAAACCTCTGGTTGCGGCGAGTGCGGCATATTCGTCCGCGTCGATTTCAATGTCGGTAATGTCGCGGTCAAAGTCATAGATGGCATCGGACATGACGCCGACGCCGCCGACCAGCACGCCATTCTTGTACAGAGGGAAGCCGCCCGGATCAGCCGCCAGACCAAGCGGTGAGCGCTTCGGCCCGACGAACGGCCCTGTGCCAATGTTGCCCTCAGCATAGCGGGCCGACAGATCCGAACAGGGCAGCTGACTGAACTGCACGCCATAGAGCGGCCCCGATTCCAACCCCGCAGCAACCGGCGCAGGCGGAAAATGCTGCTGCACGATCATGCTGGCCGTGCGGCTGGAGAAGGCGTTGCCACCGCTGGACAGATAAGCGCCGGTTATCGCCTTGGCGATGGCCGCGGCGGTCGTCGGGATGGCTTCCGCCTGTGCATCGTGATTGATGCCGTTCGGCGCTGGCGCAACCTGCACCGAAGCACGCGCGTTCGTCATGCGATAGACGGCGAGCACGTTGCCCGGCCTGTCGACCACGACAATCACCGCCTTGATTCCGCGCGCCGTCGCTTCGGCCACGGCCTGCGTCACGATTTTCTCGACGTCGGTTGTCGTCAACGCCTCTGCCGCGGGGATGGCATAGCGCGCCCCGGTGGGCGTCGGGGTTGGCGACGGCACGGCAGGCCCGGCAGCGGAGCTGGTGCCACCGCCGCCGCAGCTGGCCAGCAGCAGCGACGCGATGGTGATGATCGAGGCGGAACGAAAAGCGCGCATCGCCCTTACCTCAGCGCCACGATGGAGCGAACCGCGCTGCCCAGCGAGGCCTGGAACTCACGCGGGCGAAAGCCATTGGGATCACGCACCGCTGCATAAGCGCGATTGATGTCATCCCGAATGCCCGCCGCCGCGCCGACCGTCGTCTGACCAGAAGACACCATCGAACTCAGCAGCGTATCAACCGCCATAACGGCCTGCACCGATCCTTCATAATCGGTGAAGCGCGGGCGGATGGCGTCACTCACGATTGTCTGCGCGATGCGCGCTTCGGCACCCGCCATCGACGATCCGGCAAAGGCCGCGCGCAGCTCTCCGGTCGCGGCAGCCAGATCACGTGCGGCGGCCACGGCGCTTGCCCGGTCGCGGCCCATCGCAGCATGGAACGCCCGTGCCTTGGCATCGAACCGCGCGGCGAGGGCTGGCGACGCGACATGCGCCGCCGCGCTGAGCATGATCATGTTCTCATCCTGATACGGCGGCTGGCCTTCAGGGATCGGGCGCCCCGGATTTTCGATGAAGGTGCGCGTCGGCTCTGCCGCATCGGTAATCCGGCGGTGGCAGCTGTGGCAGTCATAGAAAGTGAACTCGGGAAAGATGCCTTCCGTCCCGCGCTGCGGGTTCTGGAACAGAGACAGCGAACGTTCCAGCGCCATAGCCTGCCCCACGGCCCATAGCTGGACATGGTTGGCCCGCCCCTTGCGCTCGGCATAGTCCGCGTCCTCATTATGGTGCGCGGTCAGGGTGGAGAAAAGATCGAGCTCAAAGGAAATGCGCGGATGCCCCGCCGCCATGATGCGATGAGTGACATATTGCCCCTGCGTCGCCGAACCAAAGTGGCAATCGAGGCACAGCGCGGCGCGGGTCGACGGATTGGTGAGATCGCGCATGCCGCGGCTGATGTTGTCGGCGTGCTTGGCGGGGCCGGTCAGCGTCCCGGCATAGTGCGAGGAAATCCCCCCGGCGGCACCGCCGTGACAGGTTTCGCAGCTGACGCCATCGGATTGCTGATAGCGGAACGTCCCGCCGCCCGCGCTCGCCGCGCTGCTGTGGCAGCCAAGGCACATGGGCGCAGAAGCCGCATCGCCGATGCCCAGCTGACGGGCGATGGCTTGCGATCGGCTGTTCGACAGGACGGCAAAGGCACGGCTGTGGGCACCGCCCTGCGTCGAAGGCTCCTGCCAGCGGGCGATCTCATCCTGACGGACGACAGGGCCATCGCCCGCCATCCGCCCGTGACAGGTCGATCCGGCACAGGATGCGACGCCAAGATAGCTACCCTGAGCGGCGGCGGTCGAACGGGCTTCGGGTGCGGCGACGACGAGCATCACCACCATGGTCAATGCAGCCAGCATGGTCACGGCGGTTCGCGCTAGCGCACGCCGACCGCCGCCTGCCACTTCGCCAAAGGCGCGCCGCAAAATGTCCTTCATCGAAACTGACCCCCGCAGATCTGCCGCGCGCCAACGCCGCCGCCCTTGCTCATCAGACGACGCCGAACGCCAACATGGCGTCGGCCACCTTCTTGAACCCGGCGATATTTGCGCCCTTCACATAATCGATATAGCCGGTGCCGTCGCCGCCGTAAGCGACACAGCGCCCGTGAATCCCCTCCATGATGTCGAGCAGCATTTCCTGCAATTCTTCTTCTTTCCACGATCGGCGTTCGCTGTTCTGGCTCATTTCCAGACCGGAAACCGCAACCCCGCCCGCGTTCGCCGCCTTACCCGGCGCATAGAGGATTTTCGCCGCCTTGAAGACGTGCACGCCTTCGAGGTTAGTGGGCATGTTCGCGCCCTCGCTCACCGCGATGCAGCCGTTGGCAACCAGCGTACGCGCATCGTCGCCCAGCAGCTCATTCTGCGTCGCGCACGGCAATGCGACATCGCACACGACACCCCACGGCGTCTTTCCGGCATGGAATGTCGCCTTGGGATATTCCGTCACATAGTCTTCGATGCGGCCACGACGATGCGTCTTGTGCGCTTTCACCCAGTTGATCTTGTCGAGGTCGATTCCATCGGGATCGTGGATGAAGCCGCCGGAATCGGAAAGCGTCAGCACCTTGCCGCCGGACTGGACCACCTTTTCAGCGGCATGCGTCGCGACGTTGCCGGAGCCAGAGATGACCGCCGTCTTCCCTTCCAGCGACATGCCCTTGGTCCGAAGCATCGCGAGCAGGAAATAGACTGCGCCATAACCGGTCGCTTCGGGCCGGATCAGCGATCCGCCATATTCCAGCCCCTTGCCAGTCAACACGCCATTCCACGTATTCGTCAGCCGCTTGTACTGGCCGAACATGAAGCCGACCTCGCGCGCACCAACGCCGATGTCACCGGCGGGCACATCGGTATCCGGGCCGATGTGGCGATAGAGTTCGTTCATGAAGCTCTGGCAAAAGCGCATGATCTCCCGCACGCTCTTGCCCTTGGGATTGAAGTTGGCGCCACCCTTGCCACCGCCCATCGGCAGGCCGGTCAGGCTGTTCTTGAAAGTCTGTTCAAACGCCAGGAATTTCAGGATCGATTCATTGACGCTGGGGTGGAAACGGATGCCGCCCTTGTACGGGCCGATGGCATTGTTGTTCTGCACTCGCCAGCCGCGCTGCACGCGGACGTTGCCAGCATCGTCTTCCCAGCAAACGCGGAAGGACACGACACGATCCGGCTCCGCAATGCGGCGCAAAATCTGTTCGCGGTGATAATCTTCCTTGTCGGCGATAAACTCGAAAATATCCTCGGCGACTTCCTGCACCGCCTGGATAAATTCCGTCTGCCCCGGATTTCGCCGGGCAACCCCTTCCATGAAACGGGGAAGGTCTACGTGATCTGAATTCGCCATGCGCCACCCCTGAAACTCAAGTTCCTGGCGCGACCCCTTGTTAGAAAAATGCTCTCCGGCACCTTCAATTGGCTGGACTACAGGATTCGCAGGCGGGTTGGAACCCCTCTTTTTTCAATGAAATGCGGGCCCCGCTTGGCGAAGGGCGCAAGGCTGCGCTATGTCCGCGCCGGGCAATGCCCTGCATCCTTTGAATATAAATATATGATTTTCAAGGAGTTCTCCCGATGGCGAATCAGGCTAACGACGTGAAAGACGCCACCCCAAGCCGCATGTGGATACCCCTGTTGCTGGCTGGAATCGCACTCGCGGCCGCGCTGGGATTCGCCGTATGGCGCACACAGTCCGCCGGCACACCGCAAGCCGCGACGGCAGGCGGTCAGCCCAACGAACCGGCAGCGGTGGTTGCTGCAGCGCAGGCGCATTTCGACAACGGTGACTACGCCGCCGCAGCCACGGGGTATCGCCGCGCCACTCAGCTCGCGCCCGGCGTTGCATCGAACTGGTCAGCGCTGGGGGAGGCGCTGGTGATGGCATCGCGCGACGGGCAACCGGTGATGCCGGACGAAGCGCTGGCGGCATTCAATCGCGCCGTGGGACTGGACCCCAAGGATCCGCGCGCCCGCTATTTTCTGGCGGTGAAAAAGGATCTGGATGGCGACCATGCCGGCGCGATTACGGCGTGGCTGGCGTTGCTGGCGGATACGCCCAAAGGCGCCCCATGGGAGGCGGACCTGAAACGCACCATCGAACAGGTGGGCCAGCGCCACAACATTGCCGTCACCAGTCGCATCGCTACCATTCGCCAGCCTGAGGCCGCTGCCCCGCCTGTCGCGGCGCAGGCCATTCCTGGCCCGACACGTCAACAGATGCAGGATGCCTCCGCCCTGCCCAAGGGGCAGCAGGACATGATGATCGAAGGGATGATCGCCAGCCTGGAAGGGAAGTTGCGCGACAACCCGGCACAGCCGGACCGCTGGATCATGCTGATGCGCAGCCGCATGACACTGGGCGAACCGGCCAAGGCACGTACCGCGCTGGATGCCGCAATTGCCGCCAACCCCGCTGCAACGGAACGACTGCGGGCGGAAGCGCGCCTGCTGGGTGTGCCCGGCGCCTAAGCTCTGAGGCTCTGACCACCTGCGCCGCCTGACCCGCCTGACCCGGCTGCCCACCGGCGGTAAGGGAGGTTTGGTGACGGAGAGGGGGGTATGCCGCGACCCTGAAATGTGATCTGCGTCTACGATTTAGAAATCATTTACCCTTATTATGGCTCAATCAGGCGCTGGCTGAATGCTGCCAACGCAACGGGAAACATCGTCATTTCAATGACTGACAGCAAAGCAAAGGTGATTCGCGCGCCCGGCGCCATGCACCCCTTTGCGCGCCGTTCCCGTCCGAAATGGCGCTGGCTGTGGCTAAGCCCGCTGGCTGTCGTCACCTTTGTCCTGCTGTCCCATGCCGTGCTGGGCAGACCGGCTGATGGCGACCATTATGCCGTCTCGGTTCCCGTCACACTGAAGCCCTATGACCCGCAGCTGTGGTCACTGGTGAATGCCGAGAATTTCGAAGCCGCGCGCGCCATTGACCCCAATCTGCCTGACCCCAATGCGGTCGCGCCGATCCTGCCGCCCGCAGACGCGACCGCCGCAGGCGCCCCGATCGCCAACCTCGAAACGCTGAAGCAGCAAGCATTCATCGGCCCCGCCGCGCAACGTTATGTCTTTCGCGGTGCCACCGCGACCGACACCGCTCGCGCGCACTATTGCCTGACCTCCGCCGTCTATTACGAGGCAGCGAACCAGAGCGATGACGGGATGCGTGCTGTGGCGCAGGTGGTGTTGAACCGCACCCGCCACCCCAGCTTTCCCGGCAGTGTCTGCGGCGTGGTTTTTCAGGGCTCGCAGCGCGCGATGGTGTGCCAGTTCACCTTTTCCTGTGACGGGTCGATGGCGCGCGCGCCCGCCCGCGCGAACTGGGCCCGCGCCAGCCGCATCGCCGCAGAGGCACTGGCGGGGCGCACTTTCCCCGGCGTGGGGCTGGCGACGCATTATCACACCACCGCCATCTGGCCGTCCTGGGGCAAATCGCTGATGATGACCAATGTGGTCGGCGATCACATCTTTCATCGCTGGCGCGGCCGATTCGGAGAGCTCGCCGCTTTCTCCCGCCCCTATTCCGGCCATGAGCCTGCGCCCGGACCCTATCTGCCCATCGCACAACAGCTTGCTGCGCGCGCAGGGCGGCTGACGACGCAACCGCTAACCTTGCCGACGACACTGCCGGGGTCAGCATCGGTTCCGGGGCAAGTGGACGCCGCAACGATGGCAGCGATCAATGCGGCTGGTTCTGCCACCGCGTCACAGACGACGCCTACCGCAGCCGGGGCCGTTCCGGCCACGCCGGGATTTGCAGCGGCACCTGCAGGCACGCAGCAGCCAGCAGCTGGTGCCAGCTACGCCGATCCGCGACTCAGCCGTTCAGGAACGGTGCGCGAGGAATATCAGAACAGCGGTTCGTCGATCAGGCGTTAAGGTTGGCATCGGCGCCTTCGCCGTGCCGCCCTCAGCCATGCGGCGTTCACCTTCACGCGGTTTCCAGCTGCACCCGGTTGGCCACCAGATTGTCGACCACCGAAGGATCGGCCAGCGTCGACGTGTCGCCAAGGTTGCCCATGTCATTTTCGCCGATCTTGCGAAGGATACGGCGCATGATCTTGCCGGAACGCGTCTTGGGCAGGTTCTCGCCGAAGCGGATGTCCTTGGGCTTGGCGATCGGGCCGATCTCCTTCGCCACCCAGTCGCGCAGCTCCTTCGCGATCTTGTCCGCCTCCGGTCCCGCCGGCCGCGCCTGCTTCAGCACCACGAACGCGCACACGGCCTCGCCGGTGAGATCGTCGGGGCGACCGACGACCGCGGCCTCC
>CALMGU010000171.1 GCA_937865685.1 uncultured Alphaproteobacteria bacterium | reverse complement strand
CGGCAATGCCGGCGCGGGCGCGGCCATCGGCGCGGTCGGCGGCGCGGTCGTCGGCGCGGCGACCGATCCGTGCGACTTGAATATGGGCGATCCGTTCTGGCGCGATAGCCGAAATGGCGGACGCGACGGCTATTATCGCCGCTGCGGCCGCGAATATCGCGACCGCTGAGACTTAGAAGAGAGTCGAAACTTCCCATCTTTCGCCCGCTCCGGTGATGCCGGAGCGGGCGATTTTTATCGGCCGATGCCGCGGCGGGCTTTTTCACGCCGCCGGGCGGGCGGCAGGCCTAGCTCCGGATGGCCGCCACCAGCTCCGCAACATGCTCCGGCGGCGTGGGCTGCATCACGCCGTGACCCAGGTTGAAAATAAACGGCTTGTTCTTCATCGCTTCGACCAAGCGCCGCGCTTCATTGCGCATGGCGTCGCCGCCTTGCAGCAGCAGGACGGGATCGAGATTGCCTTGGAGCGCCACGCCCGGCGGCACGTTCACCGCCGCGATGTCCGTCATCTGGTCGACGCCGATGCCGTTCACGCCGGTGGCTTCGGCATAGCGCATCAGCCAGCTTCCGGCGCCGCGAGGGAAGCCGATGATGGGAAGGCTGGGATGTTTCGCCTTCACATTGGCGACGATGCGGGCGGTGGGGTTCAACACAGCTGCTTCAAATAATCCGGCGGGCACGGCGGCGGCCCAGCTTTCGAACAGTTGCAGCGCTTCGGCACCGGCTTCGGCTTGCGCGATCAGATAAGCGCTGGTGGCATCGACCAGCACATCCATCAGCCGCGCGAACGTCTCAGGCTCGCGCCAGGCCAAGGCCCGGATCTTTTCGTGATCGGTGCCGCCCTTGCCTTCGATCATGTAAGTGGCGACGGTCCAGGGCGAACCGGCGAAGCCGATCAGGGCGGCGTTCGCCATCTTCGCATCGGCGGCCATGGCGGCGCGCACATTCTTGATGGTCTGCATCACCGGCTCGAGCTTGCCCGCGTCGTAGCGAAGCGCGGCGATGGCGGCGGCATCCTCAAGGGGATCGAGGCGCGGGCCTTCGCCTTCGGCGAACCACAGCTTCTGGCCCAGGGCATGCGGCACCAAAAGAATGTCGGCGAAGAGAATGGCGGCATCGAGCTGAAAACGCCGCACGGGCTGCAAGGTGACTTCCGCCGCCAGCTCCGGATTGAGGCAATAGGCGACAAAGTCCGGCGCATTGGCGCGCAGCGCCCGGTATTCCGGCAGATAGCGTCCCGCCTGGCGCATCAGCCAGACCGGCGGCGGCGATTGCGGCGCGCCCTTCAAGACCGAGAGCAGCTTTTTCACCATCCGCGTTTTTCCAGGCTTTGAATGAATGTCTCGCCCGCTTCGGCACGGATCTGCGCGCCGATCCGGCGGCCAAAGGCGGCGGCGTCGCCGATTGCATCGCCGCCCAGCGCGGTGGATTCCTCGCGCCGCCAGCGGGTTTCGCCATCGGGCGTCAATATCTCGCCCAGAAAATGCAGCATGCCGTTGTTGATCCGGGCCAGCGCGCCGATGGGTGTGCGGCAGGAACCGTCCAGCGCGTGAAGGAAGCCCCGCTCCGCCGCCACCGCGATTTCAAATTCCGGCACGGTGATCTGGGCCAGCAGTTCGCGCGTCTTGGCGTCGTCGGCGCGGCAGGTGACGGCCAGCGCGCCCTGGCCCGGCGCGGGCGGCATGTCTTCCACATCGATCAGGCTGGTGACATGGTTCTGCAGGCCCATGCGGGTGAGGCCCGCCAGCGCCAGGAAGGTGGCGTCCATCACCCCTTCATTCATCCGCTTCAGCCGCGTCTGGATGCTGCCGCGCAAGGTGACGATCTTGAGGTCCGGGCGCAGATGCAAGGTCTGCGCCTGGCGGCGCAAACTGGCGGTGCCCACCACCGCACCTTGCGGCAATTCCATCAAGCTCTTGGCCTTGTGCGAGACGAAGGCATCGCGGGGATCTTCGCGCGAGGGGATCGCCGCCAGCGCGATGCCGTCCGGCATCACCGTGGGCAGGTCTTTCAGCGAATGGATGGCGGCGTCGATGCGGCCGTCCAGCAGGGCTTCATCCAGTTCCTTGGTGAAAAGGCCCTTGCCGCCCGCATCCTGCAAGCGGCGGTCGGCGATGCGGTCGCCGCTGGTGACAAAGCTTTCGATGGGCGATTCCGCTTCGCCGGTGAGGCGCGCCAGCTTGGCCGCCACGGTGCCGGACTGCGTCATTGCCAGCGGCGAGCCCCGCGAGCCCCATTTGATCATCAGGGCCACTCCGCGATCGGCGGCATGGAGGAGAGGATGCTTTCCACATTGCCGCCGGTCTTCAGGCCGAAGGTGGTGCCGCGGTCATAGAGAAGATTGAACTCCACATAACGCCCGCGCCATTTGGCCTGTTCGTGCCGCTCGGCATCCGACCATTGGGTGTTCCAATGGCGGCGCACGATCTGCGGATAAATATCCAGGAAGCCTAGGCCGACTTCCCTGGTGAAATCGAAATCGCGTTGCCAGCCGCCGCTGTCGTGATGATCGTAGAAGATGCCGCCCACGCCGCGATGCTCGCCGCGATGGGGCAGGAAGAAATACTCGTCCGCCCATTTCTTGTATTTGGCGTACCAGCCGGGATCGAAACCGTCGCAGGCCGCCTTCATCCGGGCATGGAAATCGCGCGCATCGTCATGATCGGCGCGGCGCTGTGCATCCAAGGTGGGATTGAGGTCCGCGCCGCCGCCGAACCAGCTTTCGGTGGTGACGATCATGCGGGTGTTCATGTGCACGGCGGGCACATGCGGGTTCTTCATATGGGCGATCAGGCTGATGCCGGTGGCCCAGAAGCGGGGATCGTTCGCCGCGCCTTTCACCTGCCTGGCGAAGTCGGGCGAGAAGGCGCCATGCACGGTGGAGACATGAACGCCCACCTTCTCGAACAGGCGGCCCCGCATCATCCCCATCACCCCGCCGCCCTGGTCCTGGCCCTCGGCCGACAAGGCGCGGCGCCAGGGGGTGCGGACGAAGCGGCCGGCTTCGCCCTTATAAAGTGCGGGATCGGCCCCGGTCTCCAGCGCCTCGAAGGCGGCGATGATCCGCGACGCCAGCTCTTCGAACCAGGCGCGGGCGGCGGTTTTGCGGGATTCCAGGCTGTCGGCGGGCGTTTCCATGGGTGGAAGGGTTCTAAGATGTCGAACGCGGTTCGCCAAGCGAAGCAACGCCGCGTCCAGGCGCCTCCCCGGCCCGGCTCGTAAATCGAAAATACAGATCATTAACCGCAGAATAAGTGGTTGGATTTATCAATCAAAATGGTGTGGAATTACCCTGTCCGGTTGCCTCACACGGTGCTCATGTCTGATCCAGTGTCCGACCCAGCCTCCGATCCCGCCCAGTCCCGAACCGCCAGCGCCGCGTTCGCCGAAGCGGTGATTGCTGCCTTGCCGGGGCTGACGCTCACGGGCGGCATCGCGCTTGGCGCTTTCGCCATCCGCCGGATTCCCGGGATGGGCATGTTCAGCCCCATGATCCTGGCCACCGTGGTCGGGATGCTGTTCCACAATCTTTTGGGCACGCCCGCGATCTGCCGGCCGGGCGTGGTCTTCAGCCTGAAAAAGATTCTGCGGCTGGGCATCATTCTGTTGGGCTTCCAGTTGATGCTGTCCCAGGTGGCGGCGGTGGGTGCGGCGGGTGTCGCCATCATCCTGGCCGCGCTGGGCGCCACTTTCGTCTTCACCAAAATGCTGGGCCGGATGATGGGGGTCGATCCCAAGCTGGCTGAACTGATCGGCGCGGGCACCTCGATCTGCGGCGCCTCCGCCGTGATCGCCACCAACACCGTCACCCAGGGCAAGGATTCCGATGTCGCTTATGCGGTGGCGTGCGTCACCGTGTTCGGCTCTCTGGCGATGCTGCTTTATCCCTTGCTGCCGGGCTTGCTTCATCTGTCGCCCCGCGATTTCGGCCTGTGGAGCGGGGCTTCGATTCACGAGATCGCGCAGGTGGTGGCCGCGTCCTTCCAGGACGGCGAGGCGGCGGGCCAGTTCGGCACCGTGGCCAAGCTGACGCGGGTGATGATGCTGGCGCCGCTGGTGATCGGCTTGGGCGTGTTGGCCACCCGCAAAATGAAAGATGGCGCGGCGGAAGCAAAGGCCGCCCCGCCGATGCCCTGGTTCGTGCTGGGCTTCATCGCCGTGATGCTGCTCAACAGCGCGATCACCGTGGCGCCCCAGGAAAAGGCCCAGATCGTGACCTTGACCAATTTCCTTTTGTCCATGGCGCTGGCGGCGATGGGGCTTGAGACCGATTTCGCCAAGCTGCGCCAGGAAGGGTTGAAGCCGCTGGCGCTGGCCTTTTGCGCCTGGGTCTTCATCGCCAGTTTCAGCCTCGCGCTCGTAAAGTTGTTTGCATAAGGTAGCGCGATGACGCTCGAGCAACTGCGCGCGTTTGTGGCTGTCGCGGAGCGCGAGCATGTCACCCGCGCCGCCGCCGCCATCCATCGCACCCAGTCCGCCGTCTCCGCCGCCATCGCGGGTCTGGAGCAGCAATCCGGCGTCACCTTGTTTCATCGCGTCGGCCGCCGCGTGGCGCTCACCCAGGAAGGACGCCAGTTTCTTCCCGAAGCCCGCGCCATGCTGGCCCAGGCCGATGCCGCCGCGCAGGCCCTGTCGGACCTGGCGGGGATGAAGCGGGGCAATCTGGTGGTGATGGCCAGCCAGACCATCGCCAGCTACTGGCTGCCGTCGAAGCTGGTGGCGTTCCGCGCCCGCCATCCCCAAGTCAGTGTCAAGGCGTTGATCGGCAACACCGCCGAAGTCGCCGAAGCGGTGGCGGCGGGGCGGGTGGAGATCGGCCTGGTCGAAGGGGCGGTCACCGATCCGGTGTTCGAACAGATTCCCATCGGGCGCGACCGACTGGTGATCGTGGCGCCGGCCGGCCATGCCTGGACCAAAAAGCCGCCCCGCCCCGCCGACCTGCTCAAGGAGAATTGGGTCTTAAGGGAAAAAGGCTCCGGCACGCGCTCCGCCTTCGAGGCGGCCCTGTCGGACAAGGGCGTGGATATTTCCAAGCTCAATGTCAGTCTCGAGCTGCCATCGAACGAGGCGGTGCGCCTGGCGGTCCGCGAAGGGGCCGGTGTCTCGGCCCTGTCGGAGCTGGTGGCGGAAGCGAGCATCAAGTTCGGCGCGCTGGCCCCGGTGAAGTTTCAGCTGCCCGAGCGCCCGTTTCATGCGCTGCACCATCGCGAGCGCTATCTGAGCAAGAGCGGGCTGGCTTTCATGCAGATCGCCAAATCGGGCTGACCCCAAGCCTTCAGGTTCCGCGAAGGAAACTTTACACCTATACGTACGGATGCGGACGCATCTTTTACGCAACAACCGCTTGACGGCGCCCGGTCAATAAAGCGATCCCAATGCGGGGGCACGCGATTCGATTGTCGATCCGGCCGTTCGAGCGGTTTCAGGAAAAGGCGCTGGTGCGCTATTGCTGCCAATGGAACCGCGATAAATTAAAGGGCTGGAACGCTTCCGCGCTTTTATGAAGCACGGAAGCATCCCAGGCGCGTTTCATTGAGTCGATGAACAATCCAGATCCGCCACCTCCACCCGCTGAACGGCGCCGGCCTCGCCGCCGCGCTTTGATGGCAGGCCTGGTGGTGCATTCGGGGGGACGTTTTTCCTTTCCCTGCACCGTCAAGGATATTTCCGACGGCGGAATCCGCATTCAGTTCACGGCGGGATCGGCGGTGCCGTCGCAGATCGAAGTGATCAACCGCAGCAACGGCATCGTCTATCATTGCGATGTGGTGTGGACCACCAACATCGCGGCGGGGCTGAAATTCCGCGCCACCTACGACATGAAGGAACTGCCGCCGGAACTGGAATTCCTGCGCCGCTTTCGCTGAAGCGCAGGAAATTTCCCCGTTACGGCCTGGGCGCGGGCGGCGGCGCGTTCGGGTCGGCCTGCGCCAGCCCCACCGTTTCGCCCGACGCCAGAATGTGGCCCTTCATCGCGCCGGTGAGCCCGTCATAATTCATGGCGGGATCGGCGGTCAGCACCGTATCCAGCGCGAAGACCTGCAAGTGATAATGATGCTTGGGACCGGGCGGCGTGCGCGGGCCCATATAGGGCTGCGCCTCGCCCCGCACATTGGGGCCGTAGGACGAGCCTTTCGGATTGGCCGACGGGGCCATGCCGGGATCGAGCTTGGTCACGTTGGCGGGCAGATTGTAGATGGTCCAATGCAGGATGGGCTGGCCGTTCCGCTGGGCATCGGGATCCTGCATGATCACGGCATAGGATTTGGTGCCCGAAGGCCCCGCGCTCCAGGAAAGGCCGGGGAAAGTGTTGCCGCGATACTGCGTATTCTCGAAAGGAATATCGCCGCCTTCGGCAAAGGCGGGGCTGGTGACGGTGATGCGGGCGCTGCTCTTGGCCGGAAATTCCTGCAGCGCAATCGGACGCACGGATTGGGCGAAAGCCGGTGCGGCGCAAATGGTCGTAAGCGCCAATGCGGCGATGAACGCTTTCATGGGAACCCTCATTCGCGAATTGCCGCGCGAGTGTGACTGGGTTTGAGCTTTCAGGAAAGAGCGCCTTGGCTCCGGCTTTCTTCCCCCGCGCGGGCGTAAGCCCGCTAACGGGGGAAGATGTCTTCCAAAGGCTTGCCTGAGGAAGACAGTTGGGGGGCCATTAAAGAGAAGTACGCAGCGACCAAAGTTCTGGGAACGCGCGCTTGCCGATGGTGGCTTGCAGATAAGAGACGCCCGCTGTGCCGCCGGTGCCGCGCTTGGCGCCGATGATGCGTTCCACCGTCACGGCATGCTTGTGCCGCCAGGTCGCCATCGCATCGTCCAGATCCACCAGCTTTTCCGCCAGCTGATACAATTCCCAATAGCGGTCGG
>CALMGU010000170.1 GCA_937865685.1 uncultured Alphaproteobacteria bacterium | reverse complement strand
GCGGCGGAGTAGGCGGGGGACGGCCCGCTCACCACGCTGCCGCCGGACGGATAGTGCTTGTTGGGCGCGGCATGCGCGGCCAACGGCAACAGACACAGACCAGCGGCGAGGATGGTGAGCACAGGCTTCATGACAAACTCCGATCGATAAACCGCCGCCTCAGCTGTGCGGCACCTTGAGGGACACCAGCACCTTCTCAAGCGCCGGGTTGATCAGGGCATAGCCCTTGGCGTTGAAATGCTCGCCATCCTCGAACAAATCACCCTGCACTTTGCCCTTGGCGTCCAACACCGGCGCATCCATGTCGAAATATTTGAACAAGGGATCGGTCTTGGTCTTGGCCTTGGCGAGGTCGTTGAAGCGGTCGATCGCCGCCGGCTCGCCCGGATCGGCGAAGGCGGAATTGGGCGCATGCTTCATGCTGAGGAAGACGAACGGCACTTTGGGAAAATCCGCCCGGATCTTGGCATAGACTTTCATCGCTTTTTCGAACGCCACATCGCCGGAAAAACCGCCGGTGACGTCATTGTCGCAATAAAACAGGATCGCGGAAGGATGATATTTGCCGATCACGTCGTGATAGAAGAAATCCACATCCCCGATCACGCTGCCGCCGAAGCCCCGGTTGAGCACGCTGAAATTGGGAAAACTCTCCGCCGTCTTCCATTTCATGATGGTGGAGCTGCCCACGAACAAAGCCGGATTCCTGGGCAAGGCATTCTTGGCGTCATATTCCTTGAAGGCTTCGATGTCCTTCCTGTACCGCTCCGGATCGCGCTCTTCCGGCTTGTGCGGATAGGCGGCCTGGCCCTTGCGGTAGAGCGCCATCACATCGGCGTAATTTTCCGGATGCTTGGTGTAATCCAGCCAATGGGTGCGCCAATAGGCGCCCGCGGTCCGGTTGAACGCCGCCACCTTGTCCTTGTCGGCGCTGCCCTGGGGGATGGCCTGGGTGAGAAAATCCTGAAACGCCTTCTTGTCGGCCGCGTCGTCGGCCCGTGCCGCATTCGCGCCCGCCAACAGCAGCAGCGGCGCCAAAGCCAGCTTCGCAAATTTACGCATACCGTTCCTCCCTCAAGATGCGGCGGCGGCATCCTTGTCATGCCGCCGCCCGCGATTGCCGCCCCGGTCTGACCGCCGGGCTGGATGTTTATAGCACCGCGTCAGCTACGCGGCACGTTCATGGACACCAGCATTTTCTGCAGCTCCGGCACGATCCGGGCAAAGCCCTTGTCGTTGAGATGCTCGCCGGTCTCATAGAGGTCGGCCTGCACCTTGCCGCCCGCGCCCAGCACCCGCGCATCGATGTCGAAATATTTGAACAAGGGATCCTTTTTCGCCTGCGCCCTGGCCAACTCATTGTAACGGTCGATGGCCTTGGGCTCGCCCGGATCGGCAAAGGCGAAGTTGGGCGCATGCTTCATGCTGAGAAAGACGAAGGGCACTTTCGGGAAATCGGCCCGGAACCGGTTATAGACCTTCATCGTCTTGTCGAACGCGACATCGCCGGAAAAGCCGCCGGTGACGTCATTGTCGCAATAGAAGAGGACGACCGAGGGCTGATATTTGCCGATCACGTCCTTGTAGAAATACTGCACATCGCCGATCACGCTGCCGCCGAAGCCCCGGTTGAGCACGCTGAAGCCGGGAAAATAATCCGCGGTCTTCCACGCCATGATGGTGGAGCTGCCCACGAACAAGGCGGGATTTTTCGGCGGCGCGTTCTTGGAATCATACGCCTTGAAGGCTTCGATGTCCTTGCGATACCGCTCCGGATCGCGCTCTTCGGGCTTGTGCGGATAGGCGATCTGGCCCTTGCGGTAGAGCGCCATCACATCCGCATATTTTTCCGGATGATCGGTGTAATCGCGCCAATGATTGCCCCAGTAGGCCGACGTGGTCTTGTAGAACGCCGCCACCTTGGCCTTGTCGGTGCTGCCTTGTGTTACGGCCTTGGTCAAATAATCGCGAAACGCTTTGGTATCGGCCGCGTCATCGGCCCTTGCTACACTTGCGCCCGCCAAAAGCAGCAGCGGTGCCAATGCTATGCCTGCAAATTTGCGCATGGTGTTGCTCCCCTGAGAAGCGGCGGCGGCACCGGTTTGATGCCGCCATCCGCGATTGTGCCCGGTCTGCGCCGGGCTTGCCCCTCGCCCTGGCCGCCGGCGAAATGCCGTGCGGCCAGAGCGAAGACTATTCACCGGCCCCCATGGTGAGGAATCACGGGGGCCGGAATCTCTTGGCTACTTCAATGTCAGCTTCTGCACGTCGAACATCGATGCCGAGCCGATATAGACCGTGTTCGGCGTGCGGCAATCCAGCGAATGGATCAGATCGCCCACATCCACCGAACCATGATCCTGGCCGGTGATGGTCATGCCCAACACCTTGCCGGTCATGTCCATCTTGTAGAGCTTGCCGTTGCCGTCGCCGCTGAACATGTATTGCGTGGGCCCCTGCGTGATGCACAGAGCCCAGGGCGCGCCGATGCCGGTGATGGTGCGCTTATAGTTGAGGTCCGAGTCATAGACCTGGATGCGGAAATTGCCCCGGTCGCCGACATAGACATTGTCCTGCGCATCCACCGCGATGGTGTGCGGGGTGTTGAACTGGTCCTGGCCGCTGCCGAAGGTGCCCAGCATCTTCAGCCAATGGCCATCGGGCGAGATCTTCACCACCCGGGAATTCTCATAGCCGTCGGGCACGAAGATGTTGCCCTTGCTGTCGAAGGCCACGTCCGTCTCGCGCCCGAACTCGCCCTTCCTGCCCACGGGGCGGCGGTTGAACGCCACGGTGGGATGGGCGTATTTGAGGATTTCCAGATTGGCTTCCAGATAATCGATCGCTTCGGGGGTGCGGCCCAGCCAGAAATTCTGCTGGCCCTTGGGGTCGTAGCGCACGATCATCCCCGAACCTTCATCGACCTGCCAGACATTGTCATTCTTGTCGACGCGGATGCCATGGGCGAAGGAGGCGGCATAATTATGCGGGCCCCATTCCTTCACATATTTGCCGTTCTGGTCGAACTCCCAGATCATCGCCGCCGCGCCGCCCCGCGCGATGCCTTGCGGATTGGAGCGCGAATAGACGAACAGATGCCCCTTGGAATTGGTGGCGACGCCCATGGTCTGACCCATGGTGTAGCCGGGGATGGCAAGCTGCATATATTTGTCTTCGACGACCTGAAGCTGCGGATAGGTCTTTTCCAGCGCTTCCTGCTGGGCGCGGAATTCGGCGGTGCCGTTGATCCCCTGGGACTGGCCGGCGGCCGTGCTGGCCAGCAGCGCGCCCAGCATCGTCGCCAAAGTGCGGATTCTCATGGATGTTTCCCCCTTAAAGAAAGTGACGGGATAGTTTCATCCGCGTCAGAAACCGTCAATCGGCGCGGCCGGTGTTGAGACAGATTGATACGATTGAAAGCGCTTTCGCGGGCGGTTCGCATCCGCAAAACATCGCGCGGAATCAACCTGTCCGCTGAGGGAATCGCGCCGCGCCCGCGCGGCAGATTGACGTCGCGGCACGCTCCCCGCGACGCGTCAATCCGCCGGCGCGCTGTCCCGCGTCGCCGTGCAGACATCCAGCGCGCGCTTATAGGCATCGCGGGCGGTGGTGCGGGCAAGATACGCCTTCACCGCATCGTCCAGCACAATGCCGCCTGCCCGCTTGGACAAAAGCAGCGCATAACTCACGGAAATATCCGCCGCCGTGAACGCCTCGCCCGCCATGTAAGGCGCGCGTTCCAATTGCCGCTTCACCAGCCGCATCCTTGTCCCGAAACCGCGCAACGCCTGGCCGGCGGTCCAATTGTCCCGCTGGTCCGGCGGCGCGATGTGGCGCGCGCCGAAGACATAATAGACGGCAGTGGCCAGGCCCGCTTCACCCAAAAGCATGAATTGCAGATAGCCGGGATAGCGGGGATCGCTTGGCGCGGGCGCCAGCTTCGTCGGCCCATAACGGCCCATCAGATATTCCATGATCGCGATGGATTCGACCATGGTGACATCGCCGTCCGTCATCGCTGGAATGAAGCCGCCGGGATTGATCGACAGAAACTCCGGATCGCTGTCCTCCAGCTTTTTCGACAGATCGACCTGCCGCAACCGATAGGGCAGCCCCATCTCCTCCAGCAGCCAAACCACGCGCAGGCCACGCCCCTCACCCCAAACCGTGATCATGTCCTCAGTCCCAATGAAAGAAATGTCTCGTTCTAGATTTCCCGACCACCCAACAGTACCGCCTTTCCTATCGGCGTACCGGGTGGCAGCCTCGTCCGTAGAAGATAACCATCCAGCTTCCCCCAACCGTTGCGTTCGCCGTAACTCGATTTGATGTACGGTCGGCCGCCATCGCCCGGATCATATCTGGTGTTCAGCCGCGCCTTTTCGTCAGGGGCAAGTTCTCGCACCGTCCCATCAAACAGGACAGAGACAAAATGATCGGCAAATGTCCCGGCTTCTATCTCGCTTAGATTCGGCCAATCGTCATCGCCACCCATCTGCTTCAAACTTTGCCCCCAAGTCCTAAATGCGACGCAAGCTTCCTGATCATCCCTAACCCCTTCTTGCCGCTTCGATCTTGGCCACGTCGATCTTCTTCATCTCCATCATGACATCGAAAGCGCGCTTGGCTTCGGCGCCGCCCGCCGCCATCGCCTCTGTCAACACGCGTGGGGTGATCTGCCAGGAGACGCCCCATTTGTCCTTGCACCAGCCGCAGGCGCTTTCCTGGCCGCCATTGCCGACAATGGCGTTCCAATAGCGGTCGGTTTCCGCCTGGTCGTCGGTGGCGATCTGGAAGGAAAAGGCTTCGCTCTGCTTGAACACCGGCCCGCCATTCAGCCCGATGCAGGGAACGCCGCAGACCGTGAACTCCACCGTCAGGACATCGCCCTTCTTTCCGCTCGGATAATCGGACGGCGCGCGGTGCACGCTTGTCACTTTGGTGTCGGGAAAGGTGGCGGCATAGAAATTGGCCGCGGCTTCGGCGTCCTTGTCGTACCAGATGCAGATCGTGTTTTTGGCGATGGTCATCGCTTATCCTCTCGCGTCCTGTGCCCCAAGACGTGTGGATGCTTGCATACCGATGCGGTTCCGCCAACAGGCAAGAACCCGCTAATTCGGCAAATTTCCGATAAAGGATTTTATTTCGCGCTCCACGTCCGCTTCGTTGGAGCGAAAGATGAGGTGATCCGCATAGGGCAAGCGCACGATGCGCGCCTTGGGATTGGTGGCAGCCACAAAATCGATCTGTTTTGTAACCCAGATTTTCTTGGCCTTGGCGTCGGCCCTGCCGCAATATGGTTCGCAAGCGGGCGGCTGGGCGAAGACGGCAAGCATCGGAACGTTATGGATGCTGGTGTATTTTTGCTCTCCCAAAAGCACGGCATCGCCAATCTGGTTGGCGCCCCTCGGATAAATCGGCATATCGGGCTGGCCTTCGACGCGGTTCAGCATGATTTGCGCATCCCGGCTCAGCTGCGGCAGATCATGCGCCATCAATGTCCGCAGATGGGCTCTATATTCCGACAAGGTCGGCCGGTTGAGGCCGCGCTCCAGGCTCCGGCGCAGGTCGTTGGTGTCGAGCACCAGATCGCCCTCTTTTCCGTTATAGAATGCGTAAGGATAAGCCGCGTCCAGATACACCAGTCCGGCGATCTTTTCAGGATGCCTGCTTGCGACGGAGCTGAGCTCCTCACCAGCGATGGAATGCCCAACCAGGATGGGCCGATCCAGCTTCAGCGCCGCGAGGACTGCAAGAACGTCATCGCCCAAACGGTCCGCGCTATAAGTATCGGGCGTGGGAGCCGGGCGGCTGGACCCACCGAAGCCGCGCCGCGTGATCCCCAGCACATGATGAGCGCCGGTGAATTTCGGCGCGAAATCGTCGAACGTATGCGCCGTGTCACCCAGGCCGGTCAGAAATATGATGGGTGGCCCCTTGCCGCCCCAATCCAGCACTTCGAGCCTGATATGCGGGCCCACGGCGACAAAGCGAGTCTTGTGCGGCGAGCGGTCGGGCGCGCCTTGCGCGGATACGCCTCCGCTCAGCGACAGCAGCGCAACGACAGCCAGCGAAAAAAGCCCCTTCATCACCGATACCTTTGTACGCGCGCCCCAAAAAACAAGAGGCGCCCCGGAAGAAGCAGATATTGATGTCATTCCCGGCGAGCATTGAGGCGATAGCCTCGATGCGAGGGAAGGGAATCCAGGTGGTAAGAATTTTCCGGTATCGATACCTGGATTCCCTTCCCCTCGCTTCGCTCGGCCGGGAATGACAAATACGGCACAAACAAAAAGCGCCCCTGTGATGAGCAGAGGCGCTTTTGTCATGTTATTGCGACGATCAGGTCAGAATCTTATTCGTCGCGTTGAAGAAGGCTTCCATTTCCTTCTTGCTGCCGATGGAGATGCGGCCCACCGTGGGCCAGATCGGCCAGCGGTCGGCGGCGATCTGCACATTGGCCGCTTTATAGATGCCGATCATTTCCTTGGCGGTCTTGGTCTTCCAATCCACCATGATCATGTTGCCATAGCTGGGGCCGATCACGCGCAAGCCGCGCTTGGTGAGGTAATCGGCCGTCATGGCGCGGTTGGCGATCAGCTCCTGGCGGCGGGCCGCGATCAGCGACGTGGCCGTCAGGCTGGCATTGGCGCAGGCCGCCGTCGCCATCGAAGGACGGTCGCCTTCGAACAGCGCCACTTTCTTGAGCACATCCGGCTGCGCGACCAGATAGCCGCAGCGCGCGCCCGCCATGCCGAAGATCTTGGAGAAGGTGCGCGCGATGATCACTTCCTTGCCCGCGCGGACCAGATGCATGGCCGTGTTGTTCGGATATTCCGTGGTCCAGTGGATATAGGCTTCGTCGATCAAGACGATCGCGCCGGCCGGCTTGTTGTCCACCAGCCATTCGATCTCGCTCATCGGCGTCATGGTGCCGGTGGGATTGTTGGGATTGACCACATAATAAAGGCCGGCATTCGGGTTGGCCGCCAGCATCGCCTTCATGTCATGGCGATAGTCGGAAGTGAGCGCCACCAGCGAGACCGGCGCCTTGATGAACTGCGCCGTGCGCACGACATTGTTGTAGGACGGATCGGCCATCACCATGCCCTTGGTGGGCGAGCAATAGGCGACGATGGCGCGCGAGAGAATCCCGCCCGAACCCGGATAGACCGAGATGAGGTTGGCCGGAATATTCTCGATGGTCGAGATGGTCTTGGTCAGGGTCTCGATTTCGCCATTGGGCGAATAGCGGTTGGATTGCGCCAGCGCCGCCGTGCCCGCTTTGAGGCCCGGCGCCATCGGCCCGGCCCAGCATTCGTTGAGGCCGATGCGGACCAGGCCCTTGCCCGATTCATCATCCGCCGCCACCGCCGCTTCGCCGCTCATGCTGAGGGCAGCCGCGCCTCCCGCGAACATCATCGCGGTGCGCATCATCTGACGGCGGGAATAACCGCGCGACAGAAGATCGTCTTGGACTTCTTCTTTGAGTTTTCCGTCTCTGAACAGATACATGCGGCGTCCTCCCCAGGATGCTTGTTGCGTTTTTTTCGCGACAGAGGCCGGCGGCCGAATGACGGCGCGCATCGAAGCAGGCCCTATCTGAAGCGAAAGGCTATGCCTCCATGCGGACAGTGGCAACCATCCGATCGTGTGCGGCGGGCGGGTTGGACGCGAAGTGGCGGAACCCCCAAAAGCAAGGAACGCCCGGCGCTTAGGCGAAAGGCCCCGCCTCGCGAAAGCCCAAACGGCGACGATTTGAGACAGTTTGAGGCGACGCCGCAGGCGTCAAAACGATGCAGTGCATCGTTTTGAGCCTCAAACGCCCCGAGCACAAGCGAGGGGCAAGGGGTGACGCCGAAGGCGGCGAAACGATGCAGTGCATCGTTTCGAACCCCAAACGCCCCGAGCACAAGCGAGGGGCAAGGGCGACGCCGAAGGCGGCGAGCACAAGCGGGGGGCAAAGGCGACGCCGAAGGCGCCGCAAGCGCCATCAACGCGGCGCCGGTTGCGCGCCTTGCTGGCCGGGCATCTGCGTGGACTGCGCGGGCTGGTTGGCGTCGGCGCCGGTCGGTGCCTGGCCGTTGCCGCGCGCTTCGGCGTCGTTCGGGTCCTGGCTGTTATTGTTGTTGGGATTGCGCTTGGCCTTTGCCACGGTCCGCGAATCCGGCGGCGTGGCGGCGCCCATCGCGCCGGGCGCTTCGCGGCTGGTGGCGCGGTCCTTCATGGTTCCCGATGTGCGCCCTTCGACCCGGCCGGGCGTCTGGCCGGGCACGGCGGGATCGGATGCCGCCTGATCGCCGGCCATTTGGCCCGCCGGTTGATCGCCGCGCACTTCGCCCGACTGTGTCGTGGATGGTTGCATGCCGTTCCCGTTCTGCTGCGCCATCGCCGGCGCCGCCAGCGCGCCGAACAGCATCGCGCCGATCATGGTTTGAGAGATCCGAGTCATTTCGCGTTCCTCCATTTGCTTAAGAGAAGCCCGTCGGCATCCAAAGCGTTCCGGCGCAAGAGGATGCAACCGTGCCCGGCGATGCGGACGGGGGAACTTTGGCCGCATCGCGATGAAACCGCGCGCGGCGCTGCGAGTTGTCAGGATGCCGCTTCCGTCTCACCCACCGGAGAACCCCATGGCATCCCGTTCTGGCGATTTACGGCCATGACACCTTATAGCCCGCAGCTGCGCGGCACCTTGGACAGACTGTCCCATTGCCATGGCATGTGCCTGTCGATGGCGGTCAATCATTGCCTGGCCCTGGGCGGCGAACATGCCCGGCCCCAGCACATGAGGCTGATGCTGGATTGCGTGGACATCTGCGCCCTCGCCCGCGATGCCGTCTTGCGCAAGAGTCAGTTTCACACATCGATCCTCGCCCTCTGCGCCGAGATTTGCGAAACTTGCGGCAAGGCCTGTGACGAACTGGGCCAGATGGAGGAATGCGCCGCCGCCTGCCGCGCCTGCATGGACGCCTGCCGCCAGGCCGCGCGGCTGGATCACGCCGACACGCTCACGGCTGCGGAGCGGATAACCCCGGGCTGACAGGTCTTTGTTATCTGGCCGCCGGCTGATGCGCTTTCAGGAAATTGCGCGCCCGGTTGATGGTGCGCGCCTTCAGCTCCGGCGGCTCCTTCCAGGGATAGACATTGATTTCCGCATTCGGCGCCAGGGACGCGATGTCGACAGAGGTCTGCAAGGGATGCGCATCGACATCGTCCGGCAAAACCAGCATGGGCGTCTGGCAGGCGCGGGCGAATTCGCGCGAGACGCTATAAACAAAATCGGGCCGGGCGCGGTAGAGATTGTGCAGATAGGTCTCGATCGTTTCCATCGGCACATCGGGCCGCAGCTTGCGGAATTCGGGCGCCCATCCGTCATGGCCGGAATCATACATCACGTCGGGCTTTTCCGGCCGGTGGCCGACCGGCTGGCTGAGAACCGCCGCCACCACGCGGTCCGGCGCGCGCTCCATCAACTTCAGCGCGAAGGGCCCGCCGATGCAGTTTCCGAAATAGGCGAATTGGCGGATGCCCAGATGATCCATCAGGCTCAAATGATCGTCGGCGAACGCGCCCCAGGGATCGTTCGTGGGTACCGGGCCGGTGGATTCGCCGCCGATGGCGTTGCGCTGGTCCATGGTGATGCAGCGGAAGTCGGCCTTGAACGCGTCCATCGCATTGATGACGGCGGTCTGCCAAACCGCGATCCGCGAATTCAAGCCGCCGCCCGGAAGGCACAACACCGGAAAGCCGGAGCCCGCCTCCTGATAGCGGATGCGCACGCCGTCTTTTTCAAAAAAGGACGCCGCCGCGCCGTCCTGGGCAAAGGCGGCCGGTGACGTGGCCGCCACCGCCGTCGCCGCGGCCCCCATGGCAAGAACATCGCGCCTGACAGGATCCATGCTCGCGCCCTCCCCTTTTTGTCGGGCGGCACAGTATGGCCGGTCCCGCGGCACATCAATGTCATTCGGCGGGGCAGACGACCGGAACGCGGCCCTCATGGTTCGACAAGCTCACCAGGAGGACTTGTAAAGCGAACCCCTCACCCTGAGCCCGTCGAAGGGTGAGGAGCGTTTCGCCACAAGGCGAAGGAAATGGTCCAGTGGACCATTTCCAGTGACAAACGCCGCGAGCTTGGGCGAGCGGCCGGGTGAGGGCTCCCTCGTCTACTTGGTGGCGATCGTGGGATTCACCCAGCCATTCTTCATCACGCCATGCGAGGGGCGGAAGGTGATGTAGTCGACATGGTCGGGAATATCGGCCCAGCCATGCACCACGCCTGCCGGCACGATGATCACATCGCCCACCCGCATCTCGATCTTGTGCGCGCCGATGGCGACGCCGCCGCACGATGGCCCGTTCGGCCCGCC
This sequence comes from uncultured Alphaproteobacteria bacterium, assembly GCA_937865685.1. Classification (GTDB taxonomy): domain Bacteria; phylum Pseudomonadota; class Alphaproteobacteria; order Micropepsales; family Micropepsaceae; genus Rhizomicrobium. The sequence continues at coordinate 348 of CALMGU010000170.1, read as the reverse complement.
ATCGGGATTGGCGGTGGAGTGCCGGCCATTGACGATATAGCCGTCGATAAAGGCCGTGCCGCCGCCGGAGGTGATGTAATAGCCCTCCGTCTGGCTGTCATGGGTGAGCCCGCCCGGAATGCCGCCTTCGGGCACCGTGGCCATGGTGCGCCCGCAAGGTCCGCGCTCTGGGAGCGCCATGAACCACGCGAAAGCAGGAATTTTGGTTCTTGCTTCCGCGCCGATGGCGTAGGCCGCGGTATGGGTTTTCACCCCTGCCCTTTTCCAAGCCTAAACGTCCGCAAGGTCACTGAGGCGCGGTGCTGCTGCTGGAAGAGAATTGCCGGGCGTGCGGGCGCTGCCGGCTGG
>CALMGU010000169.1 GCA_937865685.1 uncultured Alphaproteobacteria bacterium | reverse complement strand
ACTATGACATGTCCTCGGCGCCGCTCTTGATGGACATCAATGTCGACGGCAAAGCGATCAAGGCGGTCGCGAACCCGTCGAAGATGGGCTTCCTCTATGTCTTCGACCGCATCACCGGCAAGCCGGTCTGGCCGATCCCGGAAAAGAAAGTGGAGAAGGGCAATGTGCCCGGCGAATGGTATTCGCCGACCCAGCCCATTCCCTCAAAGCCCAAAGCCTATAATCGCACCGGCACTTCGGTGGACGAGCTGATCGACTTCACGCCGGCCTTGCGCGCCGAAGCCGTGCAGGCGGTGAAGAAATACAAGATGGGCCCGATCTATACCCCGCCGGTGGTATCCGACCCCAATGGCCCCATCGCCACCATCATGGTGGGCGCGGCCAATGGCGGCACCAACTGGCCGGGCGGCTCCTTCAATCCGGAAAATCACACCGTCTATACCTATGGCTGCAACAATTGCATGTCCTTGACGGCGCTGGTTCCTCCGCCTCCGGGTCTGACCGATCTGCCTTATGTGGAAGGTCTGACGGGCCAGAAGATCGTAATGGTCAATGCGGCCGGCACGGATTCGGGCGCCGACGCGGCGCCCGCGCCCAAAAAGCCGGCGGCGCCCGCCGGTGGCGGCGGTGGCGGTTTCCGCACCCTCACCATCCAGGGCCTGCCTTTGCTGAAGCCGCCATACGCGACCATCAGCGCCATCAATCTGGACAAGGGTGATATCGTCTGGCAGGTCGCGCATGGCGACACGCCGGACAATATCCGCAACAACCCGGCGCTCAAGGGCATCGACGTGCCCCGCACCGGTCAGGCCGGCTTCAACATCGGAACCCTGGTCACCAAGCATCTGGTGATCGCGGGCGACGGTCAGATGACGACCACGCCGGACCATCCGCGCGGCGCACCGCTTCGCGCCTATGACCAGGCGACCGGCAAGGAAGTGGGCAATGTGCTGTTGCCCGCGCCGCAATCCGGCTCGCCCATGACCTATATGGTCAATGGCAAGCAGTACATCATCGTCGCCGTGTCGGGCGGCAATTATTCGGGCGAGTATATCGCCTATACGCTCCCGGATAATTCCTGATCGTATTTTCATGAATGGGAAGCGGCTCCGGTAAAACGGAGCCGTTTTCTTTTGTGGCATGCCCTGGAACCAAACAGGCGCGGGCCCTATTTCAGTCCCATCACCCCAAAAGGATAAGGCCATGGTCAGTGCAGCAAGGTCCGGCACATTCACGATCGGCGGCAAGGCGAAAGTTCACCGCCTGGGCTTCGGCGCCATGCGGGTGACCGGCGAAGGCGTGTGGGGTCCGCCAAAAGACAAAGCCGAAGCGATGGCGACCCTGAAGCGGGTGCCGGAGCTGGGCGTCGATTTCATCGACACCGCAGAGGCCTATGGCCCCCATATTTCGGAGGATCTGCTGCGTGAAGCACTTCATCCCTATGACGGACTTCTGATCGCCACCAAGGGCGGTTTGACCCGTTCGGGGCCTGGGCAATGGACGCCGAAAGGCGATCCGGATTTTCTGATCGCTGGCGCAAAAGGAAGCCGCGAGCGGCTTGGCGTGGACGCCATCGCGCTGTGGCAACTGCATCGCATCGATCCTCGTGTGCCGCGGGACGAGCAATTCTCCGCCATCAAGTCATTGCTGGATGATGGCGTGATCGAACAGGCGGGCCTCAGCGAAGTCTCGGTGAAGGAGATCGAGGCGGCGCGCAAAATCTTCCCCGTCGCCACGGTGCAGAACCAATATAATCTGGTCTCGCGCGGCAGCGAGGATGTGCTGGATTATTGCGAGAAACACGGGATCGGCTTCATTCCCTGGTATCCACTGGCGGCGGGTGATCTGGCCCGGCCCGGTTCATTGCTGGACGGGATCGCCAGGAAGCATAAGGCGATGCCGGCGCAGATCGCGCTTGCCTGGGTCTTGAAACGCAGCCCGGTGATGCTGCCCATTCCCGGCACCGGCAAGGTCAAGCATCTGGAAGAGAATGTCGCGGCGGCGGAGATCACGCTCAGTGACGAAGACTTCGCCGCGCTGGATAAGGAAGGGCGCCGGCGATAATTCGCGTCAGGCGCCGGGAACCGGTTTGGGAAAATCGGCCTCGCCTGCGCGCGGGGCTGCGAGCGGGAATATCGCCGCCCCCTCGATATTGTGGGCCGGCTGGAAAGGCGTGCCCGCCAGCGCGGCGATACTTTCCGAATCCGACAGCAGCGCCACCCAGTCCTGGCGGCTGAAGGCTTTGGTGCCGCCGCGACGGGCAGCATCCGCCAGCGCGGCCAGCTTCTCGCGCGCGCTGTCGTCCGGCGGCGGGACTTCCTCCAGAAGCTTCAGGTGCAATGCGCGGGTCTGGGGATCGTCCAGCACCAATTGGCGGAAATCGATTTTCTGCGCCGCCGCTTCGCGCTTGGCCAGAAGCTGATGGGCGCGCTTGAGGACCGGGATCACGCCCGTCTCGCTGGGCACCAGAAAAATCTTGTCGCGCGCCAGAGCCGCGCCCAGTTTCAGGCTTGAAGTGATTTGAACCAGAGGAATGGTGAGGATCATGCCCAAGAGCAGCGGCACGAACCATTCCAGGCTGTCAGGCGCGAAACGATAGAGCAGCGCGGCCGATGCGATGCCGATCAAAGTGTGCGGCCAATATTCCCGGAACACCAGCCAGAAAGGCAAGGCGCGGTCGTCGCGCGTCTGGGTACCCCAGCCGGTGGCGCGGCCGATCAGGATGTTGAAGATGAACCAGCTATGCACCAGCATCACCACCGGCGCGAACAAGGTGGCGAAGATGCTCTCCAGCACCACCGAACGCAGGATATTGCCCACCCCGCCATGCGCCTTGACCTGGGCGGGCTCCGCCAGAAGCACCATCAAGGCCAGCAATTTCGGGGCATAGAGCAAAACCAGGGTCGCGGTGACCAGTTGCAGCAGCGGCACCGATTGCGACACAGATAGCGCGATTTCCGGATGGCGCCCGGCAAAGGCGAAAGGTTCGATGTCCTTGGGAATGAACATCACCAGGGTCGACACCAGCAGCAGCAACAGCCAGAGCGGCGAAGCCAGATACGACATGATGCCCATCGCCAGATGCAGGCGCGACGGCAGCTTCAGCCCTTGCGCCAGGATGATGCGCCCATGCTGCAGATTGCCCTGGGCCCAGCGGCGGTCGCGCTTGAGATGATCAAAGGCGGTGGGCGGCGGTTCTTCGTAGCTGCCGGTGAGATCCGGCGCCATCCACACCTCCCAGCCGGCACGTTGCAGAAACGCAGCCTCGACGAAATCGTGACTCATGATCTCGCCGCCGAAAGGCGGACGTCCGGGCAGCTTGGGCAAGCCGCCATGCTGCTGGAAAGCGCGCACGCGGATGATGGCGTTGTGGCCCCAATAATTGCCTTGCCCGCCTTGCAGCCAGGCCAGTCCCGCATTGTAGGTTCCGCCATAGGCGCTGGACGCGAATTGCTGGATGCGCGCGAACAAGGTGCTGCGCCCCACCAAGGTCGCGGGCGCTTGAATCAAGGCGGCGCGGGGATTGGCGTCCATCAGCCGCACCAGCGAGGCCAGAGTCTCGCCGCTCATCAGGCTGTCGGCATCCAGCACGACCATGTAATCGTAATGCGAGCCCCAATTCTCGCAGAAGTCCTGGATGTTGCCGCTTTTGCGGCCAATGTTGCGATGACGGTGGCGATAAAAGACCCGCGCGTCCGGCTCCAGGCTGGCGCGCAATTTCTGCCAGGCCACTTCCTCGGCGATCCAGTTCGCCGGCTCGGTGGAATCGCTGAGAATGAAGAAATCGAAGCCTCCGGTTGCCGCCACCGAATCGAAGATGGCCTGCACGCCGGAAAAAACCCGGTCCACATCTTCGTTATAGACCGGCATCAGGATCGCGGTGCGCGAGGAGGAAGAACCGCTTCCTTCTTCCAAAGGCAGCAGCTTGGCGCCCGTCAGCCGCGCGAAAGCGCCGAACACCGCCATCCAGAAAGAGACCGTGATCCAGCCGAACAGAATGGCGAACAGGCCGAGAAACAGAAATTCCAACGGGTCGACGCCGTCAACCCGCAGCACCTGGTAAAGTTTCGACACCGCCGCTGCGGTGGAAACGAAAACCAGGAACAGGAAACACCATCGCCGGGCAGCGATGTCAGACACGGCGCTTGGTGGTCGTGCTTATCGGGGCGGGAAGGGTCGGCGCGGTTTCGGCCATCAGCCAGCTCAGCCCGGCGCTCGCCAGACGGGCGAAGGTCCAGGGCACGACCGGCTGGGCCAGCATGGGGGTCGGACGGCGCGGCGGAATGCTGGCGGGGACAATTTCGCCCTGGAAAAGCTGTATGTCGCGGTCCATGAAAGCCATGCTCTTTGAACGATCGGGATTTGATGAAAATGGCCAAACATTACGGCGAAATCATGGATCGGGCGGGGTGATTCCGGGGCCCTTAACTGTCCGGCTCCGCCCCAACTTTTCCATCTTTGCCCCGTTTATTCCCCAGCCCATCCGGAGCTTTCCATGATCGACCGACGCTTCCTGCTGGCAGCCTTCGCCGCCGCCGGCGCCCTGCCGGCGCTGCCTGCTTTTGGCGCACCAAAGGCCGCACCGGCCGGTCTGCGCTTCGGATCGCCCCATGCTTTCAGCTTCGAAGAGCTCAAGGCGCAGGCCAAAAAGCTGGCCGGCCGCCCCTACCAGCCGTCCGAGCCCCCGGCCAAGGCCATCATCGAGGGTGTGGATTTCGACAAGGTGCAGAAAATCCGCTTCCGCCCCGAAGACGCCCTGTGGCGTGGGGTCGCGGGCACCGATCCGATCGCCTTCTTCCATCTCAACAAATACTCCGCCGATCCGGTGACCATCTTTGCCCTACAGCCGGACGTCTCCGGCGGGCAGAACGCCCGCGAGATCCTCTACAGCCCGGACTATTTCGATTACGGCGCGTCGGGCCTGGACCCCAAGCCCCTGGCCAAGCTGGGCTTTGCCGGGTTCCGGGTAATGGAGAGCCAGACCTCGCCCATCGACTGGCTGGCCTTTCAGGGGGCGAGCTATTTCCGCTCCTCCGGCCAGGACGGACAATATGGCGCCTCGGCCCGGGGCATCGCCATCAACACTGCCCTCTCGACGGCGGAAGAATTTCCCCGCTTCACCAAATTCTGGCTGGGACAGAATGGATCGGCGGCGACCGTCTATGCCCTTTTGGAAGGACCCAGCGTTACCGGCGCCTATAAATTCGACTGCGTGAAGAACGCGGCGGCGTCTTCCAATTCTTCCGGCGGCGGCGCGGTGGTGATGAATGTCCATTGCGACATCTTCTTCCGCGCCAACATCACGCGGCTGGGCATCGCGCCCCTCACCAGCATGTACTGGTATGGCGAGAATGAGCGCACCAAGGCCGCCGACTGGCGGCCGGAAATTCACGACAATGACGGGCTGGCGATCTGGACCGGCAAGGGCGAGCGCATCTGGCGTCCCCTGATCGATCCGCCCCAGCTTCAGACCAATTCCTTTGCCGACAACAATCCCAAAGGTTTCGGCCTGATGCAGCGCGACCGGGATTTCGCCAATTATCAGGATGACGGCGCTTTCTATGACCGGCGTCCCGGAATCTGGGTGGAACCGCGCGGCAATTGGGGCAAGGGTTCGGTTCAGCTGGTGGAGATTCCCACCGAAGATGAGATCCACGACAATATCGTCGCCTATTGGCGGCCGGACGAGCCGGTCAAGAGCGGCGACAGCCTCAGCTTCGATTACCGCCTTTACTGGCAGGACGCCGAACCCAATTATCCGAAAAACATCGCGCGTGCCGTCGCCACCCGCATCGGACGCGGCGGCATGCCGGGACAGAATCCCTGGCCGGCCAACAAGCGCAAATTCGCCATCGACTGGCAGGGCGGCACGCTCAACGAGTTGCAGCAGCGTTACGACCTGACGCCGGTGATCAATGTCTCCAATGGCAAGGCCGAAGGCGCCTATGTGATCAAGGTGGTGGGAACGGACCGCTGGCGCTCGCTGTTCGACATCACGGTCGACGGAAAAGGTCCCATCGATCTGCGCTGCTATCTCAAGCTGGGCGACAAGACGCTCACCGAGACGTGGATTTATCAGTATTTCCCGTAACGCGTTCGGGTGCTCTATAGCGCCAGCCGCGTCGCCAGATACAGAAGGCCCGCGCCCATCAAGGTCGCCATCGTCGTCCAAAGGCGGGGAAAGGCGCGCTGGCTTTCCGGCAGAAGATCGCTGGCTCCGATATAGAGAAAGAAGCCGGAAAATCCGGCCAGCAGCAGTTCCAACGACGCGCGCGGCGGCGCGATCAGAAGACTTAAAGCCGCGCCTGCCAGCGGCGCCAAGGCATCCACCACCAGCCAGGTCAAAGCCGCTTTGCGCTGGCCGCCATTCTTGACCACGACATTGACGGTGTTCAGGCCGTCGGAAAAATCATGCACCAGCACGGCGGTGGCAACCACCAGACCGATCGCATGCCCGGCCTGGAAGGCGATGCCGATGGCAAAGCCATCCAAAAGACTGTGCGCCGAAAAGCTGCCGGCACCGATGCGGCCGCGCCAGCTTCTGCCGTCCGCGCCGGTCTTCGCGCCTTGCAAGCTGATCAGCCGGTCGAACAGCAGATAGAAGAAGAAACCGCACGCGGCGGCGGTCACCACCAGGCGCGGCGGATGCGCGCCCATGCTCAAGGCTTCCGGCAGAAGATCGAAGAATGCGACCGCGATCACCGCGCCGGCGCTGAACCCCAGGATCAGATGCAGGCGGTCGCGAAGGCCGAGCGCGGTCAGCCCGCCCAGCATGGTCGCGGCGGAAGCGGCCACCGCGATCATCATCACCCAAAGCGCCGTCATGGAAATCCTCTCCTGCGGGCTTCTAGCCCATGACCGCTCCGGCAGCGAGAATTTGTTCCAGGCGCTGGCGGGAAAGAACCTAAAAATCATGCGGTTATGGGATGTCCGCCTACCCGGACGAGGATCCCCGCCCGCGCGAATAACCGCTGGGTCGGCCACGGTTAACCATTTGCAGAAGCAGTGCTTTTCCTGGCGCTGGGCAATTGTGCCATATTGGAACAGTCCGGCGAAAAGGGGATCGCGTGGTGAAGATTGGTTTTTATGCCGCCCTTGCCGGGGTGGCATTGCTGCTGAGCGGTCCGGCGATGGCAAAGCCCGCGCGCCCGCATGCCAAGACACATCGCGTGCATGCCGACCGGCACCATGCGCAATCCCATTACGACTATCGCTCCGCCAGCATCGTGCGCGAAGAATTCATCGATGCGCCGCGCGGGCATTGGATGCGGCCCGCGCGTCATTTTGGCGGGTATGAAGAACGGCGTGACGGAAGCGTGGTGGAAAATCTGCGCGGCGATTTCACCGGCGGCGTGGGATATGGCACCGACGGGTTCGTGGACGGATACGGCCAGACGCATTACTTCGTCGGCAGTTTCCGCGGGATGAATCCCTTGCCGCACGGCCCCTATCTGCCGGGCGGCCCGCGCGGACGCGCCTTCTAGACTTCTATTTTCCGTGATGCAGGGCCGCGCGCTCATGCTTGGCGGCGGGATGATGCACCACCACCGCCACGGGGATGGTCGCGACATAGATCAGAAGGCCGATGGTCAAGGTCGCCCAGGGCCAGATCACCAGCAGCATCACCAGGATGCCGCCGCAAAGACCGGCCAGGAAACGATGCTCGCGCGACAGGCGCATATGCTTGACCGACGGCGTGGGCAGGCGGCTCACCATCAAGGCTGAAGTGATGGCGATCATGGTTCCCGCCACCCAGGGCTCGCGCACCAGCGCGCCGTCCCATTGAAAGCTGATCAACATGGGCAGGAGCATCATGCAGGCCGCGGCGGGCGTGGGCAGGCCGGTGAAATAGGGATTGGATTTGCTGGCGCCCTCGTCGCGCACGCTCTGCACATTGAAGCGGGCGAGGCGGATGGCGCTGCAGGCGCAGAAGATCAGGGTTGCGACCCAACCCGCCGTGCCCATGCGCGACAGGCTCCAGGTGTACATGATCACGCCCGGCGCCACGCCGAAGCTGACCAGGTCGGCCAGCGAGTCCAGCTGCGCGCCGAAGCGGGTATCGGCGCCCAGCATGCGCGCGCCCCACCACTCGACGACGCGGTCGGTCAGGCCCCGACTGGTGCGGATTCAGGCCAGATCACCCTGCGCGCATCGAGACACACGCGCTCCCATCACGGCACTCTGGACGTCCAGGGGGGACGAGGTGAGCCGGATGAGACGAGGCGCACTCCGCGTCGCGGCGATCTACGCCGCCTACCCCGATGGAGTGCACGGCATCGCTGCGCTCACGGTCCAGGGGCACCTCGAGAAGCTGGTGACCGAGGGCCGGGTGCGCGTGGACACGTCGGGCGTCGAAAACCGCTACGAGCTGGTCGCCTGACACGAGCGCGCCGTGGCGCCCGGGTCGCTTGACGGCGAAGAATGCACGCATTAATATTTCATCACTGAAACATTCTCGACGAGAGCTTCCATCGATGGCACCGACTCTCCGCGACACCCCCGCGCTCACGCTGCTGCGGGCGATCTACCGGGCCCAGCGCCGCGTGCGCGAGGTGGATGGGGCGGGCATCGCTCTCCACGGGCTGAGCGAGAGCGAGTTCGAC
>CALMGU010000168.1 GCA_937865685.1 uncultured Alphaproteobacteria bacterium | reverse complement strand
GAAACCGGCCAACAGGATCATCCCACTCGAGCTGGCCGCGTTCGTGCAATTGGGCGATGGCGACGGCCGTCAGCGGTTTGCCGGTGGAAAGCCACAACGCCACATCCTCCGAAGCCATGCCCACTCCCGGACGGCTCTCCCCGAACCCCGCATCGGCCAGAACCTCGCCACGGCCGGGGCGGATCACAAAGTCGGCGTGTGGAATCTGCGGACCAAGCGGAATGTCTTGGAGCTGAACTGCGGCGGGGAAGTGCTCGGGCAGCTCGAGTTTTCGCCCAGCGGCGAACAACTGGTTGGCGTTGCGAAGAGCGGCAATGTGCTGCGCTGGACGGCGCCCAGCCACGAGCAGCCGACCGAAATCAATGGCGGCTTTTTGTCTCCTGCCCACAAGAGCGATTTTGGCGTGAGCCCTCCCGCGATGAAGTCGTGGCCCACGCTGCCGATTGGCGAGCCGCCGCGCCGCGAGGGCTGGTGCGGCTGGCGGCGCCGATGTCGTTCGGGGTGCTGTATGTGGCGCCGCTGCTGCCGGATTTCTTCCGCGCCCATCCCGGCATCTCCATCGATCTTCATCTCAGCGACGCGCAGGCCGATCTGATCGGCGGCGGTTTCGATGCCGCGATCCGGATTGCGGCCTTGCCGGATTCCTCGCTGATGGCGCGGCGGCTTTGCGACATGCCCATCCATCTGGCGGCGGCGCCAAGTTACCTCAAGGCGCATGGCAGGCCCCGCCATCCCTTGCAGCTCGCCGAACATGCGGGCCTGGGATATTCCTATCAGCTCACGCCGGACACCTGGCGCTTCCACAACAGAAATGGCGAAAGCGCCAGCGTGCGCCCATCGGGTCCGCTTCGGGTCAACAATGGCGAAGCGATGCTGCCCAGCCTGATCGCGGGAATGGGGATCGGTGTGCTTCCGCAATTCATCCTGCGCGATGCCCTGGCGCGGAAGGAATTGGAGATCGTGCTGCCCGACTGGTCGCTGCCGGTGAGCGCGGTCTATTGGCTGACCCCGCCGGGCGGGCCCAGGCCCAAACGGGTGGAGACATTGGCGGATTTTTTCGCGGACCGCCTGGCGCGCAAGCCCGGATCGAAAGGCCCGGCTTGATGCTATCGGGTTTGCGGGATTGCCGTTACAACTCGGCGCGAACGGGGAAGCGCATGTCTCTGGTCGGAATATTCACGGTCGCCGGTGTCGCCGTCTTCGCGGCCAGCGGGGCCTTGGCCGCCGCGCGCAAATCGCTCGATCCGGTGGGCGTGCTGGTGCTGGCGATCGTGACGGCGACCGGCGGGGGAACGCTCCGGGACGTTCTGATGGGACGCCATCCGATCTTCTGGATTTCAGAGCCCTGGTATATCGGCGTGTCCGCGCTGGCGGCGTTGGCGACCTGGCTCTGGGTTGGAAAACTTCCTCCGCCCGAACGCGCGCTGCTTTATGCCGACGCGCTGGGACTGGCCTTCTTCAGCATCGTGGGCGTTCAGATTGCCGAGGCGGGCGGCCTCTCGCCATTTCCCGCCGCGGTCATGGGCGCGATCACGGGCTGCGCGGGCGGATTGATCCGCGATGTGCTGGTGGCGCAAGTCCCGCTGATCTTTCGCCAGACTGAGCTTTACGTCACCGCCTGCGCCGCCGGGATCGCGGTCTATCTGGGTCTAGCGGCGATGGGTCTGGCGGACGGATTGGCGAGCATGTCGGGCATGGCCGTGATCGCATTGGTCCGGCTGGCGTCCATCCGCTGGGGCATTACTTTGCCAATTCTTCAATTACCGAATGACGGAAGTCGTGAGAGCGACGGAGCGCCGCGCGGTTAGTCAGAATATTTTCTGAAAAAAATCGGGACCATTTCCGGGAAGGGAATGGTGGGCGCGATAGGGCCCGCGCGGCGAAAGCCGCGCATCAATAGGGGCAATCCCTATCGCGCTGTCGTGATGTTCAAATGAGATGCTTTGTCCCATTTCCAGCCGCCAGGCTGGAAATGGTGGGCGCGATAGGGATTGAACCTATGACCCCACCCGTGTGAACCCGAAGGGCGTCGTATTGTCTGGTGTTGTATGAATTGATTTATTTTGACTTTGCAAGGGCTTGAATTAGGCGCTGTAGGTCAATGTAGGTCGCTGTAGGTCAAAAATGGTGCCCAATTTGGGCATTTATGCCCCAAAAAATGCTCACCTAATTGCCCCGTAAACATATCCACCGCGGTGAAATTGCGAGCCTTCCTTGGCGCATCTCCACAGCCGGCTATTTTGCCGTAATTTCTGCGACCGGCAAAACGCTTCCTAAAAATGTCGGCAACGCCCGGCCAGCCAGATCATTTTCGATCAACCGTTGTATCGTTCGCCAATATCTCCGCGATCTTGAGCGCGTTTTGCATAGTGAGGAATCGATTTACGCGCAGCCAAGCTATGCCGGGATTATTCAGAGATTGCCCCATCTCAAAGCCAGGACCGTCGTGGTAGGTGTCGTTCTTGATCCGGTTCGGAAGAAGGTCTTCAGGGGGCAATCCTAAAGCCGCGCTCAACTTCTTTAGGCTTTCGGATGTCGGTAATGATCTCCCACGCACATACGTAGAAACGCTATCGCGCGGTAAATCGGCTCGGCGAGCTAATTCGCTTTGCGACCAGCCCTTGCCGCTCATTAATTTATGAAGCCGCGCACCAAACTCCTGTTTGACGATTTGGTCTGACATCTCACCCGCCCTGTCATTTGTATGACGCGTGTATCACACGCCATACAGTGCAGTCAGAAACGCCATACAAATTGTCTGTTGAGATCACAGAGGCATATTTGGGGCGTTCTAAAGGCCAATTGGGTGCCCAAAAGTGCCCAAGTTTGTGTCTGTTGGACAGTCGGGTAATTGTTGGTCAACCATCTAACATCTTGTTTAATAACAAGATTTAGATGGTGGGCGCGATAGGGATTGAACCTATGACCCCACCCGTGTGAAGGGTGTGCTCTCCCGCTGAGCTACGCGCCCCCGTTTCGGGGAGCATCGCCTTAAGGACCGGCTCCGGCGCTGTCAAGTCGGGATCTCAGGCGGCTAACGGAAGGTCCAGCCAGAAGCGGGTCTGGCGGCCGGGGATGCTTTCGAAATCGACCCGTCCGCCCTGTTTCTCGGCCAGAAGGCGGGCCATGGATAGGCCCAGGCCTGCGCCCGGCACGGTCCGTCCACCGCTGTCCGGACCGAAGGGGCTGAACATCGCGTCGCGCTCGCGCAAGGTGATGCCGGGGCCGCTGTTCATGATCTCGATCCGCCCGAAGCCGTCGCCCAGCCGCGAGGCGCGCACGCGGATGGGCGAGTCATTGTCGCCATATTTGTAGGAATTGGCGATCAGATGGCCCACGATCTGCGCCAGCCTTTTGGGATCGGCATGGACGTTGAGGTCTTCCTCGATCTCACCCAAGAGTACCGACTTGCCGCCCAGCGCCGCATCCAGCCGGATCGCGCCGATGCAGGTCTTGAGCGAGCGGCCCAGATGCACTTTCTCGCGCTCAATGATCAGCGCGCGGGTGTCGGTCTGGGAAAGATCGAGCAGGTCGGCATAAAGCCGCTGCAGCAATTCGCCGTTATGGGCCACGATCTGGGCGAATTCCTGGGCGCGGTCGGGGGACAATTTGCCGGATTCCAGCACGGCGGAAATCCCGATGATCGCGGCCAGCGGGCCGCGCGCTTCCTGGCCGACATGGGAAAGAAGCTGGCTCTTGAAGCGCGAGGCGCGCAGCGCGCTCCGCCGCCGTCCTTCGATCATGGCCAGATGCAGGTCGCGCTCATTGAGCAGCATGGCGGCGCGGGTGCCGATCAGGCTGGTGACGGCCAGGAAGATCTGAAACATCTCGACCCGCGCCACATAGTCCGGTGAGGTGCCCAGGCCCAGATCGGATGTCATCATCACGATCAGGATCACCAGCATGGCAAGCCCCGCGCCCAGATGGCGGAAGCGCACCGCGGCCGCCAGCGCGATGGGCAAAATCATCACCGGCATGGGACGGGCCTGCCAATGGATGGCGATCAGGCTGACAAGCAGAAGTCCGGTGAACAGCAGCCCCGCTTCTAGGCGGCGTTCGCGCAAATTCAGCTTGATCAGTTTGCGCCGGGAAATCGCCAGCCCCACGGGCAGGATGATGCTGAAGCCCAGCACGTTGGACGCGAACCAGTGACGGCTGTCGGCCAGCCAGTCCGGATTGCCCACCGCGATCATCATTCCTGCCGCCAGGCTGGCGCCGGTCAGGGCGGGCGCGACGATGGCCGTGGCCAGAAAGCGCAAGGCTCCCCATATGTCGCGAAAGCGCCCGAAACGCCGGACCGCCCAAACCGCGGCGATCATTTCGGCCAGGCCGACAAGGCTGAATCCCACGGTCACGGGAAGCGGCGCCTTGGCCACCAGATTGATGCTCACCTGGGCGATGAACGCCGCCGCCAGCATCAGGACGTCTTGAAGCCGCGTCCGGGACAGGCGCACGATCATGCAGACGACGAACGCGTTCGCGGGCCAGACCAGCGCGATCATGCGGCCATGGCCGGTGAGCCGAAAGGCGCCATAGCCCAAAAGAAAAAAGCCGATCCCGGTGAGAGCCGATTGCCAAAGCATGCGGGACCGGTCGTCCTGTCCTGCAACCTGGATCATGCAATGCCCCCGCCGCGCCCTGATTCCCCGCCATTTTAGGCCGGATTGCCGAACGCCGTCAGGGCGGTGGATACAATCGCGGGGGGCGCTCTTAAAGGGACGGGATGGGCGGCTGCGGCAGGATGGGCGCATTTTCGGCAACCGCGACCCGCAGGTTCTTCTTGCGCGGCTTGGGTGCGGCCTTCGCACGCTTCTTGGTGCGCGCGGATTTCGGGGCGGGCTTTTTGGCGGGTGCCTTGCGCTTGGATTTGGCCGTGGGCTTGGCGGAGGCTTTCTTCGCTTTCCTGCGCTTTGCGCCGGACGCGGATTTGCCGGTCAACAGACCCGCCAGCGCATCTTCCAGCGCCTGGATGCGGGCGATCAGCTTCGTCCATCTCTTGTTCTTGGCCATGCGAGCCTCCGGAAGACGGGACACCATAATCCCGCGCCGTCTCAATGAACCAGTCCGGAAACGGAATTGTGACAGCGAGCCCGAGCGAGCGGCCGTCAGACCGGCAGCCTTGGGATCGCGTCGAGCAGGTGCGAGAAATCGTCCAGCACCACATCCGCGCCCAGCGACGCGGCGGGCACGGGCGTATAGCCATACGACATCAGGATGCAGGGCACGTTCGACGCGCGCGCGGTCTGAAGATCGGTCACCGAATCCCCAATCATCACGCCCTTGCCGCCATGGCCTTTGCCACCGGACAATTCGTCCACCACGTCATGGAAGATGCGCGGATCGGGTTTGACATAGCCGCGCGAGCCCGCGCCATAAACGATGGGGAAAAAGCGCAAGAGATCCAGCTGCTCCAGCAGGGGCGCCGCCAGCACATGGGGCTTGTTGGTGAGCACCGCCATCTGCGCGCCGGCGTCCTTCAGCCGGTGGAGGGTTTCTTCCACCCCCGGAAAGGGGCGGCTGAAATCGGCCAGATGGGCCCGGTAATGGTCCAGAAAGATCGCTTCCAGGGCGGGCATCTCCTCGGCCCGGGCTTCCTCACCGGTGGCGGTGAAGGCCTGGGCGATCAGGGAGCGGGCTCCGAAGCCGATCATATGGTGCAGGGTGGCCGGGTCGATGGCCGGGCGGTCACGGGCCGCCAGAACAGCGTTGGCGGCCGCCAGAAGGTCCGGGGCGGTGTCCACAAGGGTGCCGTCCAGGTCGAAGATCAGGGTGGGGTGTGTGATGGAGGTCATGGGCGGGCAGTAATAAGGTGTAAATTCCGGGCAATATAGTGTCGCAAATCGTCACTTCCTCTTTTTCGGGCCGGGACTTACCGGAAGCCATGACCAGAGCCGCCATTATTCTCGCTGCCGGACAAGGCACGCGTATGAAGTCGCAGACCCCCAAGGTCCTGCACAAGGTCGCGGGCCTTCCCATGCTGGGGCATGTGATCGGGGGACTGAAGGCGGCGGGCGTCTCGCGCATCGTGGTGGTGATCGCCCCCGGCGCCGATGCCGTGCGGGATTATGCCCATGCCCAAGGGTGCCAGAGCGCAGTGCAGGACAAGCAGCTTGGTACCGGTCATGCCGCGGCGGCGGCGGGCGAAGCGCTGAAGGATTTCGACGGCGAACTGGTGATCGCCTATGGCGACATGCCGCTGATGACGGCTTCGACCTTCGAAGCGTCGTTCCAGGCGCGGGGCGATGGCCTGGCCATTGTCGCCTTCCGCGCCGCCGATCCGGGCGCGTATGGCCGGGTGATCGTGAATGGTAACGGCACTCTGGACCGCATCGTG
Organism: uncultured Alphaproteobacteria bacterium; assembly: GCA_937865685.1. Classification (GTDB taxonomy): domain Bacteria; phylum Pseudomonadota; class Alphaproteobacteria; order Micropepsales; family Micropepsaceae; genus Rhizomicrobium. The sequence goes on along the minus strand of CALMGU010000168.1, from coordinate 5,705 downwards.
GAATTCAAGGACGCGAACGAAGCAGAACGCAAAACCGATCTCTGCAATGCCGGCGTGCTGGCGGCGGATGCGAAGAAGTTTTTCGCCTGGGCCAAGAATCTCGACAACAAAAACGCGCAAGGCGAATTCTATCTCACCGATGTGCCGGCGCTGGCCAAGCGCGATGGCGCAGTCTGCGCGATCGCGACCGTGTCCGAAGATGACGCCTTGGGCGTCAATAGCCGCGCCGAACTGGCCGAAGCCGAACGCCGGATGCAAAACCGGCTGCGCGCCAAGGCCCTGGCGGCGGGCGTGGGCATGATCGCGCCGGAGACGGTGTTCCTGTCGCACGACACGGTGCTGGAAGCCGATGTCGCCATCGAGCCTTTTGTCGTGTTCGGGCCCAAGGTTCGCGTCGCATCGGGCGCGCAGATCAAAAGCCATTGCCATCTGGAAGAGGCCGACGTGGCTTCGGGCGCCGTGATCGGTCCGTTCGCGCGCCTGCGTCCCGGCGCGTCGATCGGCGAAGGCGCCCATATCGGCAATTTCGTGGAAGTGAAGAACAGCAAGATCGGCGCCGGCACCAAGGCCAATCACCTGGCCTATCTGGGCGATGCCATAGTGGGCGCGAAGGCCAATATCGGCGCGGGCACCATCACCTGCAATTACAACGGCTACGACAAATCCCGCACTGAAATCGGCGACGGCGCCTTCATCGGTTCGGACACCGCGCTGGTGGCGCCGGTGAAAGTGGGCGCGGGCGCGATCACGGGCGCAGGCTCCGTCATCACCAAGGATGTCGCGGCCGATGCCCTGGCGGTGGCGCGTGGAAGTCAGGTCGAAAAATCCGGCTGGGCGAAAGCCTTCCGGGACAAGAAGAGTAAAAAATAATCCTCATACTGAGCCTGTCGAAGCATGAGGATGCAAGCAGTTTATGTTCCCACCCTTCGACAAGCTCAGGGTGAAGTTGGAGAAGAGATATGTGCGGTATTGTCGGCATCGCGGGCACCGGCGAGGCAGCGCCCGTCATTCTGGAAGCGCTGAAGCGGCTGGAATATCGCGGCTATGATTCCGCGGGCATCGCCACCTTGGTGGGCGGACATATCGAGCGCCGCCGTTCGCCCGGCAAATTGTCCAAGCTGGAAGCGGTGCTGCGCGAGGCGCCGCTGCCGGGCCGCACCGGCATCGGCCATACCCGCTGGGCCACCCATGGCGCGCCCACCGAATCCAACGCCCATCCCCATGCCTCGGCGCGGGTCGCCATCGTCCATAACGGCATCATCGAGAATTTCCGCGAGCTGCGCGAAGAGCTGATCGGGCGGGGGCACAAATTCGAATCCCAGACCGACAGCGAAGTCGCCGCCCATCTGGTCACGGACAATCTCGACAAGGGCATGACGCCCGACGCGGCGGCCAAGGCGGCAGTGGCGCGCCTCACCGGCGCTTATTCCATCGCCATGATCTTCAAGGATCATGAGGGCCTTCTGATCGGCGCCCGCAAAGGTGCGCCGATGGCGGTCGGATACGCGGAAAAGGAATCCTATCTCGGCTCCGACGCCTTCGCGTTGGCGCCTTTCACCAATCGCGTCGCCTATCTGGAAGATGGCGATGTGGCGGTGATCAGCGGCCCGCAAGTCTCGATCTTCGACGCCGAGGGCCGGCCCGCCAACCGGGAAATCAAGATCACCTCCGCCTCCGCCGCTTTGGTGGACAAGGGTGGTCACGACCACTTCATGGCCAAGGAAATCCACGAGCAGCCGGAAGTGGTCGGTCATACGCTGGCCCATTATCTGGATCCGGCGGGTCCGACCGTGCGCCAGCGGGGCGTGGGCCTGCGCGCGGCGCTGTTGAAAGCCTCGCGCCTCACCATCTCCGCCTGCGGTACCGCCTATTATGCCGGCATGGTCGGCAAATACTGGTTCGAGAAACTGGGCGGGCTGGCGGTGGAATCCGATGTCGCCTCCGAACTGCGCTATCGCGATCCGGTATACCCGAAAGATGGTGCGGCCTTGTTCGTGTCGCAGTCCGGCGAGACCGCCGACACGTTGGCGGCGCTGCGCGATGCCAAGGCCAAGGGCCAGACCACCATCGCGGTGGTGAATGTGGCCGAAAGCTCCATCGCGCGGGAAGCCGATATCGTGCTGCCCACTTATGCGGGCCCAGAAATCGGCGTGGCCTCGACCAAGGCTTTCACGTGTCAGCTGGCGGCGCTGGCTGCGTTCGCCATTGCGGCGGGCGTGGCGCGGGGCAAGCTCAGCGCGGCGGAAGAAAAACATCTCTGCGCCGCGCTGTTGGAAGCGCCCCGCCACATCGCCGAATTCCTCAAGCAGGAAGACAAGATCGCGGCGCTTGGTCAGGCGATCGCCAAGGCCAGCGACGTTCTTTACATGGGCCGCGGCCAGAGTTTCCCCCTGGCGATGGAAGGGGCGCTCAAGCTCAAGGAGATTTCCTACATCCATGCCGAAGGCTATGCCGCCGGCGAGATGAAACATGGCCCCATCGCCCTGATCGACGAGAAAGTGCCGATCATCGTGATCGCGCCGCATGACGCGCTCTACGAAAAGACCATTTCCAACATGCAGGAAGTGATGGCGCGGGGCGGCAAGATCTTGCTGATCTCGGATGCGCGCGGTATCGCCGAGGCGGGTCCGGTCTGGGCCAGCATCACCGTGCCCGACGCCGATTCCTTCCTGGCGCCCCTGATCTATGCCATCCCGGTGCAGCTGTTGGCTTATTATGCCGCCATCGCGAAGGGTACGGACGTGGATCAGCCCAGGAATCTCGCCAAATCCGTGACGGTGGAGTAGCCGCGGTCCTTTTGCGTCCTGAGTTCGTCGCGCGTGCTGTGAGCCGCGTCTCGTGAGCAGGTCCAGTGGACCTGCGAAAGCGACGAACGCCGCGAGCATTCGCGAGCGGCCGTGGATTGCGCTCCGCGCGACGCTCCTGCTCAGTCCGCAAAAATCCTCGCGGCGCGCTTGGTTCGGGGCTGTTTTTAGCCCGGCGGCAGTCCAGTGGCTTCCTGGTGGGGCGTGATCCGGCCGCCGGATTTGTAGACCGTGCCGCCTTTCATCACGAACTGGACATGCTCCAGGGCCGAGATGTCGGCCAGCGGATCGGCATCGACCGCCACCAGATCGGCGTAACGGCCGGGCTGGACGGTGCCGATGTCTTCCCTGTCGCCGATCAGGTCCGCCGCCGATCCGGTCGCGGCGATGATGGCATCCATCGGCGTCATGCCGGAGAGGACCATCAGCGCGAATTCCTTGGCATTGGTGCCGTGCGGCGCCAGTCCCTGATCGGTGCCGAACGCGATCTTGACTCCCGACGTATAAGCATCGTGCAGATTCTGGCGCATGCGCGGTGTCACTGCGATGGCTTTCTCCGCGGAGGAGGGCGGAAGCTGTTCGGGATGTGCCTTGGCCACGTCAAAGACAACCTGGGCGATCAGGAGCGTCGGCACCAGATAGGCGCCATGCTGCTTCATCAGGGCATAGCTTTCCTTGTCGGCATAGGACCCGTGCTCGATGGAATCCACGCCCAGCTTGACCGCGTTGTCGATCGCGGTTTTGCCATGGGCATGGGCCGCCACCTTCATGCCCAGCGAATGCGCCGTCTCAACCACAGCGCGGATTTCGTCATCCGTCATCAACTGGCGGCTGGGATCGTCGCCGATGGAAAGCACGCCGCCCGACGGCATGATCTTGATCAGATCCGCGCCCTCGCGCCGAAGCTTGCGAACGATGCGGCGCGCATCCTGAGGGCTGTCCACGATACTGTCCTTCCAGGTCGGGCGGGACAGGGCCGGATCGAGCCCATTGGCATCATCGCCATGGCCGCCGGTCGGCCCAAGAGCCGGGCCCGCGACCCACATGCGCGGGCCTTCCACCTGGCCAGCGGCAATCGCCTTCTTCAGCGCGATCACCACGCCGGCCTGCGCGCCCACATCGCGCACGCTGGTGAAACCGGCCAGGAGCGTATTGCGCGCATAGGCCGTCGATTTGACGGCGGAATCGAAATCGGTCCCGGTGACGGCTTCCGCGATGGGATTGCCGCCATCATTCTGGCTGGTGATATGAACATGAGTGTCGATCAGGCCGGGCAGGACCGTCGATTTGGAAAGATCGATCAGCTCCGCACCGGCGGGCGTGGCGAAGCCGGGCTGTACTCCCGTGATGCGGTCGTCATGGATGAGGATCGAAACATTCGTCCGCGCGGTCTTGCCGATGCCGTCGATAAGCCGCCCGGCATGGACCACCACATCGCGGGCAGACGCGGCGCCCGCCGACAAGAGCAAGGCGGCCGCGGAAACACCGAGAAGAGAATGGCGCATATATCCCCCTTTAAGGCTGGCATCGGCCGGATTTCCATGATGCCCAATTTCTGTGGTGGAAGTCTAAAAGCCGGAACGCTCCGCACAAGAGCCCTCACAAGGGGATATCAGCCCGGCGGCAATCCGGTGCCATGCTGATGCGGCACGATCTGGCCGCCGGATTTGTAGACCGTGCCGCCCTTCATCACGAACTGGATATGCTCCAGCAGGCCGATGTTGGAAAGCGGATCGCCATCCACCGCCACCAGGTCCGCATAGCGGCCGGTCTCAACGGTGCCGATATCGTTCTTGTCGCCGATCAGATCCGCCGCCGATCCGGTGGCGGCGATGATCGCGTCGATGGGCGTCATGCCCGCATCCACCATCAAAGCGAATTCCTTCGCATTGGTGCCGTGCGGCGCCAGGGACTGGTCGGTTCCGAACGCGATCTTCACTCCGGCGGCATAAGCGTCATGCAGATTCTTGCGGATGCGCGGCGTCACCGCGATGGCCTTGGCGGCGGCGGACGGCTTCAACTGCTCGGGATGCTTGGTCGCCACGTCGTACACGGTCTGCGCCACCAGCAAGGTCGGCACCAGGTAGGTGCCGTGCTGTTTCATCAGCGTATAGCTTTCCTGATCGGCGTAAGATCCATGCTCGATGGAATCCACGCCCAACTTGACCGCGATGTCGATGGAGGATTTGCCGTGCGCATGGGCGGCCACTTTCATGCCCAGCGAGTGGGCGGTCTGAATAGTGGCGGCGATCTCGTCGTCGGTCATCAGCTGGCGGTTGGGATCGTCGCCGATGGAGAGCACGCCCCCCGAGGGCATGATCTTGATCAGGTCCGAGCCTTCACGCCGCAGCCGGCGCACCACCCGCCGCGCATCGTCGGGACCGTCCACGATATTGTCCGGAAAATCATCCCGGTGAAGGGCGGGATCGAGCCCGTTCGCCTTGTCGCCATGGCCGGCGGTGGGACCGAGCGCTGGACCCGCCACCCACATGCGGGGGCCTTCCACGATTCCCTTGGCGATGGCTTTCTTCAGCGCATAGACCGCGCCAGGCTTGGCGCCCACGTCGCGCACGGTGGTGAAGCCCGCCAGAAGCGTGTTGCGGGCATAGGCGGTCGATTCCACCGCCATGTCGTAATCGGTGGTGGTGACCGCTTCGGCGACCGGGTTGCCGCCATCGGCCTGACGGGTGATATGGACATGGGTGTCGATCAGGCCGGGCAGGACCGTCGATTTGGAAAGATCGATCACTTCCGCGCCGGCAGGGGTGGCGAAGCCCGGCTGGACGCCCGTGATGCGGTCGTCATGGATCAGGATCGAAACATTCGTCCGCGCGGTCTTGCCGGCGCCGTCGATCAGCCGTCCGGCATGGACCACGATGTCACGCGCCGAGGCCGGTCCCG
>CALMGU010000167.1 GCA_937865685.1 uncultured Alphaproteobacteria bacterium | reverse complement strand
ACGAGACGGGCGCCCTGCTCCGGTCGATGACGGTGATGCAGGACAATATCCGCGACATGATGGCCCGCGAAACGGCGCTGCGCCGGTCCGCGGAGAATCGCTTGTCCGACGCGCTCGAAACCTCGCGCGAAGGTGTGATCCTGGTTGCGCCCGACGGAACCATCGCGCTGTGCAACCGTCAGCTGGATGCTTTCTTCCCGGCCATCGCGGGCAAGCTGGCCAGCGGCACGGATTTCGACCATGCGCTCGGGCTGATCGAAACCCAGCTGGTGCCGGGCAGCGCACAGGCCGCCGATCCGTCCGGTCATACCGAGCTGGAACTGGCGGACGGCCGCTGGGTGCGCATGACCGCCAGCGCCACCTCGGAAGGCGGCTCCATCGTCTTCTTCTCGGACTTCACGTCCATCAAGGAACGCGAAGAAAATCTGCGCAAGGCCAAGATGGAAGCCGAAGCAGCCAACGCCGCCAAGACCCGCTTCCTGGCCAATATGAGTCACGAGTTGCGTACCCCGCTGAACGCCATCATCGGCTTTTCGGAAATCATCAACGGCCAGCTGTTCGGCGAATTGGGCAATGCGCGTTATCTGGATTATTCCGGCGACATATTGCGTTCCGGCCGGCATTTGCTGGATGTGATCAATTCGGTGCTCGATCTCTCCAAGAGCGAGACCGGCAAGATGATCCTGGATGTCCGCGATGTGGACATGCGCGAGATTCTGAAAGATTGCGTCACCATGGTCGGCGAACAGGCCAAGGAAGCGGGCCTGGAATTCGCAGTGCGCGGGATGGAGGTGGAACTGCCGTTGCAAGGCGATCCGGCCAAGCTGCGCCAGATCTTCCTCAATCTTCTCTCCAACGCGATCAAATTCACCCCACGCGGCGGCTATATCTGGGCCGAGGCACGCCATACCGCCAACGGCATCGCCGTCACGGTGGGCGACAGCGGTATCGGCATGTCGCCGGAAGATGTGGCGGTGGCGCTGACACCCTTCGGCCAGGTCGATAACCGGCTGGAACGCCGCTATGAAGGCACCGGCCTGGGCTTGCCCCTGACCAAGGCCTTTGTCGAACTGCATGGCGGGGCGATGCAATTCGAAAGCGCCCGCGGTGCGGGTACACGCATTACTGTGAGTTTTCCGGGTATTGTTACAGCTCAGCTTGCTGCTGCAATCTAACCAGCAGCGGCATGTGGAGCTGCTATTCTTTAACGCCGTTTCTCGTCATGAAATCTGCAATGCCTGAATCAATGAGTGCGGCGGCGTTTTTATCCATCGACGCTGCATCCGAATTTCCCAACTTTGCGTTTACAATGCCGCGCATATACAGGCTTCTTGCGTCCCGCGGGTTCAGCGTGATCGCGTTGGAGAAATGTTCCAAAGCTTTCTTGTATTGACCAACCTCGTAATATGTTCCGCCAAGTGCTCCCTGTACGAAATAGCTTTCTTTGGCTGCCTTATCCGCTTGATCGCAGAGGCGCGCGCCCTCTTCAACATTGCCCTTACTCAGCTCTATGCCGCAGACGTTGGTGAGCACCAAAGGGTCATTTGGGCTGGCGGCGAGTACTGCCTTGAAATCCATTAGAGCGGCGTCGAGATTGCCCTGTTTTGCGTAAGCCGCACCTCGATTGTTGATCGCCCCAATCATCTTTGGGTTCAACTGAAGGGCCATATTGAAGTCCTTTATTGACTCTTCGTATTGCGCGTTATTTTGGTACGCGGCTCCACGAAGGTTGAATACTTCTGCGGTTGCGGCGCCCGCATCCACGACTTTAGAAAAATAAGTAATTGCTTCATTCGAATTGCTGGTATTGATGTCGATCATTCCAATCATCGTATCGAGGGCCGGAGATGGTTTGATCGCGTCTGCTTTCTTTAGATCATCTAGGGCTAAGGAAAGTTGATTTGCGCGGGCATACACGAGGCCACGGACGGTATAGGCCGCGGCCCGGTCGTCGCTGGAAGTATCCGGAAAATCAATGATCTTCGTGCATGCTTGAATGGGTTCCGCTCCGGGTTGATTTAGGTTGCACTCGGCCGCGGGTGGTCGAGAAGGTTCTGTGGTTGCTATTGGCAGCACTTCGGATCGCGCAAACGGAGGATCCGCCAATATTATGACGGGAGCGAGGACCGCGATGTTCCGAAAGGCGCTCTTCAAGAATTGGTTCAACTTCATGATGACCTGTCCTAGGGCGCAGGTAGGTTAAACGCCAGCTGCCTTCCCGGACTCAAAGCGTTGCGCCACATGCTCCTTGGCGGTCTGGATGGCGCGCACGAAGCCGACGGGATCGGCGATATTGGGCGTGGTGACCGCGTCCACGCCCGTGCCTTCGATGCGGATGGTGCCATAGCCGAAGATGCGGCCCAGAAAACTCTGATTGACCTTCACGCCTTCGATATTGGGCAAGGCGATTTCATTGGTGCGCATCGATAGCACGCCATACTTCTCCACAAAGCGGTGGCTGGTGATCCCAATTTCGGTGGTCCATTTACGGATCATCATTTGCAGGAAGCTGATCAGGCCCAGCACAAACCACAGCCCAACCAGCGCGGCGGTCCAGGTGACGGGATTGCCGGTATCCAGGAAATTGGGTTGCCGGCTGGCCCAGCTCAGAAGCGCAATCAGAAGCGCCGCGGGGATCAACAGCTGCAGCCATGCGCTGAGATTGTAGAGCCAGTGGAAGCGCGCCCGCGCAATCACCGTTTCGCCATCGCCCAGCGATTTGTCGATATAGGACATCAAAGCTCCCACCGCTGCGGAAGCCGCTTTTTACGCGATTTTGTCTGCTCCGCCTAGCTCAGCGGTCGTGATCCGGGAGCAGGACCTCGCGCACGCCCTTATGATTGGGCGCGGAGATGACGCCATCCTGTTCCATGCGCTCGATCAGGCTGGCGGCGCGGTTGTAGCCGATCTGCAGCCGGCGCTGGATGTAGGAGGTGGAGGCTTTCTTGTCGCGCGCTACCACCGCCAGGGCCTTGTCATAGAGATCGTCGCCGGATTCGCCATTGCCGCCCATCATGCCGGCATAGGGATCGTCGCTATTTTCGTCCGGTTCCTCGGTCACCGCGTCCAGATATTCCGGCGAACCCTGAGCTTTCAGGAACTTCACCACATCCTCGACTTCGTGATCCGACACGAAGGGGCCATGGACGCGGCGGATGCGCCCGCCCGCCGCCATATAGAGCATGTCGCCCTGGCCCAAGAGTTGTTCGGCACCCTGTTCGTTGAGAATGGTGCGGCTGTCGATTTTCGAGGTGACCTGGAAGGAAATGCGGGTGGGGAAGTTCGATTTGATGGTGCCGGTGATCACGTCCACCGACGGGCGCTGGGTGGCGGCGATCAGATGAATGCCCGCCGCGCGCGCCATCTGGGCCAGGCGCTGCACCGCGCCTTCGATTTCCTTGCCCGAAATCATCATCAGGTCGGCGACTTCGTCCACCACCACCACGATGAAGGGCATGTGGTCGAGTTCCAGCATCTCGTCTTCATAGATCGGCTTGCCGGTCTCCCGGTCGAAGCCGGTCTGCACGGTGCGCTTGAGGGTTTCGCCTTTTTCCTTGGCCTTGCGCACCCGGTCGTTGAAAGCTTCCACGCCGCGCACGCCCAGCTTGGACATTTTGCGATAGCGCTCTTCCATTTCGCGCACCGCCCATTTCAAGGCGACCACCGCCTTGCGGGGATCGGTGACCACCGGGGCCAGCAAATGCGGGATGCCGTCATAGACCGACAATTCCAGCATCTTGGGATCGATCATGATCAGGCGGCATTGTTCCGGCGCCATGCGGTAGAGCAGGGACAGGATCATGGTGTTGAGGCCGACCGACTTGCCCGAACCGGTGGTGCCCGCCACCAGAAGATGGGGCATCTTGGCCAGGTCCGCCATCACCGGCTCGCCGCCGATGGTCTTGCCCAACGCCAGGGTCAGCGGTGCGCGGGCCTTCTCGTAATCATTGGCCGACAGCAATTCGCGCAAATAGACCGTTTCGCGGATGTGGTTGGGCAATTCGATGCCGATCACATTGCGGCCGGAAATCACCGCCACGCGCGCCGACACCGCCGACATGGAACGCGCCACGTCATCGGCCAGCGAAATCACCCGCGAGGATTTCACGCCCGCCGCGGGCTCGAATTCATACAAGGTAACCACCGGGCCGGGGCGGACCGCGGTGATGCGGCCCTTGACGCCGAAATCCGTCAGCACCGCTTCCAGCATGCGGGCATTTTCTTCCAGGGCCTCGTCGGACAGGCCGTGATTGTCGGCAACCGGAACCGGCTCCGCCAGAAGGCCCAGCGAAGGCAGCTGATATTCGCCGCTGACCAGATTGAGCGCGGGCTGTTTGGATTTCTGCTTGGCAGCGGGCGAGGCTTTGCGGGCTTCGTCGCGCTTGACCCGGCTTTCCCGGCGTTCCGCCAGTTTGCTGGCGGCCAGAGGCTCCGGCCTTACATCCAGGTGATAGCCGTCGCCGCTATCGTCCTCATCATCTTCGACCTCGCCGTCGCCGTCTTCGTCGTCATGATCATAATCTTCGTCATGATCGTCGCCGCCGTCATTGCCTGCCTTCTTGAATTTGGGAATTTTCACATTCCGGGCCTTGCCGCCCAGCCACCACAACGCCGCCGCCGTATTGACGCTGCTGCGCGCCAAAGTGGTAAAGCGGATGCCGGTGGCCAGGAACGCCAGCGGCAGGCCGGCCAACAGCAGCACCAGCGGCAAGACAAAGCCGATCCAGCCATGGCCATAGACCTGGCCCGCATGGCTCGAGAGTCCGGCGGTGGCAATGCCGATCATGCCGCCCAGTCCGGCAGGCAGGCTCGACGGGGCCGGGAAAATGCCAAGGCCCGCCGCGATGGTCAGCGTTCCCAGCGGCCAGGCCACCAGCCGCCACATCGCATGGCGCAAGGTCCTGCCGGACAGAGCGCGCAATCCCCAGAAAGCGGGCGGCGCCAGGAACGCCACGGCCGCGAAGCCGAAGGTCTGCAGCAGCAGGTCCGCCGCCACCGCGCCCAAGGGGCCCAGAAGATTGGAAACCGCGCGGCCATTGGCATTGTTGAGGCTGGCATCGTCGGCGTGATGAGAGATCAGGGCAAGCAGCGCGGCACAGGCGGCCGCGAACAGCAGCAATCCGGCGCCCCGCAGCAGGGCCATGCGGGCAAGCCGGGCCACGGCCTCCCGTGCATCCGCCAGGGCGTCGCTCATGGCGCTGCCCCTGGCGCGGGGATGATAGACGCCGCCGTGACTCATTTCCGACCCCCATCTGTCTTCCTCAGGCAAGCCATCGGAAGACATCTTCCCCGTCAGGCCTTCGGCCACGGGGGAAGAAAGCTTGGACCAAGACGCTCTTCCCTGGGGCTTCGTATGGTTACCCCAAGAAATTCTTCACCCTTTCGAGTGCAGTAATAATGGTTGATAAATCGCTAACGAGGGCGATGCGGATATAGGAAAAGCCAGGGTTTGACTGGGTTTTTCCGGGCTCAATTTCCCGGCCCATATAGGCGCCGGGGAGCACCTTGACCCCTTCGTCCCGCCACAGGCCCAAGGTGGTTTCCTCGCCATTGCCGGTGGGCAGCCAAAGGAAAAAGCCCCCGGCAGGCCGGGTCACCCGGTTCCCCAGAATCCGTTCCGCCGCCGCCATCTTCCCGGCATAGGCGGCCCGGTTGGCCGCGACATGGGGTTCGTCCCGCCAGGCGGCCGCCGACGCGGCCTGGATGGGGCCAGGGACTTGCGGCCCGGCCACGGTGCGAAAGCCGCGAAAGCGGGCGATCAGTCCGGCATCGCCCGCCACCATGCCGGAGCGCAATCCGGGCAGGCCCGACCGTTTGGAGAGAGAGTGAAAGGTGAGCAGGCGGCGAAAATCGCCCGTCTGTTGAAAGCGCGCCGAAAGCGCGCAAAGCGGCGGCCGGTCGAAATAAATATCGGTATAGCATTCGTCCGCCAGCACGATGAAGTCATAACGATCCGCCAGGGCGAACAATTTGCGCCAATACTCTTCGTTCGCCGCCGCGCCTTCGGGATTGGACGGCGAGCAGATATAGACCGCCGCCAGCCGCTCCAATGTCGCTTCGGGAAGCGACGCATAATCGGGCAGAAAGCCGGTTGCTTCGGTGGCCGCAACATAAAGCGGCTCCGTACTGGCGCCCAATGCGGCCGCGGCATAGGCCTGATAAAAGGGATTGGGCATGCCCACGATTGGTTTGCCGCCGGCTTTGATGCGCGGCAACAGCGGAAACAGCACACTGAACAAGCCTTCACGCGTTCCGTTCAAAGGCAGCACATGCTCGGTGGGACGGATCGCGCCGTTCAGTTCGAAGCGCCGGTTCAGCCAGCCCGCGGCCGCGTCGCGCCATTCATCCGTGCCGGTGATGGCCGGATAATTTCCGAAACTGGCGGCGGCCTTTGTCAGTGCGTCGGCAACGAATGGCGGAACCGTGCCGCTGGGATCGCCGATGGACAGATTGATGGGATCTTTGCCGGGCTTGATGCCATCCAGCAATTCCGTCAGCCGGGCGAAAGGGCCCAGCGGCAATTCAGACATCAGCGTATCGGTCACGGGCGCCTGGTGCGAAGCATCGTCTCCACTTCTAAGCAGGAGATCCCCCGCCGCCAAGCCTCCCAGCCTTGCGCGATTTTCGTCTGCCCGCATTGCGCCTGCATGTATAAGCCATTGTTCTATATAATTTAATTATCCGTCTTTCCTTTGCCCTCGGTTTGCGGCTTAAGCGATGGCGATGAAGCGGACCGATGTGATCATCAGCGGCGGCGGAATGGTCGGCCTGACCCTGGCCTTGGCGCTGGGACAGGGCGGGCTCGAGGTCGTGGTGGTGGACACCATGCCGAAGGCAGAGATTCTGGTGCCGGCCTTTGATGGACGTGTTTCCGCGCTGGCCTATGCGGTGGTCCGCATGTTGCGCGCGCTCAGCGTGTGGCCGCATCTGGAAGCCGAGGCCCAGCCCATCCGCGAAATCCTGGTGAGCGATGGCGCGGTGGGACGTACCGCTTCGCCCTTTTCCTTGCATTTCGACGCGCAGGAAGTGGGCGCCGACAGTCTGGGTCATATCGCGGAGAACCGGCATATCCGCGCCGCGCTTTATGCGGCGATGGCCGATCAGAAAAATATCACCTTGATCGCACCGGCATCGGTCGCGTCGCTGACAGTCGAGACGGGACATGTGACGGCCAAATTGTCCGATGGCCGGGAATTTCAAGCGACGCTGGCGGTGGCCGCCGATGGCCGCGAATCCCGTCTGCGCGATCAGATGGGCATCGGCGTGGTCGGCTGGTCTTATCCCCAGACCGGTATCGTCGCCACGGTGCATCATGCCCGCCCGCATCAAGGCGTGGCGTACGAACATTTCCTGCCCTCCGGTCCCTTCGCCATCCTGCCGATGACGGGCGACCGTTCGTCCCTGGTATGGACGGAAACCAGGGACAAGGCGCCCGCCATGCTGGCGCTGGACGATGACGCCTTCAACGCGCAAGTCGCTGCCCGTTTCGGTGCGCATCTTGGGGATACCGAAGTGGTGGGCGGACGCTGGAGTTATCCGCTCAAATTCCATCTCGCCCGCGATTTCGTGCGGCCGCGCTTTGTGCTGGCGGGCGATTGCGCCCATGGCGTTCATCCCATCGCCGGACAAGGCCTCAATCTCGGCCTGAAAGACGTGGCGGCGCTGGCCGAAACCCTGCTCGATGCCGCGCGCCTGGGCCGCGATATCGGCACGGCGGATGTCTTGAAGCGCTATGAGCGCTGGCGGCGGTTCGATTCCTTCACCCTGGCGGCGTCCACCGATGTGCTGAACCGGCTTTTCTCCAATGACATCGCACCACTCCGTCAGTTGCGCGATCTGGGGCTGGGCATTGCCGACGCCATCGGTCCGGCGCGGCGCTTCTTCATGCGCCACGCGGGTGGCGATGTTGGGAAATTACCGAGACTCATGAAAGGCGAAGCGGCCTAAGTCTGCCGAGGCCGGAGGTGGTCAATTACGGCTGCGCCAGCGGCGAGCAGCGCGTTCCCGCGCCGACAAGGGCGCGCGAGTGTCCCGGCCCGCCAAGGCTTGCGGCAGGTCCGCATAAAAACGCCGCGCAATGGTGCCGATGCGGTTGGCGCGGGCTTCCTCGGCATCGTCGCGGCTGGTAAAGACTTGTGCCTCGAACAGATATTGCACGCCGTTGCCGACTTTGATTTCCGTAACGGGTTCGACCTGTTCCTCGGCGGCTTCCAGCGCGTGGCGGATATGGGCGGACGGGTCGGACTTTTCCTGCTCCTGCCGGGTGATGCGCGCTACATTCTCGGCATCGAAACGTCTGAGCGCCGGCAAGCCGAAGCGGAAGATCAGAATGCAGGCCAATATGAAGCCGCAAGCCCAATAGACGTTTTCAAGCATGAGGAGGTTTCCTCATTTCCCGTCAGCCTTGCGGGTGGAGAATTCCATGGCCTCGGCGTAAATAGTCGTCGCTCTGCATTTCGGCAAGGCGCGAAGCGGTGCGGCGGAAGGCTTCGGCGCCGTCGCCGGACGGATAAAGCTGGTCCGGCGCGGCTTCCGCCGAGCAGATCAGCTTGACGCCCTGGTCGTAAAGCGTGTCGATCAGAAGAATGAAGCGCCGCGCGGTATCGCGATAGGTGGGATCAAGGACCGGAATGCGGTCAACCAGAACGGTATGAAACTGACGGGCGATCTCCAGATAATCCGCCGCCGCCAGCGGCTTCTCGCAAAGATCGGAAAAGGAAAATCGCGCCACGCCCCGCGCCGCTTCCGGCACCAGCAAACTGCGGCCGAAAACCGTCAGGCGCATGGGCTTGCCATCAGCGCTGTCGGTCAGGCGCCGCCATGCCGCATCCATCGCCGCGCCGGTCTCCCGCGACAGCGGCACCAGATAGACCGGATGCCCGGATAGCCGGTGCAGGCGGTAATCGACCGGACCGCTCAGCTTCAGCACGTCCATGCGGGTTTGGATCAAGGCGATGAAGGGCAGGAACAGCTGCCGGTTGAGCCCGCCTTCGTAAAGATTTTCCGGCGCGACATTGCTGGTCGCCACGATCACGGTGCCCGCTTCCAGCAACTGCTCGAACAGCCGGCCCAGGATCATCGCATCGGCGACATCAGTGACCTGGAATTCGTCGAAGCACAAAAGCCGGGCGTCAGCCGCCAGGGCGCGCGCCACTGCCGGAATGGGATCGCTCACTTCCGGCCTGGCGCGCTCGGCATGCAGCCGGGCATGAACGTCGGCCATGAAGGCGTTGAAATGCACGCGGCGCTTGGGCTGGGCGGCGGCGTCCGCAAAGAACAGATCCATCAACATGGATTTGCCCCGTCCTACATCGCCCCAGATGTAAAGCCCGCGGGGCGGCTTGCCGCGGCCGAGGAAAGAAAATCGTCCGGGCCGGTATTTCGCCAGATGACGGGCCAAAGCGCCAAGCTTTTCCGCCGCAGCTTGCTGGGCCGGATCGGGCTTCAGCGCGCCGTCCGCCAGCGCCTTGCGGTAGCGCGTCATCAGCAAAGGCTGGACCCATCCACTAGCTTTCTTCCCCCGTTGGGCGGAGCCCATGACGGGGGAAGATGTGCGCTAGCGGGCTTGCCCGCGTGGCGCACAGATGGGGGA
>CALMGU010000166.1 GCA_937865685.1 uncultured Alphaproteobacteria bacterium | reverse complement strand
CGATATAGACTTCGCCCTTGGCCTGTTTCTCGATCTTGAGTTGATCTTTCGTCAGTCCGGTCTTCTTCAGGAACCCGTCGATGGCGGCCTGGGGCGCATCGACTTTGGGACCCTTCATTTCCTCGCGGACGTCCGCCTGCTTGGCGGGAAGCCCGCTGACGGCGAGCGTAAGGCGGCGCGGACCCGCAAAGGCCTTGATGCCTTCGAACAGAAGACCGCGATCCGACAGCGCGCCCACCACCAGGCGTTCCAGGTCGCGCGCCGCTCCCGCCTGCATGCGGGCGGGGATTTCCTCGCTGAAAAGTTCAAGCAGCAGATCGGGCATCAGCCGTACCTCGGCTTGTATTTGCCCATCGGCGTTTCCAGCCAGGCTTCGCAGCAGGCCTTCGCCAGTGCCCGCACTCTAGCGATGTAAGCGGCACGTTCGGTGACGCTGATCACGCCACGTGCGTCCAGCAGATTGAAAGCGTGGCTGGCCTTGATGCATTGGTCATAGGCGGGCAGCGCCAGCTTCTTGCCCGTCACCAATTCCTGACACTGTTTTTCCGCATCAATGAAATGCTGAAACAGGACCGCCGTGTCGGCACGCTCAAAATTATACGCCGAGAATTCCTGCTCGTTCTGGAAGAAGACTTCGCCGTAGCGGAACTGATCGTTGTAGGCGAGGTCATAAACGAACTCGACATTCTGGACATACATCGCCAGGCGCTCGAGGCCGTAGGTGATCTCCGCCGACACCGGATCGCAATCGATCCCGCCTACCTGCTGGAAATAAGTGAACTGGGTGATCTCCATCCCATCGCACCACACTTCCCAGCCCAGGCCCCACGCGCCCAAGGTGGGGCTTTCCCAGTCGTCCTCGACAAAGCGGATATCGTGCAGCGCCGGATCGAGCCCGATCGCCTTGATCGACTCCAGATAGAGCGCCTGCACATTTTCCGGCGCGGGCTTCAGGATCACCTGGAATTGATAATAGTGCTGCAGCCGGTTGGGGTTTTCGCCATAGCGGCCATCCTTGGGACGGCGCGACGGCTGGACATAAGCCGCCTTCCAGGGATTGGGGCCCAAGGCCCGCAACGTGGTGGCGGGATGGAAAGTGCCCGCGCCCATTTCATTGTCATAGGGCTGAAGGATCAGGCAGCCCTTGGACGCCCAGAAATCCTGCAAGGTCAGGATCAGGTCCTGGAAGGTTTTGGCCTTGGCGGTCACGAGTCGGCAATCTCCGGAATGGCCGGAACCTACAGACGGGGTACCCCCAGGGCAAGCGCGGCCTCGCCCCGCAATATCGCATCCGCGTCCCGGGTATAAGCCCCTGAATCGTCGTGCAAAATAAGTCCGGGCAAAAGCCGGAACGGGGCGCCAGAACCCTTGCGCAGCTGGATCAGGGCCCGCTTGGCGGATTCACGCGGTTTCGGCCACAGGGGAAGCACGCTGACGCCGGTAAGCGGCAGGGCCGACAGGGCTTCGTTCAGCCGGTCCGCGCGCAGGATGGCGGTGAAAGTTCCCCCCGACACGGTGCGCTTCAACCCGGCCTGAAGCCAGTCCCCAAGCGTGCCATCGTCCATCAGGGCGCGGGCCCGGCCAGGTTCCGGCGACGCCTGGCCTTCTCCATGGAAGGGCGGGTTGATCAGCACGCAGTCATATTCGCGTTTGAACTCCAGCGGCAGCGCGAACGCATTGGCCGCCGCGAAGCGAACGCGATCCTGCATTCCATTGGCGGCGGCATTGTCGTTCGCCAGTTGCACCAGATCCCGGTCGATCTCGATGCCGGTGATGGTAGTCGACGTCAGCCGTGCCGCAAGGCAAAGGCTGGCGGTGCCGGCGCCCGCGCCCAGTTCCAGCGCGGTCGCGCCATCGGGCACCGCCGCCGCCACCATCACGGCATCCAGCCCGGCGCGAAATCCGCTCTCCGGTTGCCGCACAACCACGCGGCCGTTCAAGAATCTATCAGAAGTGTTCACAGGTCATTCTCCCCTGCGCGCGCGCCAGCGCGCTGGCGGTGGGATGAGGCTTGTGGCCAAGCAAGCCGAATGCCGTAGCAGCGCTTGCAGGCGCGTAGGCGTGAGCCGGAGCGCCAAAAGCAAAGCTGCGAAGGGCAGAGGGGGATTTTGCTCATGGCATTGCTTCGGGCACGGCGGCACGCAGCAATTTCTCCGCCCGGTTGAAATCCTCGTCCGCCACCATCAGGCGCCGCGGCACCATGATCGTGCTGCCGTCCATGATGCTGGCATGGGTATCGAACACCAAGGCATCGATCCCGGATTCCTCCAGGACATGGGTGGCATAGCTCAGAATCACGGGATTATTGGATTTCAGCACGACGCGCATGGCTGCTGTATAGACCAGAATACGCGCCTGCCGCGACAGTCTGTCCGCCCCCTGCTTCCGGGGCGCGGGTAATTTCTGTACGATGGGCCGGAGTTGGGGCAAGTGGGTTCGCGAATGCTGAAAGAGGACAAAGCGGCGTCCGGTCAGGCCGGCATATCTCCGGTCGAGCGGCTGAACGCGCTTGTGGCCCCGGACATGAAGGCCGCGGACAAGCTCATTCACAAAGGCATGGCGTCCAGTGTCGATCTCATTCCGGATCTGGCGCGCCATCTGATCGATTCCGGCGGCAAACGGTTGCGTCCGCTTCTGACATTGGCGGCCGCCAAGGCCGGCGGCTATCAGGGCGACGGGCATGTCCGCCTGGCGGCGGCGGTCGAGTTCATTCATACCGCCACTTTGCTGCATGACGATGTGGTCGACGAAAGCGCGCTCAGGCGGGGAAAAGTTTCAGCCAATCTGGTCTGGGGCAACAAGCCCAGCGTGCTGGTGGGCGACTATCTCTTCTCCCGCGCCTTCCAGCTGATGGTGGAAACGGGAAATCTTGCGGTGCTGGGTATTCTTTCCGGCGCCAGCGCCGTGATCGCGGAAGGCGAAGTCATGCAGCTGGGGTCGGCCCGCAGCCTGGCG
>CALMGU010000165.1 GCA_937865685.1 uncultured Alphaproteobacteria bacterium | reverse complement strand
GGGGCATGGGCTATCACGTAGGGGCCATTCCGAGCGCCATCGGCGGCCAGAACATCGAACTCTCACACGTCGGCATGGTGTTCCCGGTGACGCCCGAGTCGCTCAAGCGCTGGAAGGGCTGGCTGCGCCACGTGATGCGAGACCAGCTCGCGGTTTGGATGCCCGCCTGCTTCCTGGGCATCGCCCTGCCGAGCATGCTTTCGGTGCAGTTCCTGCCGCGCGGCACCATCGCCAGCGACTGGGTCGCGGCCGGCATGACGGCCGGCGGCGTGCAGAACCACGTGGCCGGCGTGTGGGGCGCCTGGTGGAGGTGGGGATCGCGTGGGAGCATCAGGAGGGCGGGACGGTGAACCCAGTGGTGGACGGGCTCAAGATGCTGCGGGAGGCGGCGCGGATCCGGTGGCGGTTCCTGCGGGAGAAGCCTGGGGTAGAGGTCGAGATCAAGCCGGTGGGTGG
The DNA here is from genome assembly GCA_937865685.1 of uncultured Alphaproteobacteria bacterium. Taxonomy (GTDB): domain Bacteria; phylum Pseudomonadota; class Alphaproteobacteria; order Micropepsales; family Micropepsaceae; genus Rhizomicrobium. The sequence goes on along the minus strand of CALMGU010000165.1, from coordinate 14,018 downwards.
AGCGGGTGGGGCGGGGCAGGTGGTGCGAGAGGCGGAGCGGGAGATGGCGGGTCGGCGGTAGGCGGGATACCGGTGGGACGTGGGGCGTGTACGCTGGCGGGATGACGACGCCGGGCCAGGACGGTTTTCGTGCGCGGGTGCTGCCCTGGGTGATGGCGGCGGTGATCGCGGGCATGAAGACGGGCAAACCCGCGGACGGCTATATCCAGGCCATCGAAATCTGCGGCAAAGCGCTGGCCATGCATTTCCCGCCGACCGGCTCTCCCAGGAATGCTTTTCCCAACAGCGTTCTGGAAACCTGAAGAACGCGCTATTCTTCCCGCCTGACGAAGGGGGACATCATGTCGCTCACCCATTGGCTGGCGTTTCTGGTGGCGTCCAACCTGCTGCTCGCCATACCAGGTCCCACAGTGCTGGTGGTGGTGTCTTATGCGCTGGGCCATGGGCGCAGGCCGGCCGCGGCTGTGGTGGCGGGTGTGACCCTGGGCGATTTCACCGCCATGACCTGTTCGATGCTGGGGCTGGGCGCGATCCTGGCGGCATCGGCTTTCGTCTTCACCGGATTGCGCTGGCTAGGCGGCCTCTATCTGATCTATCTGGGATACAAGCTGTGGCGCGCGCCCGTCGTGACGCCGGACGCACCCGCGCCGGCCTTGTCGCTGAAGCGCATTTTCGCGCACGCCTACGCGGTGACGGCACTCAATCCCAAGAGCATCATTTTCTTCATCGCCTTCGTGCCCCAGTTCATCGATACCGCGCGTCCTTTCGCGCCGCAGGTCGCGATCCTGGAAGCGACATTCGTGACCATGGCGGGGCTCAATGCCGCGCTTTACGGCTGGCTGGCATCCAAAGCGCGCGAGAAACTGAAGAACCCGCGCGTTCAGCGCGCCGTCAATCGCACCGGCGGCAGCGTCCTGATGGGGGCGGGCGTTTTGGCGCTGGGATGGCGGAATAGCTGATTCGTTTACAGTTTCGCGAAGGAACTTCCGCAGCCAGTTGTAACAATCCGCAACCATTTCCCGCCGGCCGCCGTTACCTTTTCGCAGATCACGGTGGAACGGCCCATGACCAGCCAATCCATATTCTTCAGCGTCCTGGCGATCTCGCTGGCAGTGATGTCATTATCGATGGCCCCCAGGCCGCTTGCGCCTGTCTCTTCCGAAGCAATGGTGGCGTCCGCGAGCCCACTGCATTCCCTGACGGGCGTGGCGTTCCATTCGATGTCGATTGGGTATTGAAACCATCGGCTGGCCCGCCCATGCGGCAAAATCTGGTGCCGGCTACAGGACTCGAACCTGTGACCCCCTGATTACAAATCAGGTGCTCTACCAACTGAGCTAAGCCGGCGTTCGGCAGATCAATACCCGATGCGCGGGGTTCGTCAATCCGGCCGAAAAATGCTTCTTTGTGTGCCAAGGACCTGAGGCGCCGGTCCTTTTCGTCCCATCCGCCCGCCCCCTCGCTTCCCGGCCCGTCCCCTTGTATGAGGGAACGGTCGCCACCTGAGTACAGCACGATCTGCCATGAAGCGCATTCTGATCTCCTCCGCCATCCCGTCCGTCAACGGCGTCAAGCATCTGGGCAATTTGGTGGGCTCGATGCTGCCGGCGGACATCTTCGCCCGGTTCTGCCGGGCGCGGGGCTACGACACGATGGCCGTCTGCGCCACCGACGAGCACGGCGCGCCCATCGAATTGGCGGCGCTGGAAGAAGGCGTTCCGGTGGCCGACTATTGCGCCAAGTGGCATCAGGTTCAGCGTGATCTGGGCGAGAAGTTCGGCCTGAGCTGGGACAATTTCGGGCGATCTTCTTCCAGCCAGAACCGCGAGCTGACCCTGCATTTCGCCCGCCAGCTGTGGAAGAACGGCCTCTTGGAGTTGCGCACCACCAAGCAAGCCTATTCCGCCACGGACGGGCGCTTTCTGCCTGACCGTTATGTGATCGGCACGTGCCCGCATTGCGGCTATGACCGGGCGCGGGGCGATCAATGCGAGAATTGCACCCGCATCCTGGATCCCATCGATCTGATCAATCCCCGTTCGGCGGTATCGGGCGCGCATGACATCGAGATCCGGGACTCCACGCACCTGTTCCTCAAACAATCGCAGTTCGCCGATCAGTTGCGCAGCTGGATCGACAGCCACAAGCAGGAATGGCCCCTGATCGTCACCTCCATCGCCTATAAGTGGTTGGACGAAGGCCTCCAGGACCGCGGCATCACGCGCGATCTGGAATGGGGCTTTCCCGTCCCGGACGACATCGCGGACGGCAAGCTCAAGGGCAAAGTCTTTTACGTCTGGTTCGACGCGCCCATCGAATATATCGCCGCCACCAAGGAATGGGCGGACAGACACGGCAAAGGCGATGCCTGGCGCAGCTGGTGGTTCGGCGAGGAAGCCAAGGACGTCACTTATTGGGAATTCATGGGCAAGGACAATGTGCCCTTCCACACCATCATCTTTCCCGCGATGATCATGGGCACGGGCGAGCCCTGGAAGAATGTGGATCGCCTCAAGGGTTTCAATTACCTCAATTACGATGGCGGTAAATTCTCCACCTCCCAGCATCGCGGCATCTTCATGGACACCGCGCTGGAAGTCGCGCCCGCCGATTACTGGCGCTATTATTTGACCGCCAACGCCCCGGAAGGTTCGGATTCCAATTTCACCTGGGAACAGTTCGCCGGCACCGTCAACAAGGACCTGGCAGACGTGCTGGGCAATTTCGTCAACCGGGTGACAAAATTCTGCGCCGCGCGGTTCGACGGCAAGGTGCCGGGCGAGGGCAGCTATGGCGACGAAGAGCATGCCCTGATCGCCGAACTGGACCGCCGTGTCACTCAGTATACGGATTATCTCGAAGCCGCTGAATTCCGCAAGGCGATGGGCGAATTGCGCGCGATCTGGGTGGCGGGCAATGAATATCTCACCAAGGCCGCGCCCTGGACCCATATCAAGACCGACCGCGACCGGGCAGCGGTGGGCGTGCGCATGGGGCTCAATTTGGTCCATCAATTCGCGCACCTCGCCTGGCCGGTGATGCCGGTCATGGCGAGGAAGATCCACGAAGCGATTCAACCGATCGCGGGCGACGGCGCCATCATTCCATGGCCGGACCGGTCCATGGCGGAAGCACTGAACGAACTCGAGCCGGGCCAGCCGATCAGCCCGCCCGATGTTCTGGTGGCCAAGATCACGGACGAGCAGATCGCTGAGTGGAAGGCCAGGTTCGGTGGGTCGACATCCGGCGCGCCCTAGCGCGCGAGCAGGTCCTGTGGACCTGCGAGAGGATGTCGACGCGGCGAGCTTGAGCGAGCCGCCGGAGGAATAGATACGCGAGGTTTGCAGTGAAGGCGCTGCTTTACGCCGGCGCGTCCGCGCTCAATCGTTCCCAGCCATTGGCGCCCAAGGCTTCCAGCGGCGTGAAGCGGGATTTATAGTCCATCTTCTCGGAATCGCGCACCCAATAGCCCAGATAGACGTAAGGAAGGCCTCGCGCCTTCGCCGCCTCGACATGATCCAGGATCATGTGGGTGCCGAGGCTGCGGGCATCTTCGCCCGGATGGAAGAAGGAATAGACCATCGAAAGGCCGTCGCGCAGCACATCGCTCAATGCCGCCGCCAATAGCGTGCCATCGGGCCGCCGGTATTCCACGATATGGGTATTGACCGGCGTTTCCTCGACCATTGCGACATAGTCGAACAGGCCCATATCGCTCATGCCGCCGCCGGAATGGCGCGAGTCCAGGTAGGTGCGCAGAAGCGCGAACTGTTCGCGCGTCGCCTCCGCCGGAACCGCGGCGCGCACCAGATCCGTGTTGCGGCGGCCGATGCGTTTCTGGCTGCGGCTGGGAGCGAATTCACCGGCCACGATGCGGACCGAGACGCAGGCATTGCAGCCTTCGCAGGCGGGGCGATAGGCGATGGACTGGCTGCGGCGGAAGCCGGAATGGGTGAGCGCTTCGGAAAGCGGCTGGGCCAGGGTGCCGGTAAGGCGGGCGAAGACCTTGCGCTCCACCCGGCCCGGCAGATAGGGGCAAGGCCCCCCAGGCGTGAGGAAAAACTGCGGAACGCGTGTGTTGCGCTGGTCGGTCACGAGTCAATTATGACGGCGCGCGACCGCCGCGCAAGAAAATACCCTTGCCAAAGTTTATGGGTGTGGGCGGTTTCCGGCGTTTTACAAGGTATGTCCGGGCGGGGCGGGGGGCGCCTCGCGCAAGAGGACAATCGACAGCCTGCGGTTGGCCGAGGCGCTGGGGTCTTCCGGCAGAAGCGGTTCGGACGCGGCCTTGCCCGCCACCTCATAGATTCGATCCGAGCCCAGGCCGCCGGCCTGCAGCAGGGCGCGGGCGGCATTCGCCCGTGCCGACGACAACTCCCAGGCCGCGCCGTCGGCGGATGCGTCATTGCCGCCGGTATGGCCGCTGATCGAAACACGGTTGGGCAAAGTGTCGATCACCTGGCCCACCGCCGCGAGCAGCTTCTTGGTGTAGGGCATCGGCTCGTTGCTGCCTTGCTGGAACATCGGCCGGCCATCCTGATCGACCAACTGGATGCGCAATCCCTGGGGCGTCTGCTCCAGCATCACCTGATGAGACAGGTTGGCGATGTCGGGGTTGTTCTGGATGGATTGGCGGATGGCTTCGGCGGCATGGGCAAATTCACCATCCTGCGCTTTGCTGGCATTGGAGGCGCTGCTGTTCTGATCGACTCCGCTGCCGCCGCCCGCCGTACCGCTGGCAAGCGACTTCACCGGCGATGCGGGCGAAGGGGGCGATTGCTTCTGCATCACCGATTGGGCGCCGCCGGCATGAGCCGATTCTTCGCCCATCACCTTACCGCCCAGGACGCCGCCCGATCCGGAGACGGTCTGCGCGATCGATTGGGGCGCGAAATAGTCAGCGATGCCCCGCTTCTGCTCCGGCGTAGTGGTGTTGATAAGCCACATCAGAAGGAAGAAGGCCATCATCGCGGTCACGAAGTCCGCGTAGGCAACCTTCCAGGCGCCGCCATGATGGCCGCCATGCCCGCCTTTTTTGATGCGTTTGATAATGACCGTACCGTCGGCCATGCTCCACCACCCAATCGACCCGGCCGGAGCGGTCTTTTGCCGTCCCTGTACCGGAAATACCCAGCCGCGATCATGCATGGCCCGGCTTAACCGAGTATGAAGCGGGGCCTGATTGGGGTTAGCTTATGCCGATGGATTCCCGCGCTTTTCGTGACGCTTTGGGTCGATTTCCCACCGGCGTGGCCGTGATCACGGCCGCGGGGGCGGACAGCCATTTCGGCATTACGGTTAATTCCTTCACCTCGGTGTCGCTCGATCCGCCGCTGCTTCTGTGGTGCATGGACCGCCGCTCCCGGCGCCACGAGGTTTTCGCAAAAGCCCCGGGCTTCACGGTCAGTATTCTTGGTACGGATCATAAGGACGTGTCCTCGCGGCTGGCCCGGCCGGGCGAACATTCCCTCGATGACATTGCGCTGATCGAAACCGAGCTCGGGCCCCCGGCATTGGCGGACTCGCTGGCGATCTTCGAATGCGCCGTGGAGAAGAAAATAGAGGCGGGGGACCACACGATTCTGCTGGGCCGGGTGTTGCGCTTTTCCTGCCCGTCGGCATCCGCGCCGCTGGTTTTCTTCCGTGGCAAATATAGCGCGCTCGATCAGAACAGCTGAATTCACAGGTTATTGTTTTCCGTAATCCTGCGATTTCCGCCGCGCCCGCCCTGCTGTCATATCACTGTCATGCAACCGTCATCGTCCTGTAGCCGCCCGCTGCGATGGAGCCCCCGCGCGAATTTGCGCAGGCACTTCAAAGGGACGTTGGACGAAAATGGGGAAATTTGGATTGATGGCCGGCACGGCCGCCATTGCGCTGCTCACGGCTGCCGGCGCACAGGCTGCGGTCGCCAACAATGATGCCGCCGCCGGCAAGGATAACGGCGCCGCCACTGTCATCGAAGCCCGTGTCCAAATGGCGCAGAACGCCATGCCTTCGCAGAGCAGCTCCAGCTCGACCGCCGATCTGGAAGCCCGCGTCCGCGCGCTGGAAGAATCGCTGGCCGCCCGCGACGAGCGCGCCCAGACGGATCGCACGCGCCTTTCGACCCTGGAACAGCAATATAACTATGCGTCCTGGACGTTCGATAATGGCCGCCCGGTGATCGCGACCGGCGATGGCCGCTTCACCATGGGCGTTCGCGTCCGCTTCCAGTCCGACTTCGCCGCCTTCAGCCAGGACTCGGCTCACCCCGCCGGTTTCGCCGGTCCGTCGGACCTGTCCAGCGGCGCGGTGGTCCGCCGCGCCTATTTCGGCGTGGAAGGCAAGGCCTATAGCGATTTCGCCTATGAGTTTCGCTTGAATGCGGGCGGCTCCAATGGCGGCAGCGCCGGCGCGTCGGGCGTTCCGACCGCGGGTGAGGGCGATCCGCTGCTCAACAAGGCGGTGGTGAGCTATACCGGCTTGCCGGGCTGGCACTTCAATGTCGGCATCATCGAACCCGCCTTCATGTTCGAAGGCACCACATCTTCCGCCTCGCTGATGTTCCTGGAGCGCCCGGAAATCGACAATATCGCGGCCGACGTCTTCGGCGCCGGCGACTCGCGGCGCGGCATTGAAATCGGCTGGGCCAAGACCGACGCGCTTTGGGCCGGCGACAATCTTACCGCCACGGCGACCTTCAGCGGCCAGAAGACCGGCAGCGCAGCGAACCACGGCAATGGCGGCGACGAAAACACCCAGGTGCTGGGCCGCATCACCGAGCGCCTCTGGACCAATGGCCTGTCCAACATCCAGATCGGCGTCAGCGGCGCGAAAGTGCTCAACAGCGGCAGCAACGGCGTCAATGGCGGTAGCCAGACGATCAATCTTCAAGATCGACCAGAGGTTCGCGTCGACGGCACCCGTCTGATCTCGACCGGCGGCATCGCGGCCAAGACCGCCGACATGTTCGCGGTCGATCTGGGCGGCAATATCGATAACTTCTTCCTGGGCGGCGAATATGCCCAGTTCACGCTGGACCGGCAATGCGGCGCGATCACGGCGGCGGCCAACGCGGCTTGCGCAAGCTCCACCTCCGTGATCGACCATCCGACTTTTTCCGGCTGGTATGCGGAAGCGTCCTGGATCCTGACGGGCGAAACCAAGGCCTATTCGCCCAGCGCGATCAACAATGAAGTCGGCGGGTTCAACATGCCGGTGCCTTCGCGCCCCTTCTCTTTCTCGGGCGATAGCTGGGGCGCGTTCGAACTGGTGGCGCGTTATTCCAACACCGACCTCAACTGGCACACCGGCCAGCTCGCCACCACCTCGCAGCTTGCCGGCGTTCTTGGCGGCGAGGAGCGTGTCATCGCGCTGGGCCTCAACTGGTACCTCAACCGCAATGTGCGCATCATGATCGACGACAATATCATCAAGGTGAAAAAGGGCACGGCCGCGCTCCCCAATCGCGATGGCCAGGACATCAACGTGGTTGGCATCCGCCTGCAATTCGCCAACTGATCAATTTTCACGAATATAAACGGGAGCCTGGCTCCCAGATCGAAGAGGACAGAATGCGTAAACTAGTCAGAGCAGTCGTCGGGGCGATCGCCACGCTTGCCTTCGCGGCATCGGCGGCCAGCGCCATTGAAATCACGGGAGCGGGATCGTCCTTCGTTTTTCCCATCCTTTCCAAATGGGCCTCGACCTATAAGGGCGTCGCGGGTGACGGCCTGAACTATCAGTCGATCGGCTCGGGCGGCGGCATCGCCCAGATCAAGGCCAAGACGGTCACCTTCGGTGCCACCGACAAGCCCCTCACATCCAAGGAATTGGCGGCGGCCGGGCTCACCCAGTTCCCGGTGGTGATCGGCGGCATCGTGCCGGTGGTCAACGTTCCCGGCATCAAGCCCGGCCAGCTCACTCTGGATGGCGCCACGATTGCGCTGATCTTCCAGGGCAAGGTCACCCGCTGGGACGACGCGGCGATCAAGAAGCTCAACCCCGGCGCGAATTTGCCCGGCAAGGCCATCGCCGTGGTGCATCGTTCGGACGGATCGGGCACGACCTATCAATTCTCCAGCTATCTCAGCCGCATCAGCAGCGACTGGAAAAACAATGTCGGCGCGGACACGGCGATCGACTGGCCCGTGGGCATCGGCGCCAAGGGCAATGAAGGCGTTGCCGGCAATGTGGCGCAGGTTTCCGGTTCCATCGGCTATGTCGAATACGCCTATGCCAAGCAGAACCATCTCAGCTATGTGAAGATGGTCAACAAGGCGGGCCAGACCGTCGAGCCGACCGTGGACAGCTTCAAGGCCGCCGCCGCCAGCGCGGACTGGGCCAACGCGGCGAAGAACGACTTCTTCGTTCTGTTCCTGGACCAGCCGGGTCAGACCGCCTGGCCGATCACCGCCACCACCTTTGTGCTCGTCTACAAGCAGCCGGGCGACCAGGCCGCCACCTCCGCCAGCCTGAAATTCTTCAAGTGGAGCTTTGAAAAAGGCGGTCCGGCCGCGGTCAGCCTGGATTATGTCCCGCTGCCGGACAATGCCGTGCAGGCGATCGAAGCCAGCTGGAAGGGCATCCAGGGCTCGGGCATGTAGATCTTCCGCGTAAATTCACGCGATCAAGAGGCGGCTTCGGCCGCCTCTTTTTTTGCTTTTTTGGCAGACCAGCCCTGCACCGATACATATTGCACGTTATAATAACGTAGCTTATTTTATCACCATGCACTGCTTCGACCGGGACATGCTGATCCTCCTGCACGATGTTGCACGGATGCAGCGTACGCGTTTCGACCAATGGGCGCGTAATTATGGAATGACGCGCGCCCAAGGCATCATCCTGAACCGCCTGCATCGCCAGCCGGGCCTTTCCCAGAATGAGATGGCGGCGCTTTGCGAAGTGGAGCCCATCACCGTGGGGCGCCTGGTGGACCGGCTGGAAGCGCGCGGGCTTCTGGAACGGCGCGCCGATCCCTCCGACCGGCGCATAAAACGCCTGCATCTTCTGCCGGCGGCGGCGCCGATCATCGCGGCCATCCAGGATTACAAGGCCGCGCTCGAAGATTTCATGACCGAAGGCTTGGATCAAAACGTCCAGGAGACGCTGATCGACGCCCTGGTGCACATGAAAGCCAAGCTGGTGATGGAAGCGGAAACACCTTTGCGGGTGGCAGGCGAATGAAACTGGCATTCATCGGACTGGGCGTGATGGGGTACCCGATGGCGGGACATCTTCAACGCGCGGGCCATGCCGTGACCGTGTTCAACCGGACAGAGGCGCGCGCCCGCAAATGGACGGAAGAATATGGCGGGCAGGCGGCGCCGACCCCTGCAAAAGCGGCCGACGGTGCCGAGATCGTATTTGCCTGTGTGGGCCGCGACGCCGATCTGCGTCAGGTCACTTTGGAAAAGGACGGCGCTTTTCCCGCGATGGCGCCGGGAGCCGTGTTCGTGGATCACACCACCGCATCGGCCACCATCGCCCGCGAGCTGGCGGAAGCGGCGCAAAAGGCCGGCTTCGCATTCATCGATGCCCCGGTTTCGGGCGGCGAGGCTGGCGCGGTCAATGGCAAGCTCACCATCATGTGCGGCGGCAGCGCCGACGCCTATGCGCGGGCGGAACCGGTGATGGCCGCCTATGCCCGCCAGCAGCGTCTGCTGGGTCCTTCGGGCTCCGGCCAACTGACCAAGATGGTCAATCAGCTCTGCATCGCCGGCGTGGTGCAGGGGCTGGCGGAAGGATTGTGCCTGGCGCGCGCAACCGGGCTCGACATCGAAGCGGTGGTGGATGTGATCTCCAAGGGCGCGGCGCAGAGCTGGCAGATGGAGAACCGCCACAAGACCATGGCGGCAGGCCATTATGACTATGGCTTCGCCGTGGAATGGATGCGCAAGGATCTGGGCATCTGCCTGGAAGAAGCGCGCCGCGCGGGCGTCAGCCTGCCCGTGGCGGCACTGGTGGATCAGTTTTACGCGGAAGTGGAAGGCTTGGGCGGCAAGCGCTGGGACACGTCCAGCCTGTTCGCCCGGCAAGAGTATGTGCGCCAAGCGGCACAGAGAGGTAAAGCATGAACAACGAGCAATACAGCACCGAAAGCGGCGCGGCGGTCAAAACCGTCGAACAGCCCCGTGCCTACCATCATGGCGATCTGCGCAACGGCCTGCTCGAAGCGGCGCGATGCATTCTGGAGGAACAGTCGCTCAATGCCTTGACCTTGCGCGCCGTGGCGCGCCGCGCCGGCGTCAGCCATGCCGCGCCCTATCGCCATTTTCCCAACCACGAAGCGCTTCTGGTCGAATTGGGCGTGGAAGGCTTTCAAGAGTTGCGCCAGTATATCGTCGAAGCGGCCAAAATCACCGGCCCGGAATCCGACCGCATCGCCAATATCGGCGCCGCCTATATGCGGTTTGTCGCCAAACGTCCGGCGGTGGCGCGGCTGATGTTCGGCTCGCAATTGCCCAACCGCGACAAGTTTCCGGCCCTGGCCGAGGCGGCGGATGCCATCGGCAACGAAATCGGATCGGCGCTGCATGACACCAATCTGGGTCTTGCGGTATGGTCCGCCGTGCATGGCCTTGCCATGCTGGTGCTGGAGAATGTGATCGATCTGGGCCAGCGCCGCTCAGGCCTGCATGTGCTGCCCAGCCGCGCGGAAATCCTGCTGCGCAGCCTGTTCTCGACCAAGAGAGACTAAGTCACGCGCACTGGCTTTCTTCCCCCCGCATGGCGAAGCCATTGGCGGGGGAAGATGTCTTTAGAGGGTTTATCCCGAGAAAGACAGATGGGGGCTATTTTAAAAGCTTCGCGGCTTCGACCGCGAAGTAAGTGAGGATGCCGCTGGCACCCGCCCGCTTGAAGCCGGTCAAGGTTTCGATGATCGTGCGGTCGCGGTCCAGCCACTTCTTCTCGAACGCCGCGGCCAGCATCGCGTACTCGCCCGACACCTGATAGGCAAAGGTTGGAACGCCGAAACGCTCCTTCACCCTTCGCACCAGGTCCAGATAAGGCATGCCGGGCTTGACCATCACCATGTCGGCGCCTTCTTCCAGGTCCAGCGCCACTTCGCGCATGGCCTCATCGCCATTGGCCGGGTCCATCTGATAGGTGCGCTTGTCGCCCGCTTTCAGGCCCGTGCTTTTTACCTGGGCGGTCCCCAGAGCGTCGCGGAAGGGGCCGTAAAAGGCGGAGGCATATTTGGCGGCATAGGCCATGATCAGCGTGTTGTGGTGGCCTTGCGCTTCCAGCGCCATGCGGATGGCGCCCACCCGGCCGTCCATCATGTCGGACGGCGCGATGATGTCGGCGCCCGCTTCGGTCTGCACCAGCGCCTGACGCACCAGCACTTCAAGCGTGGAATCATTGTGAACATCGCCGTCGCGGATCAGACCGTCATGGCCATGGCTGGTGTAGGGATCCAGCGCCACGTCGCACAGGATCCCGATTTCGGGAACCGCTTTCTTGATCGCCCTGACCGCGCGGCAAACCAGATTGTCCGCATTGACCGCTTCGCGCCCATCCTCGCTTTTCAGGGCAGGGTCGGTGGAGGGGAAGAGGGCGATCACGGGAATGCCCAGGCGCGCGGCTTCCTCTGCGGCGATCACCACCTGATCGATCGAAAGGCGCTCGACGCCCGGCATGGAGGCGATGGCTTCGCGCTTCTTCTCGCCGTCGATCAGGAAGATAGGCCAAATGAAGTCCGCAGGCGACAGCGTGTTCTCGGCAACCATGCGCCGGGTCCAGTCGTAGCGGCGCAGACGGCGCATGCGCGTGGCGGGATAAGCGGTCATGCCCGTGTCATGCCAATTCAAGTCCCTGGGCGCAAGTCCGCCGCTTGTCACGCCTTGCTCGGCGGCTAATCTGGCGCAATGCCGGAAACCGACCCCCATATCCTGTTCGAAAAGCGCGGCGCGCTAGGCCTCATCACCCTGAACCGGCCGAAAGCCTTGAATGCACTGACCCATGACATGTGCACTGGCATGCGCGAAAGGCTGGCCGAATGGGCCGGAGACAGTGCGGTTCGCGCGGTCGCCATCAGGGGGGCCGGACCGCGGGCCTTCTGCGCGGGCGGCGATATCCGCTCCATGGCGGAGAGCAGCCGTGACGGCACGGCGGCGGCAGCCGAATTCTTGCGGGATGAATATCAGCTCAATGCCCGGATCGGGGATTACCCCAAGCCCTATATCGCACTCACCCATGGCGTGGTGATGGGTGGTGGCGCCGGTGTCTCCGTTCATGGCCGCTATCGCCTGGCGGACGAGGATCTGGCGTTCGCCATGCCGGAAACCGGCATCGGCTTTATCCCCGATATCGGTTCGAGTTTCTTCCTGTCGCGCTGCCCTGGCGAGACGGGTCTCTATCTTGGCCTGACGGGAGGACGCATCGGGTTGGGCGACGCGCTGGCATTGGAGCTTGTCACACACAGCGTTGCGCAATCCGATCACGCATCTGTGATTGCGCGCCTGGAAGGCGGCGCTCCTGCGGCGGAAGCAGTGTCTGCTTTTGCGCGGCCCGCGCCGCCATCGCCGCTTGGCGAACACCGGGCGCGCATCGATACAATCTTCGCGGCTTCATCGGTGGAAGGCGTGCTGGAACGGCTTGACCGGGACGACAGCGATTTTTCCGCGCAAACCGCCCGCGCGATTCGCATGCGATCGCCGGAATCGCTCAAGCTCACCTTCCGGCTGTTGCGCGAAGGTAGGAGTCTTTCACTCCATGAGTGTCTCAAAATGGAATATCGCGTGGGATCGCGAAGGGTGATGAGCGCCGACTTCCGCGAAGGCGTTCGTGCCGTCCTCATCGACAAGGATGGAGCACCGCGCTGGAACCCGGAGCGGCTCGCGGACGCAAAAGAGGCTGATATTGCGGGCTATTTCGCTGCACTGGGCGGGAGTGAGCTTCCGCTTCCCTAGAATGGTTGCGGACGATTTCATCTTTTGTTTGCCATGATGGAGAAGGAAGTTCCATCCATACGCATCTTCATGACAATTCAAGTGCATTTTACATGCTCTTAATGAGTCACAACTAATCTCGGTTTCAAAGATAACTGGGTGGGCTCCGCAAAAAGCGGGGGTGGTGTTGAGATGACGGCATTGGCCAAACCGCAAGCTGCGGCGGCGCTGGAAAGCGCATCGTCCGTACGCAAGCACTATCTTGAAACGCTCAATCTGGTTGAGCGCCTGCACCGACAACTTCTCGATGTAATCAAGGACGAGTTGGACCGGCGCGACGAGCGCGAGATCAATTCCGTCCAGGCCTTGCTCCTGTTCAATGTGGGCGACCAGGAATTGACCGCCGGCGAATTGCGCACCAGGGGGCATTATCTGGGCTCCAACGTTTCCTACAATCTCAAGAAGCTGGTCGAGGGCGGCTATATTCATCACGCCCGTTCCGAAGCCGACCGCCGCTCGGTCCTGGTTCGCCTGACCGCCAAGGGCGAAGCGGTGCGCGACATGCTGCGCGAATTGTTCGATCGCCATCTGGGCTCGCTGGAAGCGGTCGGCAATGTCGGCCTCAGCGACATGGATGGGATGAACGTCATCCTGAAGCGCCTTGAGCGGTTCTGGATCGACCAGGTCCGTTTCCGCCTGTAAACTCCGCGCGACGGTCCTGGTCCGTACGCTGTCGCTAGGGACCGGCCAAAATCCATATCGCTTTTTTTGCCGCGGTCCGACTCAGCTAGTCTGGCGGGCATGACCAATTGGTTGGCGGCGGCGCTGAGCCGTCATCTTCGTTTTTACATCGCACTGGGGTGCGGCCTGCTGGCTTTCGGAATTGGCCGCATGGCGGACCTGCCGGTGGCGCTGCTGGCGGGAGGCGATGTTTTCTATATTGTTTTTCTAGGTCTGTGTTTGGCGATGGTCGCCGGTCAATCCGCGGAGGATTTGAAGCGCCGCGCCAGGACCGAGGATGAGGGGATCGCCATTGTGGTTCTCATCATATTGGCGACCCTGAGCTTCTTCTCGCTCGCGGTATTCGAAGCGCTGAGCGGGAAGAACGGTTTCGATCCTCTGCCGATGATATTGGCGGGG
>CALMGU010000164.1 GCA_937865685.1 uncultured Alphaproteobacteria bacterium | reverse complement strand
CACGACCTCATCCTCGGCGACGTCGAGGTCAATACCCGGGACTTCGACGACTGGGTGATGCTGCGGCCCGACGGCGTGCCGCTCTACAACTTCGCGTGCGTCGTCGACGACATCGGGGTCGACAACCTCCGACCAGGCGACCTCTACCTCTTCAACGACCCCTACGCGCAGGGAAACCACGTCAACGACCTGACGACGATCGTGCCCGTGTTCGACGACCTCCGCTTCACACCGGGAAGCACCGTTCGCGGGCCGGCCGTGATTGACGCCAACGACACGACGATCTACGTCCCGAACGGGGCCACAGCCTTCCGTGACGAGTTCCTCAACTACCGGCTCACGACCCAAGACGAGGCCTGATGTCGAGACAACGCAGTTCCGTCGCGGCGGAGATCCATCGCAAGTCGCTGGAGAACATCACCGGCGAGATGGCGATCACGCTGATGCGGGCCTCCGGCTCCTCGGTCGTGATCAGGATCTCGCGAACGCCTTCGCTCGCGAGGGCCGCCGCGACCGCCGCGACCGGGAGCTGTCCCTCCGGATGCTGCCCGCCGGTCATCGCGACGGCGCCGTTGTAGAGGAGCTTGTAGGTGATGTTCACACCGGCGGCGACGGCGGCCTGGAGCGCTGGATTTTCCGGATATTCGGTCAGGGCCAATTCCATCAGCGTGGTCAGGCGGTTGGTCTTCTCGGCCTCGATCAAGATAGCGTGCCAGTTGTTGATCGCACTGGAAGTGAGCATCACTCGCGTAGCATCCAACCCGGCGTCGTGCAACAGGCGACGCAGGCTGGCTTCATCGGCGTACAGGGCCGCCAGGCTATTGCGCAGATTGATAAAACGATTTTGTCCGGTCATACAGGGGAGTGGTGGTTATCGGTTGAGCACAGCCAGACCCAATGGCCGCCTGGCCCACAGTCTACCACAACCCGGCGCTCGTGGCGAAAAGGCTAGAAGTACGGTACTGAATCCGCGTGCAAGGCACGGACGAGATGCTCACGGGAAGGACGCCACCTGAGGAGTCTGTGCCACGCACGCTCGTCTCGCGGGTCGCACCAGTGTGCGTGGCACTGGTCAAGCAGAGAGTAACCACGAACCCCACCCTAACCCTCACTGCCATTAAGGTAAGAGAGTCATCCCGTTCAGTAAGCACGCCCCGTGCGGTGGGATGAGGGAGGAAAGAAGCGGCACGGGGCGTGCCTACTGAGCTTAACTTAACGGCAGTGACCCTAACCCTCCCCAGTTTGGGGAGGGAATCGTCACGGTTCGCCCCAGTGATCACCACCCCCCCGCGCGTCTTGATCTTGCAAGCCAACGGTACCAATCGCGATCACGATGCCGCGCTGGCCTGCGAATTGGCGGGAGCAAAGCCAGAGATTGTCCATATCAACCAATTGCTGAGCGGTGAGCGGCGGCTGCTGGATTACGGCATGTTGGTCTTGCCAGGTGGGTTCTCCTATGGCGATGATCTGGGGGCGGGCGCACTCTGGGCGCTGGAGATGCATCATCGTCTGGGTGAAGACCTGGCCCATTTTGCGGCCACTGGGCGGCCCTTGCTTGGCATCTGCAACGGCTTTCAGGTGCTGACGGAATCGGGCCTTCTGCCGGGTGCTCTGATGCGCAACGCAGGTCTCAAATTCGTCTGCAAGCCGGTGACTTTGCGAGTCGAGGAAAGCCAGTCCTCCTTCACCCGCAAATATGAAAAGGGCCAGACCGTCACCTTCCCGGTCGCGCATGGCGAAGGCAATTACTATGCCGATGACGAGACTTTGAACCGGCTGGAAGGCGAAGGCCGGGTGATGTTCCGCTATCAGGACAATCCCAACGGCTCGGCCCGCGACATCGCCGGCATCCTCAACGAAAAACGCAATGTGCTGGGCCTGATGCCCCATCCCGAACGCGTCGTCGATCCCGCCACCGGCGGCACCGACGGCCGCGCCCTGTTCCAGAGTCTGATCGAAGCGCTCTCATGACCATTACAAAAGAACAAATCCGCGAGCATGGCCTCTCGGACGAAGAATATGCCCGCATCAAAGTCTTGCTGGGGCGCGACGCCAATCTGGTCGAATTGGGCGTCTTCAGCGTGATGTGGAGCGAGCATTGCTCGTACAAATCAACCCGCGCGCATCTGAAGACCCTGCCCACCAAGGCGCCCTGGGTGATCCAGGGCCCGGGCGAGAATGCCGGCGTGATCGATATCGGCGATGGCGATGCCTGCATCTTCAAGATGGAAAGCCACAACCATCCCAGCTTCATCGAGCCCTATCAGGGTGCGGCGACCGGCGTGGGTGGTATCATGCGTGACGTCTTCACCATGGGCGCACGCCCCATCGCCATGATGAATGCGCTGCGCTTCGGCGAGCCGGATCATCCCAAGACCCGCCATCTGGTGTCTGGCGTCGTGTCGGGCATCGGCGGCTATGGCAATTGCATGGGCGTGCCCACGGTGGGCGGTGAAGTGAATTTCCATCGCTCCTACAATGGCAACATCCTAGTCAACGCCATGTGCGTGGGCCTGGCTCGCACCGACAAGATTTTCCTCTCCGCCGCCAAGGGAGCAGGAAATCCCGTGGTCTATGTCGGCTCCAAGACCGGCCGCGACGGCATTCACGGCGCCACCATGGCGAGCGCGGAATTCAACGAGGACAGCGAAGAAAAGCGCCCCACCGTTCAGGTCGGCGATCCCTTCACCGAGAAGCTCTTGCTGGAGGCCTGCCTGGAATTGATGGCGACCGACGCCATCATCGCCATTCAGGACATGGGTGCGGCGGGCCTCACCTCCTCTTCCGCCGAAATGGCCGACAAGGGCGGCAGCGGCATCGAGCTGGACCTCGACAAGGTGCCCCAGCGCGAAGAGAACATGACTGCCTATGAGATGCTTCTGTCGGAAAGCCAGGAGCGGATGCTGGCGGTCTTGAAGCCCGGCCGCGAAGCCGAAGCGGAAAAAATCTTCCGCAAATGGGAATTGGATTTCGCCGTCATCGGCGTCACCACCAACACCAATCGCTTCATCGCCAAGCATAAGGGCGAGATCGTCGCCGATATTCCCGTGACCTCACTGTCCGACGAAGCGCCGGTCTATCAGCGGCCTTTCGTCAACCGCGCGCCCGCCGCCGGCCAGCCTGCCTACGACAAATCCCGTTCGGTGATCGAATCCCTGACGAAGATCCTGGGCACACCCGACATGGCCTCGCGCCGCTGGATCTGGGAACAGTATGACCACAGCGTGATGAACGACACGGTGCAGGCACCGGGCGGCGATGCCGCTATGGTACGCGTCCATGGCACCAAAAAGGCGCTGGCCATCACCACCGATGTGTCGCCCCGCTATTGCCGGCCTGATCCCTTCGAAGGCGGCAAGCAAGCCGTGGCCGAAGCCTGGCGCAACCTGACCGCCGTGGGCGCCACGCCGCTGGCCGTCACCGACAATCTCAATTACGGCAATCCGCAAAAGCCCGAAATCATGTGGGAGATCGTGGCGGGCATTCAGGGCATCGGCGAAGCCTGCCGGGCGCTGGACTTTCCGGTCATCGGCGGCAATTGCTCGCTCTATAACGAAACCAATGGCGAAGGCATTCTGCCCACCCCCGCGATCGGCGGCGTGGGCTTGCTGAAAGATGTCTCGAAGCTGGCGCGCGCCGGTTTCCGGCGCGAAGGCGATGTGATCATCCTGATCGGCGAGACACGCGGCCATCTGGGCCAGTCGATCTATCTGCGTGAGATAGACGGCAAGGAAGAAGGCGGCGCGCCGCCGGTCGATCTGGCCACCGAAAAGAAGCATGGCGATTTCGTGCGCGGCCTGATCGAACAAGGCCGGGTCGATACGGTGCACGATCTATCCGACGGCGGGCTTCTGGTCGCGGTCGCGGAAATGGCGCTCAAGGGCAATATCGGTGCCAGCATCGGACAGGCATCCCTGCCCGACGCAATCCCTTTCTTCTTCGGCGAGGATCAGGCGCGCTATCTGATTGCCGCGCCTTTCGCGGAGGCCGAAAAGATCGTGGCAGAGGCCCGCGACGCGTACATTCCGGTGACGGAACTGGGCAAGACCGGGGGCGATGCCATCATCGTCAACGACAAGGACAAGGTGACGCTGTCGAAACTTCGCGCCACCCATGAAGGCTGGTTCCCCCGCTTCATGAGCCGCGAAGAAATTCCTCTGACGAATTAAGATGGGTTTTATGTCCGACCGCTTGAGGTTCGTTTGAAATGAACACCAGCCGGCCGCTCGCTTGGGCTCGCGGCGTTCGCCGCTCGAAATGGTCCACCGGACCATTTCGTCCGCTCCGCGGTCGCGGCTCACCCTACCGCTTCGCTACATGAGGACAGTGCCATGGCCATGAAAGCCAGCGAAATCGAAGCCTATATCAAGGCGGCGTTCCCCGACGCCGATATCGAGATCAAGGATCTGGCGGGCGACGACAATCATTTCGCCGCCGTGATCGCCTCCTCCGCCTTCAAGGGCAAGACCCGCGTCGCCCAGCACCAGATGGTCTATGCCGCGCTCAAGGGCCATATGGGCGGCACCCTGCACGCCCTGCAACTGCAGACGGCGGCAAAGGATTAGACGGGTTAAGACCAAGCGCGAAAGACCTGGGGCTGGAAGTTCAGTGTCGTTTGTCATGGCCCGGGAGTTCGTAGCGACAGCGTGCGAACGGGCCATCCAGGTGACACAGACTCTCTTGTCAAAATAAAGCGCGGCTCAGCTGGATGGCCCACACTCCGGTGGGCCATGACAAGGTGCTCGACAGCTGATCTTATTCCGAAAACAAATCGCCCCACTCCAATTTGCGCGCAACGCGGAACGCATCCTTGTCGCGGCGTGCCACGAAAGCATTGCGCAGGCCCGATACTTCGCACAAGGGCAGGGTGATGCCGGGCTTGGCTTCGACCGGCGGCTTGATGATCCGCGCCGATGCGCGATTTGCGACCGGTATCCGCGACACCGCCACATAGGCATAACGCTCATCCTCGTACGGCACATGCGCGCCTTTGGCGATCATGTGATCGCGTGAGCGCGCCAGCCGCTGGGAGAAATGACACCAATCGTCGCCTTTCAACGGGCACGCATTGTCGTGCGTACACGGCGCCGCGACATGCCCGCCCGCTTCGATCAACGCCGCGCGCGCCG
>CALMGU010000163.1 GCA_937865685.1 uncultured Alphaproteobacteria bacterium | reverse complement strand
CGCTGGCCGCGATATTTGCCGTGGAACGCGACGCCCACCAGATGGGCGGGCAGATCGTAGGTGATCCAGTCGTTCATCTCCGCGATGATTTCGGCCTTGTCGGTGCCCGCTTCTTCCTTGAGCTCGCGCATCGCGGCCTGGCGCGGCTCCTCGCCCTCGTCGATGCCGCCCTGAGGCATCTGCCAGCCTTCGACCGTCTGGTCGATGCGCTTACCGACAAAAATCAGTCCCTCACGATTGAGCAGCATCACGCCGACAGCGGGGCGGTAAGGAAGAAGAGACGACACGAAAAGCCCTCGGACTCAGATGAAAGGATTTATCACCCGAATGTGTTTCCGCGACAACCATGACGCCGCCCGCGGAACACGGAAAATTCGCGCCTTATTTGGCGGGCTGATTCACGATGGCGGAGACGGGGACCAGAACAAAGCCCCGCCTTTCCAGGCCTTTGGCCCAGGCGGCGATACGCTCGATGGTGATGGGATAGACATAGGCCGAACCGATGGCCGTGCCGTGTTCCCGGGCCTGGGCTTCCAGGTTGGAGAGATGCTTGTCGATCTCCAGCGCGGTCTGGATGCCGTCCAATGTTTCACCGGCCTTGGCGAAAGGCGCACCGGAACGGCCGGCCACATCGGCGGCAGCGGACTGGGCCGCCGCGCCATTGTCAAAGAAATAAAGTCCCCGGCGGGACAATTGGGTCAGGGTCGGCGACAAGGCGTCGGCATCGGCCAAAAAGCGCTGGCCCAGAAGATTGGTCACCCCGGCATAACCCGTGAAGCGAGAAAGCGCCCATTCCAGCCGTTGGCCATTGGTGTCGCGTTCGATGCCGGATCGCAACGTGTGCGGCCCCGGATCGCTGTCGGGAAAATCGAACGGTTCCATCGGCACTTGCAGCAGGGCTTCATGGCCCGACTGACGCGCCTGGGAAACCCAATGCTGCACATCGCCCGCATAGGGCAAAAAGGCGAAAGTGATGCCGGATGGGAGAGCCATCGCCGAAGCGGTCGCTTTGGCGCTGAGGCCCAAACCCGTCACCACAATGGCAATGCGGAATTTTCCGTTTGCAGCGGGCGCGGCATAGGCGGCCATCGGCTTGCGGCCGTCATCGGCGATGCGGGGCAAGGGACCTTGCGCGCTGTTTTCGATCAGGGCCGGATCCGCGATCAGGGCGCGGCCCGCCATGACGATCTTGTCGATGGTGACCGGCGGCGCGGCGGGCGCGCTGTCCGGCTTTGGCGCCGAAGCCTGCTTGGACGGCGGCGGCGCGGGCAAATCCAGGATCACGCCCGGACGATGCACTTTGCCCAGCACCGTGATGCCCAAGGCGCCCGCGGTCAGAATGCAAAGCGTGCCCGTGCCGGCAAGCGCCAAGGCGCGGGCGGCGCGAGCTATCGCGGGGTGGGTCGGAGCCGGCATAAGGCCCGGATTAAGCCCCATATATGGTTATTGCGGGGTTAATCCAAGTTATCGAGCGATGGCGCGCCTTGGCTCCGCCCCGCCTCTCCCGCGTGCGCGCAGCGCACTAGTGGGGGAGGGTGAGCAGCGTCAGCGTGCGAACGTAGCAGCGCTTATTGCGCGACGGCACCGGCCGGCGCGCAAAAGTAAGCTGCGCAGGGCGGCAGAAGAGTCAGTCGGCCTTGGCCGACTTACCAGCAGCGGCGACCGTCATTTTCCCGTGCAGCAGGTCCAAGGCATAGGACAGCTGGAAGTCGTCATACTTCTTGCCCGGCGCGGGCTGGACCACCGGCGCATTGATCTTCTTGGCCGCAGGCTCGCCCACCAGATGTCCCGGCAGATCGGCTTCCGAAGGCCGCGCGATCTTGGGGATGTTGGTTTCGTCACCTTGCGACACGGCGATGTCCGGGATGATGCCCTGCGCCTGGATCGAGTGACCGGACGGTGTGTAGTAGCGCGCGGTGGTGAGGCGCAGCGCGCCGCCGCCTTCGCCCAAGGGAATGATGGTCTGCACCGAGCCTTTGCCAAAGCTGGTCATGCCCACGATGGTGGCGCGCTTGTGATCCTGCAATGCGCCAGAGACGATTTCCGAGGCCGAAGCGGTGCCCGCATTGATCAACACCACGATGGGTTTGCCATCGGTGATGTCGCCGCCCTTGGCGTCATAGCGCTGCGTGTCTTCGGGATGACGGCCGCGGGTGGATACCACTTCGCCGCCGGTGAGAAGATCGTCGGACACTTGAATGGCCTGGTCCAGCAATCCGCCCGGATTGTTGCGCAGGTCGATCACATATCCCTTGATGCCGGGGCCGATCTGCTTCTTGAGGTCGCGCACCGCTTTTTCAAGACCCGATGCGGTCTGTTCGTTGAAGCCCGGCAGGCGGATGTAGCCGATATCGCCTTCCTTGCGCCAGGTGTCGGCATCCACCTGTACCACCGCGCGCTGCAAGGTGACGTCGAACGGCTTCTTCTCGCCTTCGCGCAGAATGGTGAGCGTGACCTTGGAGCCTTCGGGGCCGCGCATCTTGTCGATGGCTTCGTTGAGCGGCTGGCCCGCGATCGATTGGCCGTCGATGCCGGCGATGCGGTCGCCGGACTTGATCCCAGCCTTGGCGGCGGGCGTGCCGTCGATGGGTGAGATCACTTTGATCAGGCCGTCTTCCTGCGTCACTTCGATGCCGACGCCGCCGAATTGACCCTTGGTGGTGATCTGCATGTCGTTATAGGACTTGGCGTCCATATAGCTGGAATGCGGATCGAGATTGGAGACCATGCCCTGGATGGCGGCATTGACCAGTTCGGTGTCCTGCACCGGGCGCACATAATTGGCGCGCACGCGCTCGAAAGCATCGGAGAAAAGATCGAGCTGGCGATAGGGGCCGGTATCCTGGGCGCCTTGCGCCTGCGGAAGCAGGCCCAGCGCCAGGGCAAAACCCGCAACCCCGCCCAACGCCACCAGAGCAACTTTCTTCATGATCCTTTTGCCTTCCGCAAATCCGGGCTGAGCCAAGGCCTGGGGTCCAGTCCATGGCCGTTCTGACGCAATTCAAAATATAGCCGTTCCGTCGGCGAACCGCTTTCTGCCGGCATGTTGCCAACGGGTTCGCCCGCCAGCACTTCGTCGTTCGGCCGCACGGTGATACGTCCCAAGCCGGCCAACACCAGATCGTACCCAGTGGTGATCTCCAGGATCAAGACCTGTCCGGACTTATGGTAAGGACCGGCGAAGAGAACCCGGCCGTCCGACGGGGCGATCACCTGAGCACTGTCGCGGGTGACATAGGTAAGTCCTGGATTCCGGGCGCTTTCCTTCAGGTCGGTGCTGGCGGCGGCGATGGTTCCCACCACGGGCGGCAATAATGAACCTTTGGACAGAGGGCCCATGGATCCGGAATTGGAGGCCGTGACGATGGTGATGGCCTCGTCATTGCCGCCGCCGCGTTTCAGCGCCGCCACCCGGTTGGCCAGCGCCTGAAAATCGGCGGCTTTGGCGGCGATCTCCGCCAGCTTGGAGCGGAGCGTGTCATATTCGCTGCCCGCCACCTGCGCTTCGGCTTCTTTCTGGGTGGTCAGGGTTTCCAGATCGCCCCTGGCGGCGGTGAGCTGGGTGGCGGTGGTGGAAGCTTCGGCCCGGCGCTTAACCAACGCGACGCGTGTTGCTTTCAGCACGGTGATGCGGCGAGCCAGCCGCGCGGCTTCGGCATAGACCGGCGGCAGGCTGGCACCCACCAGCATGGCGCCCCGCGCCGCCGCCAGGGCATCGTCGGGCCGGACCGCCAGCGCGGGCGGCATGTCGTGCTGCAGCCGTTCCAGAATCGCCAGCAGCTTGGTCACGGAAATCCGGTCGCGCTGGAAGCCCGCCGTCAGCTCCGCATTCTGCTTTTCCAGCCGGGCGATTTCATCGTCCAGATTGATGGTTTCCTGCTCCAGGCTTTCGATCCTGGCCGCGGTGGCGATCAGGCGCTGGCGCAAAGTCTTGGCTTCGGCGGAAAGCTGATCGCTTTTCTGCTTGGCGTCATCGACCGCCGGCTTGTCGTGGGCGATCTCGGCCTTGAGCGAGCCCAGCTGTTCGGCACTGGACGGCAGATTGCCCAGGGATTTGCTGGGTACCGCCTTGGAGAGATCAAGCGGAATGTCGGGTGCGGGCCGGGCATCGTCCTTCAAAGCCGGCCTGGGACGCGGAACGGCCGGCACGTCCACCTTCTTGGCGGAGGGATCGGCCGCCAGCGCGGGCGGAACGAAAACCGCCACGGCCAACATCAAAAGAAGCTTGCCGCGCAATCCTAGCCTTTCTTCAGCAGCGAATGGCCGGTCATGGGCTCCGGCTGCTTCAAACCCATCAGTGCCAGCATGGTGGGTGCGACATCGCACAGGCGTCCATTCTCCAGTCCAGTGCCCTTGGGCGCATTGACCGCCACGATGGGAACATCGAACAGCGTATGCGCGGTGTGCGGCTCGCCGGTCACCGGATCCTTCATCAACTCCACATTACCATGATCCGCGGTCAGGAGCATGACGCCGCCCGCTTTTTCGATGGCGGCGCGCAGCCGGCCCAGACAGACATCGATGGTGTCCACCGC
>CALMGU010000162.1 GCA_937865685.1 uncultured Alphaproteobacteria bacterium | reverse complement strand
GGCGGTGGGGTTGAAGCCGGCGCCGATCACGATCCAGATCGCGCCGAACAGCATCAGGACGGTGGGAAAGACAAACAGCTCGATGCTGTCGCGCGGCATCCGGTAAGGGATCAGGAGCACGCCCGCGGCCAGGGCGGGCAGCATCACCGCGCGAAAGGCGAAGCCGGCGCGCGACGCAACCGTCAATGTTTCCGCCGTGGTGCCGAAGAGCCGGATGGCGGCGCGCGAAAGCCACAACCCCGCCAGCACGCACAGGATCAGGCCAAGCGCGAAAACGGCATTCTTCAGCCCCGGCGCAAGCCCCAGATAGGTATAGGCCATGCCCATGTCGTTGCCCGGCACCAGGGCGCCGATCGCCATCTGGCTGAGGCCCTG
This sequence comes from uncultured Alphaproteobacteria bacterium, assembly GCA_937865685.1. Taxonomy (GTDB): domain Bacteria; phylum Pseudomonadota; class Alphaproteobacteria; order Micropepsales; family Micropepsaceae; genus Rhizomicrobium. The sequence goes on along the minus strand of CALMGU010000162.1, from coordinate 2,135 downwards.
GAAAAGGCCCTGGAACGTCATCCAGAACAGGAACAGCCGCATGGTCATGGAACGGGCCGATGACGCGCCCAGCAGAAGGCCGAAGACCGCCCCGATCGCCAGATCGGTCATCGCGCCGGTGCCTTGCAGCAGCGGCAGGATGGGCGCATCGCCCTCCCAGTGATGGTTGTTGTGATAAAGCCAGACATGCACGCCCGGCACGAAAGCCTTGGGCAGGGTGAGCATGAATTCCTGGGCGAAGAAGGTGAGATTGAAGGCCAGCGCGCAGAAAAGCATGGAAGCGACAATGAAGCGCCCATCCCATGCCGTGCGGTGTGCGGCCATGCCGTTCCCCCAAACGCAACGCGGCGGGCGGAACTTAAGGCCCTCACTTGCCGCGAGGTCAAGGCCGGATCGCGCATCTGCCTGGATGCGCGCGACACTTTATTGCGCATGGTGCGTGACGGCTTCCGCCCGATGGCACGACAATTTGCGATGATGGCATTGTTCACGCCGGGTCATCTATTGGTATAGGCTTTTGAAATATCCGCGAGACTCGGGGGAATAGACATGAGCGTTCAAAAGTCCGGCGCCCAGGAAAAAAAGGGTGTCAGCCGGCGGTCCTTGCTTCGCATGATCGGCACCGTCGCGGGATCGACCGCGATGTACAATGCCATGACCGAACTGGGTTTCGCCCAGGAGTCGGGATATTCCGGCCCGCCCAAGCTGGGCAATGTGAAGGCGGGCACCTCGGTTTTGATCTTGGGCGCGGGCATCGCCGGCATGGTCGCGGCGATGGAGCTGCGCGACGCCGGGTATAAAGTGCAGGTGCTGGAATATAACAACCGGCCCGGCGGCCGGAACTGGACCTTGCGCGGCGGCGATACCTTCACCGAGCTGGGCGGCATCAAGCAGGAAGTGAAATTCTCGCCCGGGCAGTATTTCAATCCGGGGCCGTGGCGGCTTCCCTATCACCATCAGGGCATCCTGCATTATTGCAGCAAGCTGGGCGTGGAGCTGGAGCCCTTCACCCAGGTCAATTACAACGCCTGGGTTCACAACACCAAAGCCAATGGCGGAAAACCCAAGCGCTATCGCGAAGTGATGGCCGACTTCCAGGGCCATGTCGCCGAGCTGCTGAACAAGACCATGCAGCAAAAGGCGCTGGACCAGCAGGTCACCAAGGAAGACCGCGAAATGCTGGCCGAAGCCTTGCGCCGCTGGGGTGCGCTGGACCAGGACATGAAATATGTGAAGGGCCGCGCCTCATCGCGCATGCGCGGCGCGCTGGTGAATGAAGGCGGCGGGATCAATTCCCTGCCGGTCTATTCGGACCCGGATTCGCTGTCGAACATCCTGTCTTCTGGGATGTGGAACGCGCTGGGGCGGGGACAGAATTTCGAATCCCAGACCCCGATCTTCCAGCCCAAGGGCGGCATGGGCAATATCGGCACCGCCTTCGGCAAGGCGCTGGGCAATTTGATCAAGTATAATTGCAAGGTCATCGACATCCATCAGGACGAGAAGGGCGTCACCGCCACCTATATCGATGCGGTCAAGGGCGGGGCGCCGCAGAAAGCCACCGCCGACTGGTGCGTCTGCACCATCCCCGCCTCGATCCTGTCCCAAATCCCCATGAACGTGTCGGCGAAGAAGCGGGCGGCGATCAACCAGCTGCCCTACAGCGCCTCGATCAAGATCGGCATCGAGATGAAGCGCCGCTTCTGGGAGGAAGACGACAATATCTATGGCGGCATGAGCTATACCGACCAGCCCAACCAGCAGATCGGTTATCCGCAATGGGGCTATTTCAGCAAAGGCCCCGGCGTGTTGCTGGCGGCCTATACCTTCGACAAGGAAGCCTATCGCTTCACTTCGCAATCGCCGGCCGAGCGGATCAAGAACGCGCTGGACTATGGCGAGAAGATCCATCCCGGCAAATACAAGGCCAATTTCGCCTCCGGCGTGGCGGTGGGCTGGCACCGTTCGCCCTTCACGCTTGGCTGCGGCGGCCGCTGGACCGAAGAGGGGCGGGAGAAATATTACAACGATCTCTGCTCTCTCGATGGCCGCATTGTCCTGGCGGGTGAACACGCCTCGCGCATGGCGGAATGGCAGGAGGGGTCGACGCTCTCCGCCCTCGACGCCATCACCCG
>CALMGU010000161.1 GCA_937865685.1 uncultured Alphaproteobacteria bacterium | reverse complement strand
GCCGGTGCCGGTGTCGGCGGTGACATGCGCTCCCGCCAGGAGCGGCACTTCGAACTCATAGCCCAGGCTGCGGAAAGGGTGCGCGCAGACTGTGGCCGCAAGCTCGCTTTGCTCCACCGTGCGCACGCGGGAGAGCATCATCTTGGCCTGCTTGGCAACGTCCTCCGCCAATAGATCGGCCAGCAAAATCTGTTCGCCCGCCCGCGCCAGCGAACCGTCGGCGGCATCGGCGATCTGATAGAGCCCGTAGGAAATTTCCGGCGAGAAGGCGATGGCGCGATTGCCCGGAATGGTCCAGGGCGTGGTGGTCCAGATCACCACAAAGCCGTCCAGCCCGCCTTTGAGGATGGGGAATTTCACATAGATCTGCGGCGAGGACTTCTCGTGATATTCGACCTCGGCATCGGCCAGCGCCGTCTTCTCCACCGGCGACCACATCACCGGGCGGAAGCCGCGATAGAGAAGACCATTCTCCACGAACTTCATCGCTTCGCGCGCGATCACCGCTTCGGCGCGGAAATTCATGGTGGTGTAGGGACGCTCGAAATCGCCGATCTGGCCCAGGCGCTTGATCTGCTCGCGCTGCACCTTCAGCCAATGGCTGGCGAAGACCCGGCAATCGCGGCGCAACTGATCGGTGGGCACTTCGTCCTTGGATTTGCCCTCGGCGCGGTACTGCTCCTCGACCTTCCATTCGATGGGAAGGCCATGACAGTCCCAGCCGGGCACATAGGGCGCGTCCTTGCCCAGCATGCCCTGACTGCGGACCACGAAATCCTTCAGGATGTGGTTCAGGCCGGTGCCCGAATGGATGTCGCCATTGGCGTAGATCGGGCCATCGTGAAGCACGAACAAAGGCCGTCCCTTGGCCCGCTCACGCATCTTGGCGTAGAGGCCGATCTCTTCCCAGCGGGCCAGCCATTTCGGCTCGGCCTCGGGCAGGCCTGCCTTCATGGGAAAGTCGGTGGCGGGCAGGAACAGGCTGGCGCGGTAGTCCTGCGCCGGGGCCTCGGTTTTGGGCGGATTGGACATGATCCGGCGCTTCTAACAGCGCGGCGGAAGGCCGTCCAGCGCGGGGGTCTGGGGGGTAACAGCCAGGATTTCCCGGGCCTTGCGGGCGTCCGCCCCGATCTGGGCGATCAGAGCCTCAAGGCTGGCGAATTTCGCCTCCGGACGGATATAGGCGATCAGCTCCACCGACAGATGCTTGCCGTAAAGATCGCCGTCGAAATCGAACAGATGGGCTTCCATCAGGGGCACCTCGATCTGGTACATGGGCCGGATGCCGAAATTGGCCACCCCGTCATGGCGGCCGACCGGCTTTTCATTCTCCAGGATGGTGACCCTGACCGCATAAACGCCGAAGGCGGGCGCCAGGCAGTGCCCCAGATGCATATTGGCCGTGGGAAAGCCCATTTGGCGGCCCCGCGCATCGCCATGCTCGACCCGCGCCTCCACCGCCCACCAGCGGCCCAAAAGCCGCGCCGCGTCTTCGGGCATGGCCGCCTTCAGGCTGTCGCGAATGCGGGTGGAGGAGATTTTTTCGGCGCTGCCGGCCTTGTCGGCCGTCACCATGTCGAAACAGGTGACCGAAAAGCCTTCCATCTCGCCCATATAGGAGAGGGTCACGACATTGCCGCCCCGCCCCTGCCCGAATTCGAAATCCGGCCCCACCACCACGCCGGAAAGGCCCAGTCCCTTGACCAGCACATCGCAGACGAAATCGGGCGCGCTGCGCTTGGCCATGCTCTCATCGAAGGTCAGGGCGAACATCGCGTCCACGCCCAGCTCCGCCAAAAGCCGCGCCTTGGCACGCAGCGGCGTCAGGCGGATGGAATCGGGACGGGGGCGGAAGAACTCCGCCGGATGCGGCTCGAAGGCCAGAACCGCCAGCGCGCTCTTGCGCTCTTCGGCCAGGGCGCGCGCCTCGGCAATCAAAGCCTGGTGGCCGCGATGGACGCCATCGAAATTGCCGATGGCGACGACGGCGCCCTGATAAGCCGCCGGTACGTCATCGAAATGGCGGAAGATGCGCATCGTCAGCTTTTGGGCCGCTTCGGCGCCAGCACCAGGGCTTCGCCGGTAACCGCCACCGTATCGCCGACCATGCACAGGCAATCCATCACCACCTGACGGCGGTCGCGGATTTCGCGCACGGTGCAAGTGGTGATCACGGTCTCGCCGATCCGCACCGGCGCCTTGAAGCTGAAATTCGCGGACACGAAAATCGAGCCTTCGCCGGGAAGCCTGGTGCCCATCACGGCGGAGATGAAGCCGATCGACAGTACGCCGTGGGCGACGCGCCCGCGGAATATGGTCTTGGCGGCGTAGGCCTCGTCGAAGTGAACCGGATTGTGATCGCCGGTGGCGTCGCCGAACATCTGCACATCGCGCTCGGTGACGGTCCTTTCCATGCTGGCCGATTGGCCGACCTGAAGGTCCTCGTAATAAACGCTTACCATCTGAGAGCTCTCATCGCCGCCTTGGCTTCGACATGGGCGGCGTCAAACATTTCGCCCAGATGTTCGGGCGTGTAGGGCTCGATCTCTTCGCCATGAAGACCGTCGGCGATGAAGAGCGCCGCCAGTCCCGCGGCTTTGGCCCCTTTAAGATCGGTGATCAGCGCATCCCCGATGGCGAGCGCCCGCGAGGGCCGGCCCGCCGCCGCGAGGGCGGCATCATAGATCGCAGGATATGGCTTGCCGTAATAGATGACCGGCCCGCCGATCGCTTCGTAAGCCTGAGCCAACGCGCCGGCGCACCAGCAGAGCTGGCTGCCCCGATAGACCTTCAGATCGGGGTTGGCGCACAACATGGTGAGATTTTTCGCCCGCATCGCCGCCAGTATATCGGAATAATCGTCGGGCGTTTCGGTGAG
>CALMGU010000160.1 GCA_937865685.1 uncultured Alphaproteobacteria bacterium | reverse complement strand
GCCGACCAGTTGGCCGACATCAAGCAGAAGGGCGAGATCGTCATTGGCGTGCGTGTGGCCGAGCCGAACAGCTTCGTCGATCCGAAAACAGGCGAAATGGCCGGCTATGAGGTTGACATAGCGAAGGCCGTTGCGAAGGCGCTTGGTGTCAAACCCGTGTTCAAACCCTTGGCATCAGCGGCGCGCATCCCCCAGCTGCAACAGGGAAATGTCGACATCCTGGCCGCCTCGCTGACCCACAACAGGCAGCGCGAGGCGCAAGTCGACTTCTCTCTGACGATGCTGGTAACGGGCCAGAGGGTGTTGATAAGAACCCCTAGCGACGTAAAAGATCTGCCGGACCTTGCCGGAAAAAAGGTTCTGGCCGTTAAGGGCGGCACCGAGGAATTCAACCTCCGCAAGTTGGTGCCGAATGTCGATATCGTCAATGTCGATACGATACCGCAAGCCGTGATGGCGCTACAGCATGGCGAGGGCCTGGGCTATGTCGCTGACGAGGGTTCGCTGGCAAACGATTACGCCGAATTCGGCGGCGGCAGGAAGGACTACGCGATCCTTCCGACCAATGTGAGCATGGAGCCGTTGGCGCTGGGCATCCGAAAGGGCGAGACCGGCGTCAAGGCCGCCGTAGACGACACATTGCGCGCGCTCGAAAAGTCCGGCGAAGCCGAAAAAATCTTCCTCAAATGGTATGGCCCTGGCACCAAGGCCAACCTCGAAAAGCGTTCATTTAAAATCGAGACCGATCAAATCGACCCTTGAACGCTGTGCGCTGATCATGAACGAAGACTTCGCTGCCCGCCTCGCCTGATCATCTCGCGTGATGGACTAACCATCTCTGTGGCGCAGCCACCACACAAATGGCGGCTCGAAATCGCAAGGCGTGACGATGCCATAAGGCGAAAACAACATGTGCGAACAGAAAGCGGGGCCTTTGGGCGGCGGCGGCAATTTCGAATAAAGCGTATAGGTCGTTGTCTTGGTGAAATTATTGGGCAGGGCTTCGGTCCAGAAAAACCCGCCTCCCCAAATCATGAAGGCGCACAATCCCCCGCCGATGACCACAAAAATCCGCTCATAGATCATGCCTGATCCCCCCGGCCAACCCGAACAAGACGGGCAACACCCTCGCTGAATGTAAGCCGCGATGAGCGCGAGCGCGGACTCCGGCCCGACTTATTAACAAGCTTCCGCTGGGTTTGTTAAAGGCAATGTATGGACGATACAACCCTGAGACGGTACGCTCACACCGGGGAAGCAAAAGGGGCGAATAATGAAAGTTTATATTGTCGCGGCGATGGCCGTTGCCGGTGCAATGCTGTCCGGCTGCGTGAGCACTATCCCGATTGATTACTCGCCCAGCTCCACGCTGACGGCGACAGGCGCGGTCCAGGTCGGAAATTTCAGATATCTTCCCGCCATCACCGGCAAAATGAAGCCGAATCAGATTCACAATACCGCCATGGGCGATGTCCTGCTCGATAAGAACATCGATGTGTATTTTCGGAACGCCCTTTTCACCGAACTTCGGTTTGTTGGCGTGAAAGTCGGGACCGGCGACAAGACGCTCACCGGTGAGATCAGGGACTTCAATATCGATGATTTGGGTTACAGCGTGGACTGGACCTTGGACGTCGACTACAAAGTGACGGATGCCTCAGGCAAAACACTCTTTGAGGCGGATAAGACCACAAAAAATCACACAGCCAAGTTCATTAACGCCATTGGCGCTCTCGGCCTTCAAGTCAAAGGCAACATCGAAGCTCTCATCCAGGATCCCAACTTCATCCAGGCCATCAATTAGCGGCCTAAACGCGCTGGCATAGGAACCTGCAGAACCGACAGACGGGCCGCGGCACACGCTCCGATCATCTGCCGCCCTGGGATGCGGCAGGGATGGTCTATTCGGTCGCGCATGTCATGCCGGAATGCGAAGCTTCTGGCTCCGATTGGGACTCCTCCGAAGGACCCTCATGCTGATCCGCGCCGAACGCCCGTCCGACATTGATGCGATCCACGGTCTGACCGTGCGGGCTTTCACAGGCATGCCCTATAGCCAGGGCACCGAAGCGTCGATCATCCGCTTGTTGCGGCAATCCGGCGACCTCGCCTTGTCGCTTGTCGCGGAGGAAGACGGAGCCGTCATCGGCCATATCGCATTCTCTCCGATCCGCATCGATGGTGCTCACGGCAATTGGTTCGGGCTGGGGCCCATTTCCGTCGAACCGGCGCGGCAACGGTCGGGTATCGGTAAAGCACTGATCGAAAGCGGCCTGGAAATCCTCAAAACCCAAGGCGCGGCCGGTGTAGCGCTGATCGGCGATCCGGATGTCTATCGCTCCAGCGGCTTCGCCAGCGACGGGCGGCTCACTTACAAGGGCCTGGAAACCGGTTATGTGCAGCGTATCCTGTTTTCCGGCCCCGACCCGGAGGGCGAGCTGCATTTCTCCGGCGCCTTCGAACGGGCTACAAAGCCACCGGCCCCGGCGTAAGCTGGTCTCTCACACGAAATATTTTTGGCCATGCGGCGGGATGACGGAAATCTGTTCCAGGGGGTGGCCGCGGGCGTGTTGGCCGGCGCCTTGTGGGGGCTTGTCTTCATCGCGCCCCGCCTGACCCCGGATTTTACTCCGGTGCAAATTTCACTGGCGCGGTATCTGGCCTATGGCCTGCTGGCATTGCCGCTGCTGGCGCCAGGGTGGCGCGCGCGGCTGGGAGGCGGGCTCGCCCGCGCCGATTGGATGGCGCTGGTCTGGCTGGGGCTGACAGGCAACGTGATCTATTACATCTGCCTGGCCGTCGCAGTGAATCTGGCGGGACCAGCGCCGACATCCCTCATCATTGGGCTGTTGCCGGTGGTGATCACCTTGGTCGGCACGCGTGAAGCGGGCGCGGTGCCTCTGAAACGCCTGATCCAGCCATTGCTTCTGGTCACGGCAGGCGTGGCCCTGATTTCAGCGAACACGCTGGTGCTGGCGCCGAAAGACTGGTGGCGGCAGGCGCTGGGCCTCCTGTCCGCCGCCTGCGCACTCGGCTGCTGGACGATCTATGCGGTGCTGAATGCGCGCTGTGTCGCGCGGCTCACACATATTTCCGCCCAGGACTGGTCGCTGCTGCTGGGCATCGTGACGGCCGCGGAATGCGCGGTGTTTGCCGCACCGGCTTTTCTTCTGTCGCCCGTACCGGCCGGCGGCGGCTGGCTCACTTTTCTCGGCGTCAGTTGCGGCATCGCGCTCCTGGCGTCGGTGATCGGCAATGCGCTGTGGAATTTCGCCAGCCGACGCCTGCCCTTGACCATGACGGGCCAGCTGGTGGTGTTCGAAACGCTTTTCGCGCTGATCTATAGCTTCGGATGGGAAGGGCGCTGGCCGACCTTGTTGGAACTTCTCGCCATTGCTGCTTTATTGGGCGGGGTTTGGTGGTGCGTTTCCAGGCATCGGGTCGATCATCCGGCGCATGATTGAGCTTCTCTTCACCGGACCATATCGTCCCCATGAAAGTGCCGGCCACCAGGGAGAGTTTGCGTGATCACCGCCATCGTTCAATTCCAATTGCCCGCCGATGTGGATTCGGCAAAAGCCGCGGAGCTGTTTGCCGGTTCGGCGCCGAAATACCGCGCGCTGCCGGGTCTGCTGCGCAAATATTATATCTATGACAAAGACATTCATGTCGGCGGCGGCTGCTATCTGTGGGAAAGCCGCGCGGCCGCGGACAATTTCTACAATGCCGAATGGCGCAAATTCATCACTGACCGCTATGGCAGCGCGCCCAAGCTCTCCTATTTCGAGACGCCGGTGATCGTCGACAATGTGACGGGCGAAACCCAGCTTCACGCCTGATTCGGCCGCGCGGCGCGTTTATCGCCGCAGCATGCCGCCCAGCGCGCCGCGGATGATGGCCCGGCCGATGGTGCCGCCGGTCTTGCCCCCCAGCGATTTGCCCAGATCGGCGGCGATCTGACCCGCCACCCGGTTGGTCACGCTGCGCGTCACCTCGCGCGCGATCGCCTGCGCCGCCGAACTGGCCTCGCGCACCGGCTGCATCAGGCTGCGCAGTCGCGGTTCGAGCTGGCGCAACTGCGCCGGCGCCTGCGCGATCCAGTTGCCGGCCGGTTGCGCCAGACGATCGACCAGCAGCACCGCCGCCGCCAGTCCCAGACCCAGCACCAGCGCGCCGCCGATGAAGCGCGGCACGTACAGCCGTTGCAGCAGGCGGATGATCGGGTTGCCGATCAGCGCCAGGAACATCGCCAGCAACATCGGGATCAGCACGTCGCTGGCCGCCCACGCCGCGAACAGCAGGGCCAGCGTGGTTAGGATCAATTGCGCCACCGATGCCCGCGGGCGCGGTGTCTCGGCCGCGCTGGCCGGCGCCGCCTCCGCCTCCGGCGCGACGGTGCC
>CALMGU010000159.1 GCA_937865685.1 uncultured Alphaproteobacteria bacterium | reverse complement strand
CCATGGCCGTGCTCATGGCGACGCCGCGTCCGTTGTAGCCGAGGCACACCAGCACGCCGTCGGCCGGCTCGTGGATGTGCGGGTAGTGATCCATGGTGACCGCGAGTTGGCCGTTCCAGCCATGGGTGAACTTGACGTGGCGCAACTGCGGCCACAGCCGGTGCGTGTAGCGGATCAGGAACTGCATCTGGTCCGGCGAATCGACGGGGCGAGCGACGCAAGCTTCATTCCGGAGTCCGCGGCCACACTAAGGCTCGCGCCGGTCAGATCGGAGATTTGTTGCGCGGCCTTCTGACTGCGTTCGGCGAGGCGCCTTATCTCCGCCGCCACCACGGAGAAGCCCCGGCCCTGATCGCCGGCAACACAATTGTGCTCAAGCCGGCCTCAAACACTCCCTGGACGGCCGCTCTGATCGCGGAAATATTCCACGAAGCCGGCTTCCCCTATGCGATCGGGCTTGGCCGCGATTTCGGGATTGCGCCGGAAGTGCTGCTGGTGATTGCCATCGTCGGCGCGATCACGCTGTTCCTCGCGGCCACGATTGCGATCACGGCTACGGACATCAAGCGGGTTCTTGCTTATTCCACGGTCAGCCAACTCGGTTACATGATGCTCTCGCTGGGTGTCGGCGGCTGGAAGGCCGGCTTGATGCACCTGATTACGCATGCGTTTTTCAAGAGCCTCCTCTTCATGTGTTCCGGCTCCGTCATTCACGCGGTGCATACGAACGACATGCGGAAGATGGGTGGCCTCTGGAAACAGATCCGTTTCACTTGGGCGATGATGCTGATCGGCAATCTGGCGCTGACTGGCGTCGGCCTGCCGTATCTGGGCATCGGCCTGGCGGGCTTCTATTCCAAAGACGCGATCATCAATTCCACCTTTGCGGCGCATACCGCAGTCGGCTCTTATGCCTTCACCTTGCTCTTGGTGTCGGCGGGCATGACCAGCTTCTATTCCTGGCGCCAGTTTCTGATGACGTTCCATGGCCGCTATCGGGGGCTGGATCATCAACATCTGGGCCATAGCGATGCTCATGCCCATGACGAGCCGGATGCGCATGACGACGCTCATGGCCATCACGCGCCCAAATTGGAAGAGGTGCATGAATCGCCGCTGGTGATGCTGGTGCCGCTGGCCGTGCTGGCGCTGGGCGCGGTCTTTGCCGGCATGGCCTTCACCCACTTCTTCATCGGCGAAGGTGCCGGCGAATTCTGGCGCGCTTCGCTGTTCGTGGGCAAAGGCGAGGAAGGCCATCTGCCGGTTTGGGTGGAGATGGGGCCGCTTGTCGTCACCATCATCGGCTTCCTGATTGCTTACTATTATTACATCCTGCATCCCGATCTGCCGCGAAAACTCGCGGCCAAGCGCGGCATGCTCTACGTCTTCCTGTACAACAAGTGGTATTTCGACGAGCTGTACGATCTCCTGTTCGTGCGCCCGGCCTTCTGGATCGGCCGTTTCCTGTGGAAGAAGGGTGACGGCATGGTGATCGACGGGCTTGGTCCGGACGGCGTTTCGGCACGGGTGCTGGACGCGGCGCGGGGCGCGGTCCGGCTGCAATCCGGCTACGTCTATCATTATGCGTTGGCGATGCTGTTGGGCGTGGTCGCGCTTGCGACCTGGTTCATGGCGTCGGGAGGTGCCCTGTGAGCCTTCCGCTTCTCAGTCTTGTGACGTTCGTGCCGCTGGTCGGCGCCGCCCTGATCCTGGCGATGCCGCGTGCCGATGCGGCGCGCTGGATCGCGCTCGGCACCACCATCGTCACATTCGCTCTGTCGTTGATGGTGTGGGCGGCGTTCGATCCCCACAATCCGGGCTTTCAGCTGGTCGAGAAGATGGACTGGCTGGGCGGCGGCATTTCCTATCACATGGGCGTGGACGGCATTTCCATGCTGTTCGTGGTCCTCACCGCCGGCCTGATGCCCTTCTGCATCGCCGCCAGCTGGGACTCGATCGAGAACCGTGTCGCCGAATATATGATCGCCTTCCTGGTGCTGGAGACCATGATGATCGGCGTGTTCTGCGCGCTGGATCTGGTGCTCTTCTATGTGTTGTTCGAAGGCGGCCTGATTCCGATGTTCCTGATCATCGGCATCTGGGGCGGCAAGCGGCGCGTCTATGCCAGCTTCAAATTCTTCCTCTACACCTTTGTCGGTTCGGTGCTGATGCTGCTCGCGATCATGAGCATGTATTGGTACACCGGCACCACCGACATCGCGGCGCTGCTCGCCAATCCGCATTTCCCGCCGCAGATGCAGACATGGCTGTGGCTGGCCTTCTTCGCCAGCTTCGCGGTCAAGATGCCGATGTGGCCGGTCCATACCTGGCTTCCCGACGCGCATGTGGAAGCGCCCACCGCCGGTTCCGTTATCCTGGCCGGCATCCTCTTGAAGATGGGCGGTTACGGCTTCCTGCGCTTCTCCCTGCCCATGTTCCCGTCCGCCACCGAGATGTTCGCGCCACTGGTCTTCACCATGTCCATCGTCGCCATCATCTACACCTCGCTGGTGGCCCTGGCGCAGGAGGACATGAAGAAGCTGATCGCCTATTCCTCCGTCGCCCATATGGGCTTCGTCACCATGGGTATCTTCACGCTCACCCACCAGGGCGTGGAAGGCGGCATCTTCCAGATGCTCAGCCATGGCGTGGTGTCGGGCGCGCTCTTCCTTTGCGTTGGCGTGGTCTATGACCGGATGCATACCCGCGAGATTTCGGCCTATGGCGGCCTGGTCAACCGCATGCCGCTTTATGCCGCCTGCTTCATGGTTTTCACCCTGGCCAATGTCGGCCTGCCGGGCACCTCGGGCTTTATCGGTGAATTCCTCACCATGCTGGGCGCCTATATCCACAATAGCTGGATCGCGATTTTCGCGGCGACGGGCGTAATCCTTTCAGCGGCTTACGCGCTTTTCCTCTACCGCCGCATCATCTTCGGCGCGCTGGTCAAGCCGACCTTGCAGACCATCCAGGACCTGACGGCCCGCGAAGTCGCCATTCTGGCGCCGCTGGTGGTGATCACCATCGCGCTGGGCTTCTATCCGAAGCCCGTGTTCGACGTGACCACGCCGTCGGTGGCCAAGCTGATCACCGACAGCAAGGCGTCGCTGGCCTTCGATCATTCCAATCACGGCGCGCTCGCGCAGGCTGCCAGCGGCAAGCTGGCGGCGGCGGAAAAGGGGACGGGACAGTGACGCTTCAAGCCGACCTCATGGTCCTTCTGCCGGAGTTGGTTCTGGCTCTGGGCGCGATGGCGCTCCTGCTGATCGGCGCGATCGGCGGGGAAAAGACCGCACCCGCGATTTCCTTCGGCGCGATCGCTTTGTTCGTGATGGCTGGGGCCGAAGCGATCTGGGCGGTGCCCAGTCATGCAAGCGCGTTCCATGGCGCCTTTGTCGCCGATGATTTCGCCCGTTTCGCAAAAATCCTGATCCTGGTGGGCGCGGCGCTTTGCATTCTCCTGGCCGACGAGTTCTTCGCGCCCATCGCCATGGCGCGTTTTGAGTTGCCGGTGCTGATCGTGCTGGCCACCTTGGGCATGCTGCTGATGGTGTCGGCGGGCAGCTTCATCGCGCTTTACATGGGGCTGGAGCTGCAATCCCTGGCGCTTTATGTGCTGGCCTCGTTCAACCGCGACCATCTGCGCTCGACCGAAGCCGGGCTCAAATATTTCGTCCTGGGCGCTTTGTCGTCCGGCATGATGCTGTATGGCATCTCCATGATCTATGGCTTCACCGGCTCGGTGGAGTTCTCCGCCGTCGCCCATGTGGTGGCGCAATCGGGTGTGGGCATCGGCCTGATCTTCGGCCTGGTGTTCCTGATTTCGGGCTTGGCCTTCAAGGTTTCAGCGGTGCCGTTCCATATGTGGACGCCCGATGTGTATGAAGGCGCGCCCACGCCCATCACCGCCTATTTCGCCACCGCCGCCAAGGTCGCGGCGATGGGCCTGTTCCTGCGTGCGATCCTGATCCCGTTCCCCCACGCCCTGGAACAATGGCGGCAGGTGATCATCGCCATCTCCGTCCTGTCGATGGCGCTGGGTGCGATCGCGGCGCTGGGCCAGAAGAACATCAAGCGCCTGATGGCTTACAGTTCCATCGGTCACATGGGTTACGCGCTGTTGGGCCTGGCGGCGGGTACGGCGTTGGGCGTGCGCGGCGTGCTGATCTATATGGCGATCTACGTCTTCACCAATCTGGGTGTCTTCGCCTGCATCCAGGCCATGCGGCGGGGCGGAAAGCCGGTGGAAGCGATTTCCGATCTCGCGGGCCTGGCACGCACCAATCCCAAGCTGGGGCTGGTCTTCTCCATGCTGTTCCTCAGCCTGGCGGGACTGCCGCCGCTGGCCGGCTTCTTCGCCAAATTCTATGTCTTCCTGGCGGCGATCCAGGCCGGGCTGATCTGGCCCGCCATCCTGGGCGTCCTCGCCAGCGCCATAGGCCTGGTCTATTACCTGCGCCTGGTGAAGATCATGTATTTCGACGAGCCCGCGCCGGCCCTGGATGGAGACATGGCGATGGGCTCGCGCGCGATCCTGGTCGTGTCCGGCGCGGTGGCGCTGCTCTTCATCTTCGCGGCTTCGCCGGTGATCACCGCCGCCGATGTCGCCGCAAAGGCGTTGCTGCCTTGACCCAATGGCCGCAAGGCTACGGCCTCAAGCGGTACGACGAGATCGATTCCACCAACGAGGAAGCGCGCCGTCTGGCCGCGGCCGGGGAAGCCGGGCCTCTTTGGCTCACGGCGCCGCGACAGACCGCCGGGCGCGGGCGGCGCGGGCGCTCCTGGGAGATGGCGGGCGGCAATCTGGCCGCGACTTTGCTGCTGCGTCCCGCGCGTTCCCAAGGCGAATGGGCCCAGCTTTCTTTCGTCATTGCCATCGCGGCGGCGGATGCCGTTGCGGGTTTTGCGCCCAACGCGCGCGTGGCGTTGAAATGGCCCAACGATGTGCTGGCGGACGGCAAGAAGCTGGCGGGGATCCTGTTGGAGACCGCAAGCGGGCCAACGCCGGCTCTTGCCATCGGCATCGGCGTCAACCTGGCGCATCATCCGGAGAGCACCGAATTTCCGGCGACCTCGTTGGCGGGTCTGGGCCAGAAGGTGCCCAGCGCGGATGAAGCCCTGACCGTGCTCGCGGCGGGCTTCGCCAAATGGTATGACATCTGGCAGGCCCAAGGGTTCGAGGCGATCCGCGAAGCGTGGCTGGCGCGGGCCATGGGCCTGGGCACCCGCATCCGGGCGCGGCTGGCGACGGAAGAACGGTCCGGCACGTTCGAGGGCATTGACGAGAATGGGGCGCTTTTGCTCAACGAAGGTTTCGGGCGCGCCAGTATTCTGCCCGCCGCCGATATCTTTTTCAGGTGACCGATGCTGCTCGCGATAGATGCCGGCAACACCAACATCGTTTTCGCCGTTTATGACGGGGACAAGCAGCGGGCCCAGTGGCGCGCGGTCACCAATGCCCAGCGCACCTCCGACGAATATGCGGTCTGGCTGAACCAGCTTTTGAGTTTGGAAGGGCTTTCCTTCACCGATCTCAGCGCCGCGATCATCGCCACGGTGGTGCCGGCGGTGCTGTTCGATCTTCGGGCCCTGTGCCGCACCTACCTGAAATGCGAGCCCCTGATCGTGGGCGATCCTGCCGTCGATCTGGGCATGAAGGTCAACACCGACGCGCCGCAATCGGTGGGCGCGGACCGGCTGTGCAACACGGTGGCGGCGCATGAACGCTACAAGGGGGCGGTGATCGTGGTGGATTTCGGCACCGCCACCAATTTCGACATCGTGGCGGAGAATGGCGATTTCGACGGCAGCCTGATCGCGCCGGGCGCCAATCTCTCCATCGAAGCCTTGCACCAGGCGGCGGCGCTTCTGCCGCGCGTCGCCATCCGGCGGGCGCCGAACGTGATCGGGCGCAACACGGTGGCGGCGATGCAGTCCGGCGTCTATTGGGGCTATGTCGGCCTGATCGACGGGCTGATCGCCCGCATCAAGGCCGAATATGCCAAGCCCATGACCGTGGTGGCCACCGGCGGGCTTTCGCATCTCTTCCGTCCCGACATTCCCGCCATCGAACATATCGATCCGGACCTCACCATTCGCGGCCTGATGCTGATTCACGCCCGCAACGCGAAGCCGGCCTGATGGCAAAGCGCGAAGAGCTCGTCTTCCTGCCGCTGGGCGGGTCGGGCGAGATCGGCATGAATTTCAACGCCTACGGCTTCGGGCCGGCGAACCGCCGCCAATGGATCGTGGTGGATTGTGGCATCACCTTCGGCAATGAAAGCCGGGCGCCGGGCGTGGATATCATCATGCCCGATATCCGCTTCATGGCGGAACAGCGGGAGAATGTGCTGGGCATCGTCGCCACCCATGCGCATGAGGATCATATCGGCGCCATCGCGCCCCTGTGGCCGCTGCTCAAATGCCCGATCTATGCCACGCCATTCACCGCGCGCCTGATCGAAGGCAAGCTGGCGGAAGCCGGAATTACGGCCCCGGTCCGCGATGTGCCGGTGGGCGGTTCGCTGACCCTGGGGCCGTTCGCGATCGATTTCATTTCCATCACCCACTCCATTCTCGAGCCCAATCTTCTGGCGATCCGCACGCCGCTGGGCGTGATTGCCCATACTGGTGACTGGAAGATCGACCCCGATCCGCTTCTGGGCGAAGTGACGGACACCGCGGCCATCGAGAAGCTGGGCGATGACGGCGTGCTGGCGCTGGTCTGCGATTCCACCAATGCGCTGGTGCCCGGCCATTCCGGCTCCGAAGCCGAAGTGCGCGACGGCCTCACCACATTGATCGGCGGATTGAAGGGCCGGGTGGCGGTGACGGCCTTCGCCTCGAATGTCGCGCGCCTGGACAGTGTCGCCCGCGCCGCCGCCGCGAATGGGCGCAAAGTGGCGCTGGTCGGCCGCTCCATGCACAAGATCGTGGCGGCCGCGAAAGAAAGCGGCTATCTGGCGGATCTTCCGCCCATGCTGGATGCGGCCGAAGCCACCGATCTTCCCGCCCGCAAAATTCTTTATCTCGTCACCGGCAGCCAGGGCGAGCCGCGCGCGGCGCTGGCGCGGATCGCGGCCGGCAATCACCGTGACGTGCAGCTGGGCAAGGGCGATGCGGTGATCTTCTCGTCCCGCATCATTCCGGGCAACGATCTGCCGATTTTCGAATTGCACAACAAGCTTTCGGCCCTGGGCGTGGAAGTGCTGACGGCGGAAGATCATTTCGTGCATGTGTCCGGCCATCCCGCGCGGGAGGAATTGGCGCAGATGTATCGCTGGACCCGGCCCAAGATCGCCGTGCCGGTTCATGGCGAGCTCAGGCACATGGCCGAACATGCGCGGCTGGCCAAATCGCTGCAGGTGCCCGAGGCGCTGGTGCCGGCCAACGGCCAGCTCTACCGGCTGGCGCCCGGACATGCGGAGTTGATCGACGAAGTCCCGTCCGGCCGCATCCATATGGATGGCCGCATCCTGGTTGCCGAAGGCGAGGGGCTGGCCAAGACCCGGCGGGCGATGGCTTTTGCCGGTCTCATTGTCGTCACCTTGGTATTGGACGGAAAGGGAAGGATGGCGGCGGAAGCCGGCCTTCTCACCGAAGGGATGCCGGACGCGGTGGAAGACGCCGTGCGCGAAGCGGTCGATGAAACGGTGCGGCGGCATAATCCGAAGAAAAGCGACAGCGAGGAATTGCGCGAAGCGGTGCGTCGCGCCGCCCGGCGCGCTGCCCAGGATGCGTGGGGGAAAAAGCCGGTTACTCGTGTTACGGTGATCGAGCTATGATAGGGCGCCTCAATCACGTGGCCATTGCCACCAGCGATCTGGACAAGGCCGTTGCGGTTTATCGCGACATGCTGGGCGCAAAAGTCTCAGAGCCAGTGCCGCAACCGGATCATGGCGTGGTCACCGTTTTCGTCGAACTCCCCGGAGCCAAGATCGAATTGCTGACGCCGCTGGGCGACAATTCTCCCATCGCCAATTTCCTCGTCCGCAATCCGGCGGGCGGGGTGCATCATCTGTGCTTTGAAGTGGACGATATTCTGGCGGCACGCGATCATCTTCTGGCGCAGGGCGCGCGGCTGGCGAGCGGAGCCGAGCCCAAGATCGGCGCCCATGGCAAGCCGGTGCTGTTCCTCCATCCCAAGGATTTCATCGGCACTTTGGTTGAACTGGAACAGGCATGACCGTACCCGGATTCCTGCATTACATCGTGCTGTTCAGCGCCTATGCGGTGCTGTGGTTCCTGGCGCTGTTCTGCATGCTGCCGATCGGCCTGGGCGAAGTTGACCCGGAAACCGGCGCGCCGCTCAATCCGCATTTCAAGCGCAAGGCGATCTGGGCGACGGGCGTGGCCGCGGTGCTGTGGGTGATCTTCTATTTCGCCATCGGCTTCGGCTGGCTGGAGTTGTAGGAGAGCCAAAGACCAGGAAAGCAAAAAGGCCGGAGCTGGCTCCGGCCTTTGCCGCCTTAAGGCGAATTCTTCCCCGAACTTGGCCGCTCTTCGCGACGACCCGCTTTTAGCGAGTTCTTTAATGTCCTCGTAGATACTGTGGTTCGGACATTCTGTCACGAAATTTCTAGGGATTTTGCGGTGCAGCAATCGCAACAAAATTACAAATTTATCTATGCCCTGGTCTTGGCCATTTTCATTGCGCCTGGTCTGGCATGGGCGGGAATAGTGGCGCGCGGCGAATCTGACGCGCTGCTGCGTGATGGCGCGCAGGGGCCTTGTGCCCCCCATCTGGCAAGCCCGGATTATGTTCCCGGCGTCGATGTGAATGGCAATCCGGTGATGCCAGCCGATCTGGCCGGGCGCAGAAATCCGGTCCCGGATGGGGTCCTGGTACCCCTGGCAAAACAGGGGCGTCATGGTCAGCAAAAAGATGGGCCTGTCGTCGCCATCGATGGACGCACCTTGGATCCGATCCTGAATCCGCCGCCCGGATGTGCCCCCGCCCGGCGTTAAGCGTTGCTCAGTAAGCCCGTCCGATCAGGATTTCCTCGACGCCCGGTGCGCCGGTGAAGATGCAAGTACCGAACGTTTGCGGCTGGCCTTCCGGTGCATTGCGGATGGTGAGCTTGAGGGCCTTGAGCTTCTGCTCGACAGCATCCAGCGCCGTGCCGGTCGGCCGCGACCAGGCCACGCGGACCCAGCCTTTGAAACTGTCGTCATCCTCGCCGAAATAAGCCGCCATGGCATCGAAGCTGGTGATGCCGGATTTGATATTGCCGTCCAGCCGCGCCTTGGCGTCGGCGTAAAGGCCCGCCTGAATTTCCGCCAACAGCTGAACCGCGCTTTCCACGAAATCGACGCGCGGCTTGGCGATGGATTTCACCTTGTCGCCGTCGCGTAAGTCGTCGCGGCGCATATAGGTGACATTTCCGGCCGCGGCATCGCGGGGGCCGATTTCCACAATCAAAGGCGCGCCGCGGCGAACCCAGTTCCAGCGCTTCTCCGCCGATTTGATTTTCTTTGTGTCCAGCAAGGCGCGCAGGGGCTGACCGAACGCGGTCATGCCCGACAAGGCCTTCACCAGATTTTCGCAATAGGCCAGCACGTCGGCATCTTCCGGCTTGTCGCGCAGCATCGGCACCACCACGATCTGGCGGGGCGCGATGGCGGGCGGCAGGCGCAAGCCATCATCGTCGCCATGGGTCATGATCACTCCGCCGATCAGGCGGGTGGAAACGCCCCAGCTGGTGGTGTTGCAGAAACTGAGGGCGCCGGCATCGTCCTGGAATTTGATGTTCTGGGCTTCGGCGAAATGCGTACCCAGGAAATGCGAGGTGCCGGCCTGCAGCGCCTTGCCGTCCTGCATCATCGCCTCGATGGAATAGGTGTTCACCGCGCCGGGGAAACGTTCATTCTCCGGCTTCTCGCCCGCGATCACGGGCATCGCCAAAATCTCCTCGGCGAAGGCGCGATAGACTTCCAGCATCTTCCTGGTTTCTTCCACCGCTTCGGCTTCGGTCGCATGGGCGGTGTGGCCTTCCTGCCAGAGGAACTCGGTGGTGCGCAGGAACAGGCGCGGCCGCATTTCCCAGCGCACCACATTGGCCCATTGATTGATCAGCATGGGCAGGTCGCGGTGGCTCCTGATCCAGCGCGAGAAGGCGTCGCCGATGATGGTTTCGGAGGTGGGGCGGACCACCAGCGGTTCTTCCAGCTTGGCTTCGGGATCGGGCACCAACTTGCCGTCGATCTGCTTCAGGCGGTGATGGGTGACCACCGCCATTTCCTTGGCGAAACCGTCGACATGATCGGCTTCCTTGGCGATGAAGGAGAGGGGGATGAAAAGGGGGAAATAACAATTCTCATGGCCGGTCGCCTTGATGCGGCGGTCCAGCTCCTGCTGAATCAGTTCCCACACGCCATAGCCCCAGGGCTTGATCACCATGGCGCCGCGCACGGGGCTGGATTCGGCCATATCCGCGTCGCGCACCACGGCCTGGTACCAGTCGGCGAAACGTTCGCGGGTGACATTCAAAGCGCGCTGCATGATCGGTCCGAAATCGGTTTGACGGCTTCTCTTAGCGGTTTGGCGCAGCCGGTTCCAGCACCGGCGCCGACCAGAAATGATTGGCCGCCATGGCGCAAAGCCCGCACAGGCAAATCAGGGCCGCCATGGGAACAGGCGTTGTGGGCGTAAAGGCGCCCATCAGCAAAGAGGCCAGGGTGCCGCCCCCATAGACCAAGAGGCCCATCAGCGCCGACGCCATGCCCGCGCTCGACCCGAAGCCCATCAGCGCGAGGCCCGAGGCGGTGGGATTCACCGCCCCGATGAGTGACATATAGAGGAAAATCCAGGGCAGGATGCCATACAATCCGCCCCAACCCATCCAGCCGAAAAGCAAGGTCATGGCCCCGCAGAAGGCCTGCGCCGCCAGCGCGATGGCCAGCAATCGCGGCGCGGGACGATGGTGCAGCAGCCGGGCAGTCGTCTGGGAGACGATGATCAGGCCAACGCCGTTCAACAGGAATGTGAAGCCGAAATATTGCGGCGGCACCCCGAACATGTCGATCACCACATGGGGCCATCCCGTGAGATAGACATAGAGCCCGCCGCCCGAAAGCGTCGACGCCAGAACATAACCGAGAAAGCGTCTGTCCCGCGCGATCGCCCAGTAATCGCGCGCCACCGCCACCGGATGGATAGGGCGATCCGAACCCGGATGGCTTTCCGGCAACCGCCAAAATATCGCCAGCGCCGCCAGCGCGCACAGCACCGCCTGGATCCAGAACAGATCGCGCCAGGATCCCACCAAAAGCAGCCAGCCGCCGAACAGGGGCGCGAAGAGCGGCGAGACCGCCAATATCATCAGCATTTGCGCGAAGATGCGCGCCGCTTCGCCCGGCGGAAAAATATCGCGCACACAGGCGCGCGCCAGCACCGAACCGGCACAGCCGCCGGTGGCCTGAATGAAACGGGCCAGGTCCAGGCTGAAAGGATCGCGCGACAGCGCGCACCCCGCCGAGCCCAGAATATAGAGTCCCAATCCCACAAGCAGGGGCAGGCGGCGTCCGTAACGATCCGACACCGGGCCGATCACAGCCTGGCCCACCGCCACGCCCAAAAAGTAGGACGCCAGGGAATGTTCGATCACGCCGATGGGGCTGTGGAACTCCCGCGCAATGGCGGGCAGGCCCGGCAGGTACATATCGATGGCGATGGGGGTGAAGACCGTCAAAGCCCCGAACAGGAAAATCAGCTCGAAACGGCGCGCGGGGGCGAGGGGCAGGGGCGGGTTCACGCCAAGCGCTTAGGGCGGCGGGCGGCGATAAGCAAGTGGACGCCGCCCGGCCCTGCCCTTAACGTCGCCCGGCATGGCCGAATCGCGAAAAGTCGGGGCGTTTGCGCCTTTCGAATGGATGCTTGCGCTGCGCTATCTGCGCGCCAAGCGTCAGGAAAGCTTCATCTCGGTCATATCCGGCTTTTCCCTGATCGGGATCGCGCTGGGGGTGGCCACCCTGATCATCGTGATGTCGGTGATGAACGGTTTCCGGCATGAGCTGCTCAAAAGCATTCTTGGCCTGAACGGCCATGTCACGGTGCAGGCCGATGGCGGCCTGCTGAGGGATTTCGACGCCCTGACCCTGAAGCTGCGTGCCGTGCCCGGCGTCACACGAGCGGCGCCGGTGGTGGACGGCCAAGTGATGGCCAGCCAGAACGGGGTCAATTCCGGCGTCCTGGTGCGCGGCCTTCATCCCGCCGATCTCAAGAGCCTCACCTTGGTGTCCTCGACCTTGTCGCAGGACGCGCTGACCGGCTTCGACAGCGGCGATGACGTGATCATCGGCGCGGGCCTCGCCCGCAAGATGGGCATCCGGGCGGGCGGCTCCATCACGCTGATTGCGCCCAAAGGCAATGTCACACCGTTCGGCACCACGCCCCGGATCAAGACCTACAAAGTCTCCGGCACGTTCAAAGTGGGCATGACGCAGTATGACACCAGCTTCATTTTCATGCCGTTGAACGAAGCACAGCTTTTCTTCAACGTCGAAGGCGGCGTCACCAGCATCGAAGTGATGGTCACCGATCCCGACAATGATCTGGCGATGCTGCCGTCGCTTGAGCAGGTCGTAGGCCGCGACAACCGCCTGGTGCCCTGGCAGGAAACCAATTCCAGCTTCTTCGAAGCGCTGCAGGTGGAGCGCAATGTGATGTTCCTGATCCTGACGTTGATCATCCTGGTGGCGGCGCTGAACATCGTGTCGGGATTGATCATGCTGGTGAAGGACAAGTCGGGGGACATCGCCGTCCTGCGCACCATGGGCGCCAGCCGGGGCGCGGTGATGCGCGTTTTCCTGATCGCGGGCGCCAGCATCGGCGTGGTGGGCACATTGCTGGGCTTTGTCATTGGCGTGGTTTTCTGCGCCAATATCGAAAGCATTCGTCAGGGCCTGTCGCGTCTCACCGGCACCACCTTGTTCGATCCCACCATCTATTTCTTGTCCAAGATGCCGGCGGAACTGGATGCGGGCGAAGTCACCGCCGTGGTGGTGATGGCACTGACCCTGACCTTGCTGGCGACGCTGTATCCATCCTGGCGCGCCGCCAAGCTCGATCCGGTCGAGGCCCTGCGCTATGGCTGAGATGCTGCGGCTGGAAAATGTCTCGCGCCGCTACAAGGAAGGCGAGGGCCAGTTGGAGGTCTTCCGCGACCTCAACATGTCGCTTCAGGCGGGCGAGATTGTGGCTCTGGTCGGCCAATCCGGCGTGGGCAAATCCTCGCTGCTTCACATGGCCGGGCTTCTGGAAGCGCCTTCGGGTGGCGAAATCTACATCGGCGGGGTCGCGGCATCGCGGCTGCCGGAGCAGGAGCGCACCCGCATCCGCCGTGACATGATCGGGTTCGTCTATCAGGCGCATCACCTGCTGCCGGAATTCGACGCGCTGGAAAATGTAGTCCTGCCCCAGATGATCGCCGGCAAAAGCCGGAGCGAGGCGGCGGTGGAAGCCAAACGGCTGCTGACGGCCTTGGGGCTGGGCGAGCGGCTGACTCACCGGCCGGCACAATTGTCCGGCGGCGAGCAGCAGCGGGTCGCCATCGCCCGGGCTCTGGCCAACAAGCCCCGCATCCTTCTGGCCGACGAACCCACCGGCAATCTGGACCCCCGTACCTCCGGCGGGGTGTTCGATGCCCTTTTGGCGATTACCCGCGCCGAAGGGCTGGCGGCCCTCATCGCCACCCACAATTTCCAGCTTGCCGCCCGGATGGACCGCTCCCTGGTCCTGCAGCAGGGTGTCCTGGTCGATGGGGCCGATCTGGCCCAGCCCGTCTGATTTTTGGTTCTTATTTTGTTCTTGTTTTCCGATGAGAACTAAACTAGAACAAACCTCCAAACAGGAGGGACGGCGGTCATGTGGATCAAGGATGCGGCGGCGGGCGCGGGTCTGGTCATTTTCATGGTGTCGTCCTTTGTCCTGGCCGGCAGCGCCCATGCGGTGATGGCGGTCCTCTGACTGTGGATACCCCGTTGATGGCCCCCACAGAGGGGGCCTGACGGGCGATAGTCGGGCGGATTCTTCGGGTAATGCGCGCGCTATGGCTGCTCCACGCAAAATGGCTTCCTTCGTCCATCTGCGGGTGAAAAGCGCCTATTCGCTGCTGGAAGGGGCGATGCGGCCCAAGGAGCTGGCGATGCTGGCGGCCGAAAGCGGCATGCCGGCCGTCGCCGTCACTGACAGCAACAATCTCTTCGGCGTCTATGAGATCGCCGACACGGTTGCCAAGGCGGGGGTCCAGCCTATTGTCGGCGCGCTTCTGTCGGTCGAACTCGTGCCTTCGCCGGTGACCCAGCAAGGCAGCCGCAAAAAGCCGCCGAACCTGCCTCTGCTGGTCCAAAGCGATGTCGGCTATCGCAATCTCACCAAACTTCTCAGCGCCGCCTATCTGGAAGCCGAGCCCGGCGACTGGCCGCATGTGAAGCTGGCGGCACTGGCCGAACATAGCGAAGGCCTGATCGCCCTGACCGGGGGCCCCGGCGGGCCGGTCAATGCGCTGCTCCTGGAAGGACAGACCGATGCCGCATCGGCGCTTCTGGATCGTTTGGCCGAAATTTTCGACGGGCGGCTTTATGTGGAACTGCAGCGCCATAACCTGCCGGAAGAACGCGCCACCGAATCCGCCTTGATCGATCTGGCCTATGCCAAGCGATTGCCGCTGGTCGCCACCAACGATGTGCATTTCGGCGCGTCGGCAATGTACGAGGCGCATGACGCGCTTTTGTGCA
Organism: uncultured Alphaproteobacteria bacterium; assembly: GCA_937865685.1. Taxonomy (GTDB): domain Bacteria; phylum Pseudomonadota; class Alphaproteobacteria; order Micropepsales; family Micropepsaceae; genus Rhizomicrobium. Next base: position 33,166 of record CALMGU010000159.1, on the reverse strand, counting down.
TCGCGGACGGAAGTTTCGTTTCCCAGGACGATCGCCGCCGCCTGACGCGCGAGCATCGCTTCAAGACGCCCGCCGAGATGGCCGTGCAATTCTCGGACTTGCCGGAAGCTCTGGACAACACCATCGAGATTGCCCGCCGCTGCGCCTACCGGCCGGTGAAGCGCAAGCCCATCCTGCCAGTGTTCGTGCCGGAATCGGGACGCAGTCCCGAAGACGAATTGAAAGCGCAGGCGGAAGAGGGGCTGGCGCGGCGCATGGCCGTCAACACCTTGAGAGCCGAGCCGCAGGTTTATCACGAGCGGCTGGCCTATGAGCTTTCCATCATCAACCGCATGGGGTTTCCCGGTTACTTCCTGATCGTTTCGGACTTCATGCGCTGGACCAAGGCGCAAGGCATTCCAGTTGGCGTGCGCGGATCCGGTGCCTCTTCGCTGGTGGCTTGGGCGCTGGACATCACCAACCTCGATCCCTTGCGCTTCGGCCTGTTTTTCGAGCGGTTCCTCAACCCCGAACGCATCTCGATGCCGGACTTCGATATCGATTTCTGCCAGGAGCGGCGCGACGAAGTGGTGCGCTATGTGCGGGACAAATACGGCGCCGACCGCGTCGCCCATATCATCGCGCTGGGATCGCTCCAGGCCCGCGCGGCGGTGCGCGATGCGGGCCGGGTGCTCCAGATGCCGCTGGGACTGGTCGATCGCATCGCCAAGCTGATCCCCAATCCGCCGGGCAAGCCCATGTCGCTGAAAGACGCCATCGACAGCGAGCCACGGCTTCAAGCGATCGCGGAATCCGAACCCATCGCCCAGCGCCTGTTCGAAATCACCGGCCGCATCGAAGGCCTCTACCGCCATGCTTCCACCCATCCGGCCGGCGTGGTGATCGGCGACCGGCCGCTGGACGAGATCCTGCCGCTCTATCGCGATCCGCGCTCCGAAATGCCGGTGACGCAGTTCGACTATGAGGACGCGGAAAAAGCCGGCCTGGTGAAGTTCGACTTTCTCGGCCTCAAGACGCTGACCGTCATCGCCAAGGCGGAAGAGCTGCTGAAGAACCGGGGCATTTCGCTCAACACCCAGACCATCGATTTCGACGATCCCGGCACCTTCGAAATGCTGGCGCGGGGCGACAGTATCGGCGTCTTCCAGCTGGAAGGCGCGGGCATGCGCGATCTGATGCGCAAGATGAAGCCGGACCATATCAACGATCTGGTGGCGCTGGTGGCGCTCTATCGTCCAGGTCCGATGGACTCCATTCCCAAATACATCGCCTGCAAGAGCGGCAAGGAGGCGGTTGAGTATCTGCATCCGCTCTTGGAGCCGATCCTGCGCGAATCCTATGGCGTGATGACCTATCAGGACGATGTGATGCGCATCGCCCGCGAATTGGCCGGATATACCCTGGGCGAAGCGGATCTTTTGCGCCGCGCCATGGGCAAGAAGATCCCCGCCGAAATGATCGTGCACCGGGAGAAATTCCTCAAAGGCGCCCATGAGCGCGGCATCACCCAATCCGTCGCCGAGCAGATTTTCGAGCAGGCGGAGAAATTCGCCGGCTATGGCTTCAACAAGGGCCATGCCGCCGCCTATGCGCAGGTCGCCTATCAGACGGCCTATCTCAAGGCGAATTATCCGGTCGAATTCCTCGCCGCCTCGATGACCCTGGATATCGGCAACACCGACCGGCTGAATGTCTTCCGTCAGGAAGCACAGCGGCTGGGTGTGAAGATCGCCCCGCCCGACATCAACCGGTCCGAAGCGGTGTTCAGCTGCGATGCCGAAGCACGCATCGTGTTTTACGCTCTTGCCGCCGTCAAAGGCGTGGGCCGCCAGGCGATGGATCATGTGGTGGAGGTCCGCGCGGCGAGCGGAAACTTCAAATCCATTTCCGATTTTGCCCGCCGGGTCGACCCCAAGCTGGTCAACAAGCGGGCCTTTGAAAATCTGGTGCGGGCCGGCGCCTTCGATGGATTGAACAAAAACCGCCGCCAGCTGGTGGAGAATTCCGACCGCATTCTGGGCGGCGCCCAGGCGGCGGCGCGCGAGCGGGAAAGCGGTCAGGTGTCTTTGTTCGGCGGCGGGGATTCTGCGGCCGAAGAATTGCGCCTCACCAATGTTCCGGACTGGCCCGCGCACGAAAAGCTGGGCGAAGAATTCGGCGCCATGGGGTTTTATCTCTCAGGCCATCCCTTGGACGCGTACGGCTCGGCCCTGAAAAGGCTGGGTGTGACCACCTATGCCAGCCTGGTGGAAGACCGGCGCTCCGGCTTCAAGGCCAAGCTGGCCGGCACCATGATCAAGAAGTCCGAGCGGCGGGGCCGCAACGATCAGATGTACGCCTTCGTCTCCTTCTCCGATTCCACCGGCATGTTCGAGATCATGCTGTTTCCCGAAGTGCTGGCAGCCAGCCGGCCCTTGCTGGAAGCGGGCAAGAGCCTGGTGATCTCGGCCAGCGCCGATTGGGATGGCGACGAACTGAAATTGCGAGCCGCTTCCATCACCGATCTGGATCAGGCGGCCGCCAGCGCGGGCGAGGGGATGGTGGTGCGGCTGGAAAGCGCGGCATCGCTGTCCGCCATCGCCGCACAGTTGACGCAGCCCGGCAAGGGGCTGGTCAGTTTCGTGGTGCCGGGCGGCGAAGGCGAGGAAGTGGAGATCGCGCTCGCAAAACGGCACGCGGTAACGGCGGCCCTGCGCAGCAACATCGCGGCCATTCCCGGCGTGCTGTCGGTCGAGGCCGTCTAGGCCGCCAGGGCGCTTTCGATCCGCTTCAGCGCTTCGCCAAGGCCTTGCGCATCGCGGGCGAAACAGATGCGCAGATATGCATCGTCGCGCGGATCGCCCAGGCTGAAGGCCGAACCGGGCGCGGTTCCCACATTGGCGCGGATCACCAGATCCTTTGCCAGCGCCAGGCTGTCATTCATCCCGTCGAATTGCAGATAGCCATAGAAAGCGCCCTGTGGTGCCATCCAGCGCACCCGGTTCTGGCGGGCGATGAAATCCTGCACCACGGCCCGGTTGGCCTCGCACCGCGCGCGAAGGCTATCCCGGAAGGTGTCGCCTTCCGGCGTCAGCGCCGCCAGGGCGCCATACTGGTTGAAGGTGGTGGTGCCGGTGTTGGCGACGGGCGAAAGGATACGCATCGTGTCGCCGAGATTGCGCGGATGGGTGAGCCAGCCGATGCGCCAGCCCGTCATCGCCCAGGGCTTGGAAAAGGAGTTGATCACGAACACCGCATCATCCTCGTCGGCGATCTGAAGAAAGGACGGAGCATGAGTGGTGCCGTCATAGATCAGCGTGCCATAGACTTCGTCGCTGATGATGGCGATGCCGCGCCGGCGCGCAAAATCCAGAATCGCGTCCTGTTCGGCGCGGCTGGCCATCCAGCCGGTGGGATTGCTGGGCGAGGAAATGAAAATCGCCTTGGTGCGTTCGTCGCAACGCGCGAACAGTTTGTCGAGGTCCAGATGCCAGCGACCGCTGTTCCAGTCTTCATCCAGACGCACCAGGCGGACTTCGGCGCCGGCGACTTGCGCCGCTTGGTAGATGTTGGGCCAGACCGGGGCCACGATCACCACATTGTCGCCGGTCTCGACCACGCATTGGAGAGCCGTCACGATCGCCAGCATGGCGGCGCCCGGCACGGTCACGCGCTCCACATCGATGGCGCTGCCCAAGGTCCGCTGGTGAAAGCCGGCGATGGCCTGCCGGAGCTCCGGGATGCCCCGCGCCCAGGTATAGAAAGTCTTGCCTTCGTTAAGGGCCGCGATGGCGGCATTGCGGATGAACTCTGGAGTGGTGAGATCGGTCTCGCCGAACCAGAGCGGAATCAGACCGGGCCGGTGCAGGCCCAGATTGGCAACCTCGACCAGGCCATTGGGACGAAGTTCGCGCAGAAGGGGACGGATCGGGCTTTTCATAAGCTTGTCTAACACAGACATGCGAAAGGTTGCCGAAACCTTTTCGACCGACAATGCCCCTATGCAATTCGCGACTGCCCGATTGCGACAGGCCGGACCGGCTTTGGCGGCGGCTATTTTGGCCGGACTTTATGCATGGGCGATGCTGACCGCGACCTTGACCGGCCATGATGGCGTCATCGGCCTTGGCTTCAACGCCATGGGTGCCGATTGGGTGATCTGGGAAGGGGCCGCGCGCGCCGTCCTGACGCATCAGGGCGCGCATATCTACGACCAGGCCTGGATAACCGCGATGGTCAATCACGACTATGCGGGCTGGCTGTCGCAGCGTTTGCCCTATCCCGTCTTTCCCTATCCGCCGGTCATGCTGCTGCTGGTGACGCCGTTCGCGCTGCTGCCGATGCCTTTATCCATGCTGGCCTTCGAGGCTTTGGCATTCACCGCACTGGCCCTGGTCTTAGGAAAATTGACGCGCGATCGCGCCGGCTGGATTTTCTTCGTCGCGGGCATTCTCGTCAGTCCGGCGGCGGCCCTCAACCTGGCCGCGGGGCAGAACGGCTTTTTGACGGCCGCTTTGGTGACCGGCGGTTTTGTGTTGCTCGAGACGGCACCTGTGACGGCAGGCGCGCTTCTTGGATTGCTGATCCTCAAGCCGCAATTCCTGCCGCTGGCGGCTGTGGCTCTGATCGCGCTGAAGAGTTGGCGGCCTTTGACGGCAATGATCGCAACGGTGATTTTTCTTGTTCTGCTCAGCCTGGTCTTGTTCGGGCCGGAGCTGTGGCTGGCATGGGCCGATACTTTCCTTCACCCGCAGCAAGGCACCGGCATCAATGGAAATGCATGGGGCCATATGTGGGACAGCACCGTTTCCACCTGCCTGTCATTGATCGGCACGCCGGATTGGGCGGCGACGACGGGGCAGGGGATGGCCGCATTGATTGCCCTGGGTCTGGTATGGCGGGCGTTTCGCCAGCAACACAATCCGGCGAGCCGGCTGGGTGTGCTGCTTTGCGCGATGTTGCTGGCATCGCCGCATCTTTCATCCTACGACATGATCGTGCTGGCGCTGGCGGCGTTGATCGCGGTCGCGCAGGTGCCGCGCGGCGCCACACTCTCCGCATACATGATCCCGCTCGCCGCCTATGCGATCCCGATCTGTTGTCCGCCTCGGCACAATCCGATCGGCTTGCTGGTGCCCCTGCTGTTGCTGGCGCTGATGGGGTGGTTCCTGGGGATCGGGCCCAGTCACAAACCTGCTTCTCCAGTCTGTGCTTCGGCCTGAGACGGAGCCGGGACCCGGCCGGGACGCGCGATCAAGAGCAACGCGCTCCATAAAATGAATGGCGCGATCTGAAAATGAACGACGCTTGCAATGGGCGACAGGATCATGGGCATGGCGACCATCAGCGCCACCAGGCTCTTTTCCCAAGGCCGAAAGCCATTCTCGATTGCGCGGGCCGCAAGCAAAGCGGCGGCGAAAGTCAGCATCACCAGGTCGTAATCCCAGGCATAGGGCGTGGCGAGGAAGGTGGCTAAAATCAGCATAGCCCCTTTTTGCCGGATATCGGCACCGCTGCACCAGACGCGGGCGACCAAGAGAATTGCGGCCGCCGCGGAAAGAATTTGCAGCGCGTAACCGGCCGCAACCGAACCGCCCAGCAGGCGCGTCATGGCGAAAACCGTGGGCATGCGGTGCCAGAATGTGTCGCCATGCTCCATCAATTGTGCGTTGATCGGAGCAGTATGCAAGAAGCCGAGCCAAGTCTGCTGCCCGAACAGCGCCAAGCTTGCCGCGGCAAGCAACAGCGCCGTCGCTCCGGCGGCGACAAACGCCCGCCAATGCTTGCCGGCAATCAGGGCGACCGGAACGAGGACCGCCAATTGCGGCTTGAAACACAGCAGTCCGAAGAGCGCGCCCGCCGCTGCGGGACTGGCTTCCAGCAAAAGAATGCCGCCACCCAAAAGTGCCGCTGTGTAGTGGCCATTCTGTCCGGCCAGGAAATTCAGGAAGGATGCCGGCGCCGCGAACGCGGTCAGCATCGCCATCCGCCAGCCCATCAGCCGGCTCAGGAGTCCGCTGAACGCCAGCCAACCTCCAGACAGCCACAGAAGCAGGCCTGCTTTGTATCCCATGACGGCCAGCGGCAGGCTCAAGGCCAGCATCACGGGGGGGTAGGAATACCATTTGAATTCGGCATTGGCCGCGGTGTGCTGCCTCTGCCAGCCCAGGAATGCGCCGATGTCATAGACTTTCCGGGCTTGGCCTTGGGCGGCAAGATGGGCGCCCGACCAGTAATTCACGAAGTCGCGCCCTAGCTGCTCGCCAGCGGCGTCCGTCACGCCCGCGCGTGTATGGAACCAGACGTCCGCGCCCAGAAAAATCAGGGCAATCCCCGCAAAAAGCATTGCGATCCGGCGAATGCGGGCGGGTGTAAGCCAGGCGGCTTCAGACAGGATGGGCAGTCCGGTCATGGGAATCCGGGGCGGGTTCCGGTCATTTTAGGCCGCCTCGGGCTTCGGAAAGGTAAAGCCTTCTTGCGGCTTGCCCGGGGCCTGCGGACCCCCTATAAGCCCCGCCATCTCGCATGCGCGGGTGGGTCCAGGCCGGGTGTTCCGGTCTCCCCATCCGGTGTCTCTTCAAAGGGATAACCCGCGCATCTGGCCAACCGGTAAAGGAGAACGACCAATGGCTTTGCCTGAATTTTCCATGCGTGGACTGCTCGAGTCCGGCGCCCATTTCGGCCACCGCCAGCAGCGCTGGAATCCGAAGATGGCGTCCTACATTTATGGCGCCCGCAACGACATCCACATTCTGGATCTGACCCAGACCGTGCCCCTGCTGCACCAGGCGCTGGTCGCGCTGCGCGAAGTCGCCGCTTCGGGCGGCCGCATCTTGTTCGTGGGCACCAAGCGCCAGGCTTCCGAGCCCATCGCCGCCGCCGCCAAGCGCTGCGCGCAGTATTATGTGAATCATCGCTGGCTGGGCGGCACGCTCACCAACTGGCAGACCATCAGCCATTCCATCCGCCGCCTGCGCTCCATCGAAGAGACGCTGACCACGGCCGATCAGTCGGGCCTGACCAAGAAGGAATTGCTGGGCCTTCTGCGCGAGCAGGACAAGCTGGAGCGTTCGCTGGGCGGCATCAAGGAAATGGGCGGCCTGCCCAACATGCTGTTCGTGATCGACACCAACAAGGAATCCATCGCAATTGCCGAAGCCCGCAAGCTGGGCATCCCGGTGACCGCGATCCTGGACTCCAACTCCGATCCGGACGGCATCGCCTATCCGATCCCGGGCAATGATGACGCCGCCCGCGCCATCGCGCTCTATTGCGATCTGGCCGCGCGCGCCATCATCGACGGCCTGGGCCAGAGCCAGGTCGAAGCCGGCGTCGATATCGGGGCTGCGGAAGAGATCGAAGACACTTCCAGCCACGTCGCCGCTTCGGAAGCCACCGCCTAATCATACGTTTCATTGTCGCGTTGCCGGCGGACATTCCCCGCCCGGCAACGCCGTTACGGAGGCCACAATGGCAAACATCACCGCCACCATGGTGAAGGATCTGCGCGACAAGACCGGCGCAGGCATGATGGACTGCAAAACCGCGCTCAACGAAACCGGCGGCGACATGGAAGCGGCCATCGACTGGTTGCGCAAGAAAGGCATCTCCAAGGCCGCCAAAAAGGCCGGCCGCGCTGCCGCCGAAGGCTTGGTGGGCGTTGCCGTGGGCAAAGGCGCCGGCGCGCTGGTGGAAGTGAATGCGGAAACCGATTTCGTCGCCCGCAATGACGAGTTCAAGGGCTTTGTGAAAGCCGCCGCCGACCTGGCGCTGGCCGAAGGCGGCGATCTGGAAAAGCTGCTGGCCGCCAAGCACGGCACCAGCAATGTCCAGCAGACCCTGACCGAACTGGTGGCCAAGATCGGCGAAAATATGAGCGTGCGCCGCACCGTGGCGCTGAGCGTCAATCCGGGTGTGGTCGCCGCTTATGTCCATAACGCCGCTTCGCCGGAATTGGGCAAGATCGGCGTGCTGGTCGCGCTCAAATCCACCGCGGACGAGGGCAAGCTCTCGGCCCTGGCCAAGCAGATCGCCATGCATATTGCCGCCGCCAATCCCTTGGCGCTGACGCCCGAGCATCTCTCCAAGGATGTGGTCGAGCGTGAGCGCAATGTGCAGTGGGAACTGGCGAAACAGTCCGGCAAGCCCGACGCCGTCATCGAGAAGATGATGGAAGGGCGGATGCGCAAATTCTACGAAGAAACCGTTCTGCTTTCGCAGACCTTCGTGATCGACGGTGAAACCCAGGTGAGCAAGGTGGTCGAAAAGGCTTCCAAGGAGCTGGGCGCGCCGGTCGCGATCGAAGGCTTTGTCCGCTTCCAGGTGGGCGAGGGCATCGAAAAAGTGGAAAGCGATTTCGCCGACGAAGTCGCCCAGATGGCGGGCACGCGTTAGTTTGATCACGGGCCGCGCGCATACGCCGCCGTTATGCGCTCCCGGCCGATGCTCCGGAGGAATGATCTGATGGCCCCCAAGCCCAAATACGCCCGCGTGCTCCTCAAGGTATCGGGCGAGGCATTGATGGGCCAGGGCGGTTTCGGCATCGACACCGGCACGGTCGAGCGCATTGCCGCCGACGTGAAGGAAGCGGTCGAAGCTGGCACTCAGATCTGCATGGTGATCGGCGGCGGCAACATCTTCCGCGGCCTCGCTGGAGCGGCCAAAGGCATCGACCGGGCCACGGCGGATTATATGGGCATGCTGGCGACCGTGATGAATGCGCTGGCGATGCAGGCGACGTTGGAACGCAACGGTCTACCCAGCCGGGTCCAGTCTGCAATCCCCATGAGCACGGTCTGCGAGCCCTATATCCGGCGCCGCGCGATTCGGCACATGGAGAAGGGCCGGGTGGTGATTTTCGCTGCCGGAACCGGAAACCCCTTCTTCACCACCGACACGGCGGCGGCGCTCCGGGCGGCGGAAATGACTTGCGACGCCATGCTAAAAGCCACCCAGGTTGACGGTGTTTACAGTGCTGACCCCAAAAAGTATCCTGATGCCACCAGGTATGAATCTTTGAGTTATCACGAGGTGTTAGCGCGGGATCTTGCAGTAATGGATGCATCGGCTATTTCCCTGTCCAGGGAGAACGGCATTCCGATCCTGGTCTTCTCGCTGCAAGACAAGGGGGCGCTGGCCAAGGTCCTTCGGGGCGACGGACGGGCGACCATCATCGAAGAAAAATGAAGTTCCCGCCGGGGTTTGAGTTAGGATTCCGGCAGCAGGGGCGAGGCGAAAGACAATGGCGGACGCATACAACAAAGACGAGATGAGCCGGCGCATGGCGGGCGCCGTGGCGACCCTGAAGAGCGAATTCAGCGGCCTTCGCACCGGCCGGGCCAGCCCCGCGCTTCTGGATCCGGTTTCCGTCGAAGCCTATGGCAATGTCGTGCCCATCAGCCAAGTTGGCACCATTTCCACGCCCGAAGCCCGCATGATTACGGTGCAGGTGTGGGACAAGGGGCTGGCCAAGGCGGTGGACAAGGCGATCCGCGATGCGGGTCTTGGCCTCAATCCGCAGATGGATGGCCAGCTCTTGCGCATTCCCTTGCCCGAACTCAATCAGGAGCGGCGCAAGGAATTGTCCAAGCTCGCGGCCAAATATGCCGAGGCCGCCAGGGTCGCGGTTCGCAACGTCCGCCGCGACGGCATGGACCTGCTCAAGAAGCTGGAAAAGGATCACAAGATCGGCCAGGACGAGCATCACACCAAGGGCGACGAGCTGCAGAAGCTCACCGACGCGCACATCAAGGACATCGACAACGCGCTCCATACCAAGGAGCAGGAAATCATGCAGGTTTGAGCACCGGCATGGAGATACCTCTGGCCGACCTTCCGCAAGTTTTGCCCCGCCATGTCGCCATCATCATGGACGGCAATGGACGCTGGGCGCGGAAGCGGCATTTGCCGCGCGAGGCCGGGCATTTCGCGGGCATGAATGCGGTGCGCGAAACGGTGCGCGCCGCCTGCGACATGGGGCTGGGCAACCTCACTCTGTTCGCCTTTTCCAGCGAGAATTGGAAGCGGCCCAAGGCGGAAGTGGGGGCTTTGATGGGCCTCTTCCGCACCTATTTCCGCAGCGACATGGATGAGCTGGTCGAGCGAAATGTCCGTATGCGGATCATTGGCCATCGCGGACGGGTGGCCGGCGACATCCATCAGATGATCCTGGATTCCGAAAGCCGCACCGCCCAGAATACGGGCCTCAATCTCACTTTCGCGTTCGATTACGGCGCCCAGGAAGAGATCGCCGCCACCGCCCGTGAGCTGGCGCGCGCCGCCGCCGAGGGCCGGCTCGATCCGGAAACCATCACCACGGATTTGTTCGCCTCCCGGCTTTTCACCAGCGCCTTGCCGGAACCGGATCTGGTGATCCGCACTTCGGGCGAGCGCCGCCTGTCCAATTTCATGCTCTGGCAGTCGGCCTATGCCGAGCTCCTGTTCGTGGACACGCTGTGGCCGGATTTCGGGCGCGCCGAACTGCTCAAGGCGCTGCAGAGTTTCGCTGGCCGCGACCGCCGCTTCGGCGCCGTCAATTCGGAGGCCGTCGCGTGAGCGGCCCGCGCCCCCAATCTCCATCGGCAAACGGGCATGCGCCGGGTTATCGCGCCATCCGCTGGGACATGGATTGGGTCATGCGCCCTCTGTTCGGGATCGTGCTGGCGGGGATCGCGATTTTGGCCTTGGTCTGGCCGGAATATTTTGCTGGCATGGTCGTGCTGATCACCATTCTGGCCGCTTATGAATGGCATCGCATGATTGCGGTCGGCCGCGATTATCGCCTGGAGACCGCCATCACATCGCTTGCGGCGGCGGCGGCGGTCCTTATTCTTCTGATATCGCGGCAGATCGGGCCCGCTTTGCTTGCTGTCGCGATCGGTGCGTTGGCCGCGGTCTTGGTCGCGCGCAGCCGGGGCCAGAGTCCGGTGTGGCAGGGCCTGGGTGTGGTGTATCTGGGGCTGCCCGCGATTGCCCTGGTGAGTTTGCGGGCCTTTCCGGAACGGGGATGGCAGGTTATCGCCGGCCTGTTTCTGATTGTCTGGGCGACGGATACCGGCGCGCTGATTTTTGGGAAGTTGATCGGCGGGCCGCGCATGGCCCCGGTGCTGTCGCCGTCCAAGACCTGGGCCGGGACCATCGGCGGCAGCGTCACCGCCGCGCTGGTGTTCAGCTGCTATATCTGGCTTCTGGGCGGCACGCTCTGGATAGCCGCCTTGTTTGGCCTGGTCTTCAGCGCGGTCGCGCATGCCGGCGATCTGTTCGAAAGTTTCGTCAAGCGGCGGTTCGGCATCAAGAATTCCGGCAGCCTGATCCCGGGCCATGGCGGTGTGCTGGACCGCATGGATTCCACCATCTTCGCCAGCGTCGCCCTGGCGATTTTGGTTTTCGGTGCGCATTTCAATCTTCTTTTCGGTATCGCGTCATGACGCCCATCGCCGCCCATGGAATTTTCGATTCGATTCCGTCGCTTCAGGATGTGGTCCAGCGGAAGGTTACGGTGCTGGGCTCGACCGGATCCATCGGCGTCAACACGCTGGATGTGGTTGCCCATGCCCGCAAAGTCTATGGCGCGGACGCATTCCCCCTGGCCGCGCTGACCGCCCAGGGCAATGTCAAGCTTCTGATCGAGCAGGCCCAAGCCTTGCGCCCATTGCGGGCCGTGATCGGCGATGCTTCGCTCTACGAGGAATTGAAGGCCGGATTGGCCGGAACCGGGATAGAAGTCGCCGCCGGGCGCGATGCGGTGATTGCGGCGGCGGCGATGCCGTCGGATTTCGTGATGGTTGCGATCATGGGCGCGGCCGCCATCGAGCCGGCGCTTGCCGCCATCGAGCGCGGCGTCATCGTGGCGCTGGCGAACAAGGAATGCGTGGTCGCGGCCGGCGCGGTGTTCCGTGACGCCATGGAACGGTCGGGCGCCTCGGTGATCCCGGTCGATTCCGAGCATAACGCGATTTTCCAGGTTCTGGGTTCGGGCGACGCCAGCGAAGTGGAGACCGTGACGATCACGGCATCGGGTGGACCGTTCCGCGAATGGCCGCTGGAGAAAATGGCCGCCGCCACGGTGGAAGAGGCGGTCGCCCATCCCAACTGGGCGATGGGCCGCAAGATTTCGCTGGACAGCGCCACCTTGATGAACAAGGGCCTGGAGTTGATCGAAGCCCATTTCCTGTTCGCGTTGCCGCCGGACAAGCTGAATGTGCTGGTGCATCCCCAGTCCATCGTCCACTGCCTGGTCAGCTATGACGACGGCACCACCATGGCGCATCTGTCCGCGCCGGACATGCGCACGCCCATCGCCCACGCTCTGGCCTGGCCGCGCCGCATCGCATCGCCGTCACGCAGGCTCGATCTTGCCCGGCTGGGACAGCTGGTTTTCCAGGCGCCCGCGCATGACCGGTTCCCGGCCTTGAATCTGGCGATCGAATCCATGCGGTCCGGCGGATTGGCGCCCACGGTGCTCAATGCCGCCAACGAAATCGCGGTGCAGGCCTTTCTGGACCGGCGTATCGGCTTCCTGGATATTTCCAAAGTGGTGGGCGAGACTTTGAATGCCGATGCCGGGCAGGTCAGCAACGGCCGGGCTGGGGATCTGGGAACCGTGCTGGGAACCGACGCGCGCGCGCGGGTGCTGGCCGAAGAGATATGTCAAAAGGTGGGGACCTGAGAGGACGCCATGTTTGACGCCATAAGGAACCTTATCGCCTGGACGCCGCTGGGCTTGCCGGCTTTTCTGTTCGTAATCACCGTGGTGGTGTTCTTTCACGAGCTGGGTCATTTCCTGGTGGCCCGCGCCTGCGGCGTGAAGGTCGATGTGTTTTCCGTCGGCTTCGGCAAGGAAATTTTCGGCTGGAACGACAAGCGTGGCACGCGCTGGAAGGTCAGCTGGATACCCGTGGGCGGCTATGTGAAATTTTCCGGCGACGCCAATGCGGCCAGCGCGCCGGATCATGCGGCAGCAGCCCGCATGAGCCCGGCCGAGCGCGAACAGACCCTTGCATTCAAGCCGCTCTGGCAGCGCGCCGCGGTCGCGGCGGCGGGGCCGGTGGCAAATTTCATTCTTGCGATCGTGCTGTTCACCGGCCTGATTTTGTACACCGGCCATACGGTGCTGGCCCCCATCGTCGGTGATGTGGTGAAGGGCAGCGCGGCGGAAGCGGCCGGCATCAAGCCGGGCGACCGCGTCATCGCCATCGATGGGACCCGCATCGCCGATTTTGAGCAGATGCCCCAGATCATCGCGGTCAGCGGAGGGCGCACGCTCGCCGTCGATTTGGAGCGGGGCGGCGAGCCGGTCACCGTTCATGTCATGCCGCGGGCGACCCGAATCCGCGATGTCCTGGGCGATATGGGGACCACTTATGTGATCGGCGTCCGCCCCTCGCCAAAGGCCCCGATTACGACCGAATATTACAATCTGCCATCGGCCTTCGTGGCAGCGAATGTCCAGACCTGGACGATCATGCGCACCACCGTTCAGGGCATTGCCCAGATGGTGCGCGGCTATGCCAGCGCCGACCAGTTCCGGGGACCCCTGGGAATCGCCAAAATGACCCGCCAGGTGGCGGTATTCGGCTTTATGGCGCTTCTGCAGCTGGTGGCTGTACTTTCCGTAAGCATTGGGCTCGCCAACCTTTTTCCCATTCCGCTGCTCGACGGCGGGCATCTTCTGTACTATGCATGCGAAGCAGTTTTGGGACGGCCGCTGGGTGAGCGGGCCCAGGACCTTGGATTTCGGCTTGGGCTGGTTTTGGTCCTGGGGCTCGTGCTCCTGACCACGTGGAATGACCTCGCTCGCCTGAATCTTTTCTGAAACTTCGGCCGCTGCCGTTACCGGTGATGCGCGCCTCCAAGACGGGTGCCGGACGGCGGAATGCGGACTATCGCCACTCATAAAGCGGTCCTGCGCGCGACGTCTGCGACCTTGTGCTTGGCTCTGTTCTCAAGCCCGGCAGCGGCCCAGCTGCGTCCGGGCGCGGAAGATCGTGCCGCCGTGCTGAACGCCCAGCAGCCCGCCAATCCGCAAGCGCCGGCGGCCCCCGCGGCGCCGGCCCAACCGGCCCGGGTGATCCAGCATATTGCCGTATCGGGCACGCAGCGCGTGGAACCCGGTACGGTTCTCACTTACGTGAATATCCGCGAAGGGGAGAGCTACGACCCTGCGCTTGCCGACCAGGCGCTGAAATCGCTGTTCGGCACCGGCCTGTTTTCCGACGTGAAGATCAACTTCGCCAACGGCACCTTGACCATCCGGGTGGTGGAAAACCCCATCATCAATCAGGTGGTGTTCGAGGGTAACGACAAGGTTTCCACCAAGGACCTGACCAAGGAAGTCCAGATCAAGCCTCGCGGCACTTTCACGCGCGCCCGGGTGCAGGCGGATGTCCAGCGCATCATCGAGCTTTACCGCCGCAACGGAAAATTCGCCGCCCGGGTCGATCCGCAGATCATCCAGCGGCCTCAGAACCGGATCGACCTGATCTTCTCGATCACCGAAGGGCCCACCACCGGCATCGCCCGCATCAATTTCATCGGCAACAAGATTTATGACGACGCGACCTTGAAGGGGCAGATCGCCACCGAGGAAAGCGCCTGGTACAAGATCCTTGCCAGCAACGACAATTACGATCCCGACCGGCTGGCTTTCGACCGCGAACAGCTGAGGCGGTTCTACGTCAATCACGGTTATGCCGATTTCAGCGTGGTCAGCGCTGTCGCCCAGCTCGCCCAAAATCGCAAGAATTTCTATGTCACCTTCACGGTGAACGAAGGCCCCCGCTACAAATTCGGCAAGGTCACGATCAATTCCCAGATCAAGGAGTTGGCGCCCAGCTCCTTGCGTCCGATGGTCCCGATCACCGGCGGCGATGTCTACAATGCCGAGACGGTGCAGAAAGCGATCGATGCCCTGACGAACGCGGCCGGCACCAAAGGCTATGCCTTTGCCGAAGTGCATCCGCGCCTTGCCCGCAACCGCGATACCCGGACCATCGATCTGATCTTCGATATTGCCCAGGGGCCGCGCGTCTATATCGGCAAGATCAATATCAGCGGCAATGTGCGCACCTTGGACAAGGTGATCCGCCGCGAATTCCGCCTGGTGGAAGGCGATGCCTTCAATCGCGTGCTGGTGGACCGCTCGCGCACCCGCATTCGCGCGCTGGGCTTCTTCAAGGAGGTCGATGTCAAGAACACGCCCGGCAGCGCGCCGGACCGCACAGACATCACCGTGGCGGTCACCGAGCAATCGACCGGACAGCTGCAGCTGGGCCTGGGCTATTCCTCGGCAAGCCAGCTGACCGGCGAATTCAGCTATACCGAGCAGAATCTGTTCGGCCGCGCGCAATATCTGAAGACATCGGTTTCGGTATCGCAGATCCAGAAGCTTTATCAGCTCAGCTTTACCGAGCCATGGTTCCTGGACCGGCCGCTGGCGGCGGGCTTCGACATCTATAAGTCGCAAGTCGACTACCGCCAGGTGAGCTATTCCAGCGACACATCGGGCATCACGCTGCGCATGGGCTTTCCGATCTCGGAATATTCCTCGGTGGGGCTGCGCTACACCTACCAGATCATGCGGGTTATGCCGTTCGGAAACGCGCCGCTGGAAATCAAGCTGGCGGCGGGCGACACCTATGGTTCGATCTTCGGATTCACCTATGGCTATAACAGCCTGGACGATTACCGGCGCCCCACCACGGGCATGACCTTCTCGTTCAACCAGGATTTCGCCGGTTTCGGCGGCAATATGAAATTCATCAAGACCACGGCGCAGTTTGCCGGCTACAGGCCAGCCTTTGACGGCGCCATCATCAACTCCCTGTCGCTGGATGCGGGCATCATCCAGAGCTATGACGGCACGCCCGTGCCCATCAACCAGCGCTTCTTCAAGGGCGGCGACAGTTTCCGGGGATTTGCCATCGCGGGTATCGGTCCGCGCGATCTGGACGCGCCGCTCAACACCGGCGCGATCGGCGGCAATGTCTACGCCATCGGCACATTATCGGCCCGGCTGCCCTCGCTCTTGCCGGAAAGCTATGGCGTTTCGATCGCGGCCTTCTCCGATTTCGGTACCTTGGGCCGGGTGGACAATGTCATTCGGACCTGCGGTGGTGTTAATGTCGGAGGCACGATCGCCCAGTCCTGCGTCAAGGACAATTTCGCGTTCCGCGCTTCGGCCGGCCTCAGCTTCGGCTGGCGCTCGCCGTTCGGGCCGCTCCAGATCGATCTGGGCGTTCCCATCGTGAAGGCCAGCTATGACCGACCGCAGATCATTCACTTCTCCGCTGGAACAGGGTTCTAAGACCATGAAAAAGATGCTCCTCGCCACCACGCTTGTGATCGCGGCCTCGATGCCCGCGCTGGCCGCCAATCCGCCGCCGCCGCCGGTGCAGCAGAAAATCCTCCTGATCGACCGGCAGGCAATCCTTCGCTTCTCCAAGGTGGGCCAGGATGTCGCCCGCCAGATCGAAGTCATGGGCAACCAGGCCAAGGGCGAAATCGCGGGCCAGCAGAAGGCGCTGCAGGCCGAGGCGCAGCAGCTTCAGCAGCAGATCGCCATCTTGGCGGCGGACGCCAAGGCCCAAAAGGTCAAAGCTTTCGAAGCCAAGCAGGCTGGCATGCAGGCCGCCGCGCAGCGCAAGGAGCAGGCGATCCAAGGCGGTTTCATGGTCGCGCAGCAGACCATCGCCAAGGCGCTGGAGCCGATCCTGCAGAATCTGATGCAGCAGCGCGGCGCCAACATGATCCTGGACAAGAATGCGCTGGTTTATGCATCGCCCCAGGCGGTGCAGGCCTTCGACATCACCCAGCCCGCCATCGACCAGTTGAACCAGAAACTGCCCAGCCTGAAGGTGACGCAGGCCGCGCCGCCGGCTGCGCCGGCTCCCGCCAAGGCACCGGCCAAGAAATAACGGAGCGCGCCCCGCGCCAACGCCCATGGCAGATCCTCGTTTCTACGCCAATCGGGGCCCGTTTCGCCTCGCCGAGATCTGCGCAGCGGCGAAAATTGCCCTGCCGGCCCATGCGGACGGCACGGCGATGATCGCGGATCTTGCGGGGCTCGAAGGCGCCGGGAAGGCGCACCTGACATTCTTTTCGGGCGGCCGGGAAATGGCCGACGCTTTTGCCCGGAGCGGGGCCGGATTCTGCCTGGTGCCGCAAAAGGATCTGCATCAGCCGGCGCCCGAAGGCATGATCCTTCTTCCCGCCGCGTCGGTGCCGCATGCCTTCGCCGTTATGGCCGCGATGTTCTATCCGGAGGCTTTGCAGCAGGTCTGGAGCCAGGAGCAGCCCGTTTCACATGCGGCAAGGCTGGGCCGGGATGTGATCCTGGGACCCGGCGCCGTGATCGGGCCGGGCGCGGAGATCGGCGATCGGGTGCGGATCGGCGCCAATGCCGTAATTGGTCCGGGCGTGGCCATCGGTCATGGCTGCGAGATCGGGAGCAACGTGTCCATCAGCCATGCCTATATCGGCGACAGGGTGACCATTCTGCCTGGCGCGGCCATCGGCCAGCCCGGCTTCGGCTTCGCCTCCTCGCCGGCGGGGCACGCGAAAATTCCGCAATTGGGCCGGGTCATCATCCAGGACGGTGTCGAGATCGGCGCCGCCACCACCATCGACCGGGGCGCCCTGGGCGACACGGTGATCGGCGAGGGCACCAAGATCGATAATCTGGTCCAGATCGGTCACAATGTGCAGATCGGCCGCCATGTGGTGCTGGTTTCCCAGACCGGCATCGCAGGCAGTTCCACGATCGCGGATTTCGCCGTGCTGGGCGGACAGGTGGGGATCGCCGACCATGTCCGCGTCGGGCCCGGTGCAAGGCTGGCGGCGCGCAGCGCCATGGTTTCAGGGCAGAAAATCGAAGGCGGCCAGGATTATGGCGGCGTTCCGGCAAAGCCTGTAAGAGAGTGGCTGAGAGAGATTCACGCGGTCAGCCAGCTTGTTCGGCGCCGCAAGCAGGATGACAATGGCTGAGTCCACACTGGATGTCGCGCAGATCAAAAAGCTGCTGCCGCATCGCCCGCCCATGCTGCTGGTGGAGCGGCTGACCGATATCGTGAAGATGGAAAGCGCCACCGGCTGGAAGGCGGTCGGCATCAACGAGCCGTATTTTCTGGGCCATTTTCCCGACTATGCGGTGATGCCGGGCGTTCTGATCGTCGAAGCAATGGCGCAGACCGCGGGTGCCGTGGTGGTCCATAGCCTGGGCTTCGAACGGGAAAAGCGCATCGTTTATTTCATGGCCATCGACAAGGCCCGCTTCCGCAAGCCGGTCCATCCTGGCGACATGATGCGCATGCCGGTCAAGGCGCTCCGCCGGCGCGGTCCCGTCTGGCGTTTCGAAGGCCAGGCCTATGTCGGCGATACGCTGTGCGCCGAAGCCGAATTCACCGCCATGATTCACGATGGCGCGGAAGCCAGCGATGATCCATCCAACAGCCCTGATTGAAGACGGCGCCAAGCTGGGCGCGGGCATCGAGGTTGGTCCTTTCTGCCATGTCGGTCCGCGCACCGTCTTGGAAGAGGGCGTTCGGCTTTTGTCCCATGCCGTGGTGAAAGGCGTGACCCGGATCGGTGCCCGCACCGTCGTGCATCCCGGCGCCGTACTGGGCGGTGAAGGCCAGATTCGCGGCAATGATTTTCCCGAAGGACGGCTGGAGATCGGGGCGGATTGCGTGCTGCGCGAGTTGGTGACGATGAATTGCGGCAGCCGCAAGGACAAGGGCGTGACCATTGTTGGGGCGCGCGGCTATTTCATGGCCGGCAGCCATGTCGGACATGATTGCGTCGTGGGCGACGATGTCACCTTCGCCAATTCCGTGGCGCTGGGCGGACATTCTCAGATCGGCGATGGCGTGATTTTCGGCGGGTTGTCGGCCGTTCAGCAATTCTGCCGGGTGGGCAAGGGCGCGATGGTGGGCGGCATCACCGGCATCAATCGCGACGTCATTCCTTACGCGATGGCGTTCGGCGACCATGCCGAACTGGCGGGCCTTAATCTCATCGGCCTGAAGCGGCGCGGGTTGACGCGCGAAACCATCAATGCCCTGCGCGCGGCCTTCCGCGCGATTTTTTACGGGCAGGGCGGTGACATCAAAAGCCGCGCCATGGCGGCGAAGGCCGAATGGCCGGACGTCGCGGAAGTCGACGAAGTCGTGCAATTCATCCTGGCGCCAGCCAAGCAGAAGCTTTGCACCGCGCGCCGCCGCGGCGACATCGAATGAGCCTGGGGCTCATCGCTGGCGGTGGCGACTTGCCGCGCGCGGTGGCGCAAAGCGCGCGCGCGGACGGGCGGGCGGTCTTCATTGTGGCGCTGCGCGGCATGTGCGGCGAATGGGCCGAAGAATTTCCCCATGACTGGGTATCCCTGGGAGAGCCGGGGCGCGCGCTGAAATCGCTGGCCGGAGCCGGGACCAAGGATGTCCTGCTGGCGGGGAAAGTGGAGCGGCCGAAATTCTCCGAACTCAAGCTCGACGCCAAGGGCGTGATGGTCCTGCCGCGCGTGATCGCGGCGGCCCGGCAGGGCGACGATGCCCTGCTGCGCATGCTGGTGGGCCTGTTCGAAGATGCGGGGTTTCGCGCGGTCGGCGTGGCCGAAGCGGCGCCAGGCCTGGTGGCGGATGAAGGGCCGTTGGGACTGGTGCTGCCCAATGACGATCACAAGGCCGATATCGCCCGCGCTTTCGCCATCGTCCGTTCGCTGGGCGCCCTGGATGTGGGGCAGGCGGCGGCGGTCTGCGAAGGGCTGGCCCTGGCGGTCGAGGCGGCTGAGGGGACCGATGCCATGATCGCGCGGATCGGTCAGCTGCGCGACAATCTGCGCGGCACCCCGCAAAAGAAGCGCGGTGTTCTGGTCAAGGCGCTTAAGCCCACCCAGGACGCCAAGACCGATATGCCTGTCGTCGGCGTGGAAACGGTGCGCCGCGCTGCTGAAGCGGGGCTGGCGGGCATCGCCGTGGAAAGCGGAAAATCGCTGATCGTGGGCAAGGATGCGGTGGCCGCGGAAGCGGACCGGCTGGGCCTGTTTGTCGTGGGTGTCACGCCGTGAGCGGCGCGCCCGCGCAGAAAACCTTGATGCTGGTGTGCGGCGAAACATCGGGCGACCTTTTGGGCGCGCAATTGATGACGGGCATCCGGCGCCTGGCCGGCGACCGGGTGAGGATCGTGGGCGTGGGCGGCCCGGCGATGGCGCGCGAGGGGCTGGAGAGCCTCTTTCCCCTCGATGCCACCGCGGTGATGGGCCTGCGCGAGGTTGTGCCTGCCATTCCCCGGATATTGGCGCGGGTCCGTCAGGCGGTCGATTACGCGATCCGCATTCATCCCGATGCCTTGGTGGTGATCGACAGCCCGGATTTCACCCACCGCATCGCCAAAGCGGTGAAGAAGCGCGATCCTTCGATTAAGACCGTCAATTATGTCGCGCCGCAAGTCTGGGCCAGCCGCGCCTATCGCGCAAAGGCGATGGCGCGCTATTTCGATTTGATATTGGCGCTTTTCCCGTTCGAAGTGCCGTTCTTCGAAAAGTATGGATTGCGGGCCATTTTTGTGGGCCACCCCGTGGTCGAGCGGCGCGCCCGCATGACCGGCGGTGAGGCCTTACGGGCGCGGCTGGGGATCGGCGCGGATACGCCGCTTCTGGCGCTGTTGCCCGGCAGCCGCTCGAGCGAGATACGGTTCATCTTTCCCGTGTTCCGCGATGCCGTGCGGCTGTTGGCGACGAAGATTCCGGGCCTGGTGACGCTGCTGCCGACCGTGCCGCATGTCGCGGGAAAGGTGCGCGAGGCCGCATCCGGCTGGCCGACGCCGTTGCATATTCTGGAAAATGAGACCGACAAATACGCCGCCTTCGATGCCGCTGATGTGGCGCTGGCGGCGTCGGGAACGGTGACGGCGGAGCTTGCGCTCTCGCGCACGCCGATGGTGGTGGCCTACCGGGTGGGCGGCCTGACCTATGCCTTGGCCAACCGCTTGATGACCGCGCCCTACATGACGTTGATCAATATCCTGCTGGGGCGCCGGGCGGTCCCGGAGTTCAAGCAATATGACGCCACACCGGACGTCCTGGCCGGCGCGGTCGAGCGCCTGTTCGCGGACGAAGACGCGCGCAATGCGCAGCTGGATGCCATGAACGAATTCGGGCGGCGGCTGGGAGAGGATGAAGAAGCTCCCTCGCAGCGCGCCGCCCGTGTTCTGCTTGATTTTATTGGAGCGCGGCCCCCCGAAGGGTAAAGCGGTTCGGGTCAGGCCGCGCGGCCATTAAAAACTATTTCCGCGTCGCGATCGGCTCGTATTTGCGTTCCGTCGGGCCGGTATAGACCTGGCGGGGACGGCCGATCTTCTGGTGCGGGTCTTCCAGCATTTCCTTCCACTGGGCGATCCAGCCCACCGTGCGGGCCAGCGCGAACAGCACCGTGAACATGGAGGTGGGGAAGCCCAGCGCCTTCAGGGTGATGCCGGAATAGAAATCGATATTGGGATAGAGCTTCTTCTCGATGAAATATTCATCGTGCAGGGCGATCTTCTCCAATTCGACCGCCACTTTCAGCAGCGGATCGTCATGCAGGCCCAGCTCGTCGAGCACGGCATGCGCCTGGATCTGCATCGCCTTGGCGCGCGGATCGTAATTCTTATAGACGCGATGACCGAAGCCCATCAGGCGGAAGCTGTCATTCTTGTCCTTGGCGCGCTTCACATATTCGGGAATGCGATCGACGGTGCCGATCTCTTCCAGCATCTTCAGCGCCGCTTCATTGGCGCCGCCATGGGCGGGACCCCAGAGGCAGGCGATGCCCGCCGCGATGCAGGCGAAGGGATTGGCGCCCGACGAACCGGCCAGACGCACGGTGGAAGTCGAAGCATTCTGTTCGTGATCGGCATGCAGGATGAAGATCGTGTCCAGCGCCTTGGCCAGGACCTTGTTGACCTTATAGTCCTCGGCCGGAACCGAGAAGCACATGCGCAGGAAGTTTTCGGTGTAGCCCAGATCGTTGCGCGGATACACGAAAGGCTGGCCGACATGGTATTTGTACGCCATCGCCGCGATGGTCGGCATCTTGGCGATGAGGCGGTAGCTTGCGATCTCGCGCTGGCGCGGATCGGTGATGTCGGTGGAGTCGTGATAGAAGGCCGACAGGGCGCCGACCACGCCGCACATCACCGCCATGGGATGGGCGTCGCGGCGGAAGCCGCGATAGAAAGTGGCCAGCTGCTCATGCACCATGGTGTGGTGGCTGATGGTGTATTCGAATTTTTCCATCTGGCTCTTGTTCGGCAATTCACCGTTGAGGAGGAGATAGCAGCTTTCCAGGAAGCTCGAATGTTCGGCCAAATCGGCGATGGGATAGCCGCGATATTGCAGGACGCCCTTGTCGCCGTCGATGAAGGTGATGTTGGATTCGGTCGAGGCGGTGGAGGTGAAGCCCGGATCATAGGTGAAGATGTCCGCCTGGTCGTAGAGCTTGCGGATGTCCACCGCATTGGGGCCTTGGGTGCCCGCCAGGACCGGCAATTCGTAATCCTTGCCTTCGTAATTCAGGCTGGCCTTGCCGACCGTCTTGATCTTGCTCTCACGCATCGAACGAACTCCCCAACTTCCCAATTTATCTTGCGCTGCAATATAAGCGCGCTTTTCGCATCACGTCACTTAATTTACCGCCAAAGGGGTTGAATTTTCTTCAACTCCCATAAGCCCTTAATCGGATAAGGGATTCTTCCCGGCCTAACAGCGCCAACATCTCGAACAGGGGCGGCGAGGTGGTTTTTCCCGTGACTGCGGCCCGAAGGGGCTGGGCCACATCGCCCAGCTTCAAGCCGTTCGATTCCGCAAATGCCCTGGCGGCGGCTTCCAGGGCAGGGCCGCTCCAATCGGTGGCGTCCAGAGCCGGCAGGACGCGGGCCATCACGGCGCGGGCATCGGGGGTGAGGATCTTGGCCGCGCCGGCGTCCAGGTCGCGAACACC
Source organism: uncultured Alphaproteobacteria bacterium (assembly GCA_937865685.1). Taxonomy (GTDB): domain Bacteria; phylum Pseudomonadota; class Alphaproteobacteria; order Micropepsales; family Micropepsaceae; genus Rhizomicrobium. The sequence goes on along the minus strand of CALMGU010000159.1, from coordinate 10,220 downwards.
ATCCGTGTACAGAAATTCCGCACCCTGATCGAGTTGAACCAGGGTCTTGGCCCGCTCCTTGAGCGAGGACATCGCCGCCAGCAGCCTTTCCCGCGCTTTTTCCGACAGTATGCGGGGCGGGGTCTGACGCGCCGCGAAGGCGGTCACTTCGGCCACCAGCGCCGCATTGTCCGTCTCGCGGATATAATGGCCGTTGAGATTGTCCAACTTCTTGTAATCCATCCGCGCCGGGCTCTTGCCCACGGCGGAGAAGTCGAACCATTCGATCGCCTTGGCGGTGGGGATGATTTCCTCGTCGCCATGGCTCCAGCCCAGGCGCAGAAGATAGTTGCGCATGGTTTCGGGCAGATAGCCCATGTCGCGATAGGCTTCGACCGCCAGCGCGCCATGGCGCTTGGACAATTTCTGGCCGTCGGGGCCGTTGATCAGCGGCAAATGGCCGTAAACCGGGACCGGCCAGCCCATCGCCTCGATGATCTGAAGCTGGCGGGCGGCATTGTTGAGGTGGTCGGCGCCCCGGATCACATGGGTCACGCCCATATCGGCATCGTCCACCACCACCGCCAGCATATAGGTGGGCGTGCCATCGGAGCGCAGAAGCACCATGTCGTCCAACTGGTCATTGGCGAAGCGCACATCGCCCAGCACAAGATCATGCACGATGGTTTCGCCGTCCGTGCGCGCCTTCAGCCGCACCACGGACAGCGCGCCGGCGGGCGCTTGCGACGGATCGCGGTCTCGCCAGCGGCCGTCATAGCGGATCGGCTTGCCGGCGGCGCGCTGGGCTTCGCGCATCTCAGTCAATTCTTCCGGGGTGGCGAAGCAGCGATAGGCTTTGCCTTCCGCCAGCAATTGTTCGGCGACTTGGCGGTGCCGGGCGGCGCGGGCGAATTGATAGACCGCTTCGCCATCCCAATTCAGCCCCATCCATTCCATGCCGTTCAGGATCGCGGCCACTGCTTCCGGCGTGGAGCGTTCGCGGTCGGTATCCTCGATGCGCAGAAGGAAGGTGCCGCCGGTGTGGCGGGCATAGAGCCAGTTGAAGAGAGCGGTGCGGGCGCCGCCGATATGGAGCATGCCGGTGGGCGAGGGCGCGAAGCGCAGGACAGGCTTGGGATTTTGCGTCATGGTGGCGACCATCTAGCAAACGGTCTCCGGTGAGAACAGGCCTCCTTCCCCAGTTGCGGCGTTGGGTATCCCAGGGCCGGCCCGGGCTGCTGCCCCTTGGCCTTTTGAACGGAATCCGCCGGTCGGCGCTGGAGGAGCGCCATCGCTGGGTTTTGTGGCTGCCGGTGGCGCTGGGCACGGGGACGGCGCTTTATTTCGCTGCGCCGGTCGAGCCTCCGCCATGGGTGGCGGGCGCCGCTCTGGGCCTGTTCGTGGGCCTAATCGCGGCGAGCTTTCAGGGCCGGAACGGCTGGGTCCGCGCCTGTCTGGCAGGCATGGCGGTGCTGACGTTGGGATTTGCCGTCGCCAAGTTGCAGGAGATGCGGGTTGCAGCGCCGGTGCTGGAGCGGCCCATGATCACCCATTTGACTGGACGAGTGTCGGGACTGGATTGGGGCAGCAAGGGCCTGCGCGTGATCCTGGATCAAGTCCGCTCCGGCCGGCTCCCCGATCCGCCCGCCCGGGTGCGGATCCTGATCCAGAAGGGCGCAGGCCAGATCAGGGTGGGGCAGGGTGTGGGCCTGACAGCCCAGCTGATGCCGCCGCCCGGACCATCCGCGCCGGGCGATAATGATTTTGGCCGCGCGGCCTTCTTCGCCGGAATAGGCGCCACCGGCTTTTCCTTTGGTGCGGCTCAGTCCACACCTCTGGCGCATCCGCCGGGGCCTTGGGACCGCCTGACGGGTTTTGTGGAAGACATGCGGGCGCGCATGACGCTAAGGATCCGGGCGCAATTGCCCAAGAGCGAAGGCGCCATCGCCACGGCCATCATCACGGGCGAGCGTGGCGGCATCGATCCCGATGATGAAGCGGCCTTGCGTGATGCCGGCCTGGCGCATGTCCTGGCCATCGCGGGCCTGCATATGGCGCTGGTGGGAGCGGGACTGTTCTGGCTGGTGCGCGCGGCGCTGGCGGCGATACCGGCCCTGGCGCTGGGCTACCCCATCAAGAAATGGGCGGCGTCCGTCTCCATCGTGGCGGCTGCGTTTTATATCGTGATCAGCGGCGTATCCTCGTCCGCCACCCGCGCTTTCGTGATGCTGGCGATGATGCTGTTGGCGATCCTGCTCGATCGTCCGGCGCTTTCGATGCGCTCCTTGGGGCTCGCGGCGATGATCCTGTTGCTGGTCCGCCCCGTCTCCATCACCGAGCCGGGATTTCAGATGTCCTTCGCCGCGGTCGCCAGCCTCGTCGCGGTGGCGGAATGGGAACAGCGCCGCGCGCGGCTCGTTCCGCACAGCTGGCTCTATCGCCATATCCGTGGCATCGCCCTGACCAGCCTGGTGGCGAGCTTCGCCACATTGCCTTTCGCCATGTATTATTTCGGCCGCGCCACCCATTACGCCGTGCTGGGCAATCTTCTGGCGATGCCCCTGATGGGGCTGGTGACGATGCCCTCCGCCGCGCTCAGCGTCGCGGCAATGCCGTTCGGCCTGGAGCATGTGCCGCTGCAGCTGATGGGATGGAGCATCGACGGGATGCTGCGGCTGGGACGGTTTGTTTCCGGCCTTCCGGGCGCTGTGACGGTGACCCCGGCCTTTCCACTCTCGGCACTGGTGTCGATTACCTTGGGCGGATTGTGGATCCTGCTGTGGCGGCTTTCCTGGCGCTGGTGGGGGCTTGTGCCGGTGGCGGCGGGCATCGCCTTGGCGCTGACGGCGCAGCGCCCCGATATGCTGATCGCCTCCGACGCGCGAACCATTGCGCTGCGGGGAGGGGACGGGCTGCTCCATTTTCCGCGCGCCCCCAAAGACCGCTTCGCCGCCACGCGCTGGCTGCTGCGCGACGGCGATGGCCGCGATTGGAGGGATGCGGTGGGCGAAGCGTCCTTCAGCTGCGATGGTTTGGGATGCATCGCGGAACGCCATGGCCTTGTGATCGCAATGTCATCGCGTCCCGAAGCGCTGGACGCGGATTGCGATCGGGCCGACATCGTGGTGAGCACCGCGCCGTTGATACCTTGTGCCAAGCCCCGTCTGGCGCTTGGCGCACAACAAATCGCGGACGGAGGCGGTTATGCGGTCACGCTCTCGCCCCTGCGCGCGATCAGCGTGAACCGGCAGCGCGGTGCACGTCCCTGGGTCATCACAGAGCCGGTTCAGTAGCGGCGGATCAAGCCTACCAGCTTGCCCTGCACCTTGACCCGGTCGGCGCCATAGAGGCGCGTCTCATAGGCGGGATTGGCGGCTTCCAGCGCGATGGAGTCGCCGCGCCGGCGCAGGCGCTTCAACGTCGCCTCATTATCGTCCACCAGCGCCACGACGATCTCGCCGGTATTGGCGCTGTCGGCTTCCTGAATGATCACCGTATCGCCGTCCAGGATGCCGGCATTGATCATGGAATCGCCGGTCACTTCCAAGGCATAGTGATCGCCGCGCCCGATCATGCCGCCGGGAACCGGAACATCGGCGATGCGGTTCTGCAGGGCTTCGATCGGCGTGCCGGCAGCGATGCGGCCCACCAGCGGCACATTGACGGCATGTTCGCTGTCGCCCATCGCGCGACGCGGCGCGCTGTTTCTGGGATCGGTCGCGCGGGCTTCGGTCCGCCCGTGACGCACCGAGGGCATGATGCGCTGCGCCTGGCTGCGGGTGGTGGCGGGACGCGCCGTCTCCGCCATATTGTCGGGAAGGCGCATCACTTCCAAAGCGCGGGCGCGTTTTTCCATCCGCCGCAGGAAGCCGCGCTCTTCCAGCGCCGTGATCAACCGGTGAATGCCGGATTTGGATTTGAGATCGAGCGCCTCTTTCATCTCGTCGAAAGAAGGGGGGATTCCGGTTTCGCGGATGCGTTCATGAATGAAGAGCAGAAGCTCATATTGCTTGCGGGTCAGCATCGCGATCCCCTTGTCGCCGGCCAAGGCCGGTAAGATTTTCCCCAGGATTTGCGCGCAAACCGCTTGCGAACAAAGCCGAAACATCGCGAATCGTTCTACTTTAGTTCCATAACCCCGTCAACGGCAGCACTTGCCACAAAATGGCCCTGGAACATCGTCCGGGTGTCCGGTGTTTTCTTCGTGGAGGCGGCAGAAATGCCCTCAGAACCGGAGAGAAGATTATGAAAAAACTGATGTTGCAGGGTGCGGCGGCAGCCATCATCGGCGTTGCGGCTCTTGCCGGCACAGCCACCACGGCTTCTGCGTATATCGTGTGCAATCGGGCGGGCGATTGCTGGCACACCGGCGAGCGTTATCGCTATCGTCCGCATTTCGGCGTCATAGTTCACGACGATAATTGGCGCTGGCGCGAGCGGGATCGCCACTATCGCTGGCGCGAGCATGACGGCCGGGGATATTGGCGCAACGGAATCTGGCTCACTTTCTAAGAGCCCCGAAAAGAAAATGGCGGCCTCTGGCCGCCATTTTCATATTCAGTCGAGGAGCAGGATTTCCACAACGGCTCCATCCTCAGCGGGCGGCGCGTGCGGTTTTCGCACGATCAAGGCGTCGGCCTCCGCAAAAAGCTTCTGCATGGAGGAATCCTGCGCCCGAAAGGGCCTCGCCCAAAGATCGCCATCCCGCCATTCGCAAACCGCACGCAGATGATCCTGGCGGCCGTCATTGGCCTTCAATGCGCCGATCAGGCGGGCTTTCCGGAACGGCGGCTGTGCCGTCACGCCCAGCATGGCGAAGATGGCGGGACGCAGGAAGAGCAGGGCGCAGACCATGCTGGACACCGGATTGCCCGGCAGGCCGAGGAATGGCGTGGCGCCCAGATGCCCGAAGATCAGGGGCTTGCCCGGTCGCATGGCGATTTTCCAGAAATCCAGCGAAAATCCATGCGGCCCCAACGCGGCCTGGATCAGATCATGCTCGCCCACCGACGCGCCGCCCAGGGTGATCAACAGATCGCATTCCACTTTGGCCAATGCGGCGATGGCTTCGGGCTCGTCGGGAAGGATGCCCAGATCCTTGGGCACGCCGCCCCATCCGGTGATCATGGCATCAAGTCCGTACACGGATGATGCCACGATCCCGCCGGGCTTGCGCGGCTGGCCGGGACGGGAAAGCTCGTCGCCCGTGGCCGCGTAGGCGATCACGGGGCGCCGCCGCACCGGCACCTCTGCCAGATCGCCGGCCGCCAGCAAGGCAAGATCGCGCGGCGTCAGGCGCCGGCCTTGCGGGACTAGGAGAGCGCCGGCCTGAAAGTCGAGCCCGCACGGGCGAATGAATTTTCCGGCGAAAGGCGTTTCGGTGAAATCGACTCGGTCGCCGTCGCGCTGGGCGTCTTCCTGGGCCAGCACCGCATCGGCGCCGTCCGGCACCACCGAGCCGGTGAAAAGGCGCAGCGCCTCGCCCGGCCCCAAAGTGCCCGCAAATGGATGTCCGGCAGGTGCGCTGCCGATCACGCGGCGCGTGCCGCTGTCGGCGCTCCGCACCGCATAACCGTCCATCATCGATTGGGCGAAGGGCGGCTGATCCGCATTGGCATGGATATCGGCGGCCAGGACCCGTCCTGCGGCCGATCCAATTGCGATGCTCTCGGGTTCCAAAGGCTTCAGCGCCGACACGATGCGCGCCGCGGCCTCTTCGACCGAAATCATGAGAACATATCGCTGACTTGCACGCGTGCCACCCGTGCCAGCTTTTCCGCAACCTCTTGCGAGAAGCCTCGCGAGCGGCCGGTGAGAAAGCCCAGAATCTCGCCGCTGGAAACGCCGGCCTGCTTGGCCCAGAGCGAGGGCCGGAGGCGGCGGGACGTCATGAAGGCGCGAAAAGCTTCGCGCCGCTGATCTGTGACGGCGCCGTGGCTGCGCGCACGGGGCGCGGCCACTTCGCCCATCAGCGGCGCGGGCTTTACGCGCGCTTTCGAGGCGGGGCTTGCGGGAGGCGCGGCGGTCTTGGTGGGAGGCGCCTTGTAGTCGCCGCTCTTGCCGCCGGATTTGGCCAGCAGACGGACCTGTTCGATCACCGCGCTTTTGTCCACCGCCTTGATCATGTCGTAGAGGGTCAGCGCGCCCACCGACGCGGCGGTCAAGGCTTCCATTTCCACACCGGTCTGCCCGGTGGTCGCCACCGTGGCGATGATGCGGATGGCGTGGCGCGACGGATCGGGCTCGAATTCGAGCGCCGCCTTGGCGATGGCCAAGGGATGACAGAGCGGGATCAATTCCGGCACTTTTTTCGCGGCCATGATCCCGGCGATGCGGGCAGCGGCCAGCACATCGCCTTTGGGCGCGGTTCCGTCCATCACGGCGGCGAAGGCTTCGGCGGAAAGGAGGACCGTCGCTTCGGCTTTTGCTTCGCGTGCGCTCACCGGTTTGCCCGACACGTCCACCATATGGGCCGCGCCCTTGGCGTCGAGATGCGAAAGCTTGCTCATTGCCGGAACCCGTCGCCCAAGAGCAGGCGCGTCGCCGCTTCCACATCCTTTTGCCGCATCAGGCTTTCGCCGATCAGCACCGAAGTGACATGGGCCTGGACCAGGCGCTTCAGGTCCGCGGGCGCCGACAAGCCGCTTTCGGCCACCAGATGCGCCGATTTCGGCGCGCGGGGCGCCAGCTTCTGCGTCACATTGAGGTCGGTGACGAAAGTCTTGAGGTTGCGGTTGTTGATCCCGATCAGCCGGGCTTCCAGATTGGCGGCCCGCTCCATCTCGTTTTCGTCATGCACTTCCACCAGGGCGTCCATGCCGAAGCGGGCGGCTTCTTCCATCAGAGCGCGGGCGGTGCCGTCATCGACCATGGCCAGGATGATCAGGATGGCGTCGGCGCCCCAGCTGCGCGCTTCGGCGACCTGATAGGTCTCCAGCATGAAATCCTTGCGCAGCACCGGCAGGCGGGTGGCGTCGCGGGCGGCGGTGAGAAATTCCGGGGCGCCTTGGAAAGACGGCATGTCGGTGAGAACCGACAGGCAGGCCGCGCCGCCCGCTTCATAGGCTTCGGCAATCGCGGGCGGATCGAAATCGGCCCGGATGAGGCCCTTGGAAGGGCTTGCCTTCTTCACTTCGGCGATCAGGCCGAATTCGCCGGATGCTTTCTTGGCCTCCAGCGCGGCGCGAAAGCCGCGCACCGGATCGGCGTCCTTGGCGCGCGCTTCCACCTCGGCCAGCTTCAGCCTGTCCTTGGCGGCGGCGACTTCTTCTTTCTTGTAGGCAAAAATCTTGTCGAGGATGCTCATGGGGCGTTCGATAGGACGATCAACTGTTCAAGTTTGGCGCGCGCCGCGCCTTTGTCCAGGGCGTGGCGCGCCAGTTCCATGCCGGACATTATATCCGATGCCCGTCCGGCCACCATCAGGGCCGCCGCCGCGTTCAAAAGCACGATATCGCGGTAGGCGCCGCTTTCGCCCGCGAAAAGCGCCAGCAGCGCCTTGGCATTTTCCGCCGCCACGCCGCCCCGAAGATCGGCGAGGCTGGCGCGCTTGAGACCGGCATCTTCGGGCGCGATTTTGGAACGGGTGATGACCCCGTCGGCCAAACTCGCCACATAAGTGATGTCGGTGGTGGTGAGTTCGTCCAATCCATCACGGCCATGCACCACCATGGCCCGCTCGCAGCCCAGGGCCCTGAGCGCTTCGGCATAGGGCGTCAGCCATTCTTCCGCGAAGACGCCCACCAGCTGGCGCCTGACCAGCGCGGGATTGGCCAGGGGGCCCAGGAGATTGAAGATCGTGCGTTTGCCGATGGCCCGGCGCGCCGCCGCGACATGGCGCATGGCGGGATGGTGGGTTTGGGCGAACAGAAAAACGATGCCGGTCTGGTTCAGCACGCGCTCCGCATTCAGCGGGTCCAGGTCGATCTTCACGCCCAAGGCTTCGAGGATATCGGCGGCCCCGCTCTTGGACGACATGGAGCGGTTGCCATGCTTGGCGACCGGAACGCCCGCGGAGGCGACCACAAAGGACACGGCCGTGGAAATATTGAGCGTACCCAGCCCGTCGCCGCCGGTGCCGCACAGATCGATCGCCAAAGGCGGGGCGGTGATGCCTTTCATCTGGGCCCGCATCGCCGTCACCGCGCCGACAAATTCCGAGATCGCAGGTTTGCGCGCCGAAAGCGCGATCAGGAAGGCTTCGATGTCCCTGTCTTCCGCGCGCCCGCTGAGGATTTCGCCGAAAATTTGCGCGGCCTCGTCGGCGGTAAGGGGATATTCCGCCAGACGCTTGAGATCGAACGTCCCGCTCATCGCGTCAGGGCAAGGAAATTGGCGAGCAGGGCGTGGCCATTTTCCGACGCGATGCTCTCGGGATGAAATTGCACGCCATGGACGGGATGGGATTTGTGCATCACGCCCTGGATGACGCCGTCATCGCTGGTGGCGGTGACCTCCAGATCCTCCGGCACGCTGTCGGGCGCGATGGTGAGGGAATGATAGCGGACGGCGTTGAAATCATTGTTGAGGCCGCGGAACACGGACTTGCCGGTATGACGGACCTTGGACAGTTTACCGTGCATCGGTTCGGGCGCGCGTACGATCTTGCCGCCATAGGCCTGGCCGATGGCCTGGTGTCCCAGGCAGACGCCCAGGATCGGCACCTGGCCATCCGCCTTTTCGATCAGCTCCAGGCAGACGCCTGCTTCGTTGGGGGTGCAAGGTCCGGGCGACAGCACGATGCCTTGCGGCTTCAGCGCCAGGGCCTGATCCGCCGACAGGGCATCATTGCGCTCCACCCGCACATCCGCGCCCAACGCGCCCAGATGGTGAAACAGGTTGTAGGTGAAGCTGTCATAATTATCGATCAGCAGGATCACTCGGCACCTAAGATATTGATAATGTTCAACATAATTTCCGACGTTCTAGCCTGATACCCGCTTCGATACCCGCTTTTCTTGTGGCTGCCGAGAGCGGGGGCTGGACGTCTGTGGACTTTGGGAAAGCTGTACAGCCCCAGCCACTCATATTTTCGTGGAAACCAAGGGGAAAGGAAAGCCCGCAAGACGTGGCGCTTAGTCTGATCCGAGGGCAATCATGCTATGAAATAATGATGGCTATGACGCGCACGATCTACCTCGACAACCAGGCGACCACGCCCACGGACCCCCGGGTGCGCGCGGCCATGCTTCCGTTTCTGGAGGTGACTGGGCCAGGCAATCCTCACTCCGAGCATGTGATGGGCCGCCGCGCGGCGGAAGCTGTGGAAGCAGCGCGTGAGCAGGTTGCAGCTTTGCTTGGAGCGCAACCGCGCGAAATTGTGTTCACCTCTGGAGCAACGGAAGCCAACAATTTGGCTCTGCAAGGATTGGCGCGCGCGCCTGCAGGAGCCTTCGACCGATGGCTATATCAACGCCATCCAGATCTACAATTTTTCCGAGGGCGCATTGTATCGGCTTTATGCGGCGCCGCAGGAGGTAAGCGATATCGCGCTCCAGCCCGGGGAAAATCTGACCGCGATTTCGGCGGGTGACACGACCCGTTGGGTGGTTGGCGACACCACGAGCGGCTCTGGCACCAGCAAGCAGGTCCATGTGTTGGCAAAACCCTACGCCGCGGGCCTTAAGACCAACCTGGTCATCACCACCGACCGGCGCAGTTATCATCTGGAATTGCAAAGCACGCCCGAAACCTTCATGGCCGCCGTTTCGTGGACCTATCCGCAGGACAATCTGGTCAAGCAGATGGCGACTGCTGCGGCGCCGGCGTCGCCCACTGCTGGCTTGCCCGCGATCGAGAACCTGCATTTTGGCTACACCATCAGCGGCGACAATGTGGCATGGAAGCCGATCCGCGCCTTCGACGACGGCACCCATGTCTATATCGAATTTCCAAAGGCGCTTGCCCAGGGAGATGCGCCGCCGCTCTTCGTGTCGGGCCCGAAAGGCGGCCATGATCTGGTCAACTACCGTGTGCGCGGCAGCTATTATGTGGTGGACCAACTGTTTGCCCAGGCCGAGCTGCGGTACGGCCAGGATCACCAGCAAGTTGTGAAGATCAAGCGGATGCTGCCGCGCGACACCGACCAGCGCTGAGGCGATCATCAGATGGAGAGCAAGAAGCACAGCCTGCATGACAAAAGTCCATTCCTTCGAGCGGTCTCGGCGCCCTTGGGGCCACCGACCGCGCCACGCCACTCCTGGGCAAGGGGCGGCCAATCGCTGCGGCTTCTACACCACTCC